>JAXDMK010000069.1:0-22628 GCA_034666105.1 Actinomycetota bacterium | reverse complement strand
ACGGCCGATACCGGCTGTTGGCGCCGGTCAGCGACCGGGGCGACGCCCTGGGCGTGCTCGAGGTGGTGCTGCCGTCGCACCCCGACGACGCCCTGGTCGCCAAGGTGGCGTCGAGCGCCCACGCCCTGGCCTACGTGGTCATCGCCAACCGCCGTCACACCGACCTGTTCGAGTCCGTGCAGCGAAGTGCCCCCTTCTCCCTGGCGGCCGAGATCCAGCGCCGGCTCCTGCCCCCGGCGCTCACCTGCGAGGCCGAGCAGTTCACCCTGGCCGGGTGGCTGGAGCCGGCCAACCACGTCGGCGGCGATACGTTCGACTACTCCGTCGATCGGGATGCGCTGCACGCGTCCGTCACCGACGCCATGGGGCGCGGCGTGCGGGCCGCGCTGCTGGCCACCCTCGTCCTGGGCACCCTCCGCAACGCCCGGAGGGCCGACGCCGGGCTGGTCGAACAGGCCCGCTGGGCCAACGACGCCATGACCGCGTACGGCGAGGACGACCAGCTCGTCACCGGGCTGCTGATGCGTATCGACCTGATCTCGGGGCGGGTCGTCGCGGTCAACGCCGGTCATCCCCACCCGTACCTGCTGCGGCAGGGCACGGTCAGGTGTCTGGAGCTTGAGGCCGACATCCCGTTCGGCATCACGCCCGGCGCTTCCTACCGGGAGCAGGAGTGGCATCTCGAGCCGGGTGACCGCCTGGTCGTCGTCACCGACGGGCTCCTCGAGCGGGCCGAGGCCGCCGGCCATCTCGACGTCGCCGCCGCCCTGGCGCGGACCGCCGGCCTGCATCCGCGCGAGATGGTGCACGTGTTCAAGTCGTCGGTTCTGGCCGCCTCCGAAGCCGAGCTGGACGACGACGCGTCGCTGCTGTGCATCGACTGGCACGGACCGGCACCCTCCGGCACCGGGGGCCGACGGGGACCAGGGCGCCGGTGACGGGCAGGCCCGCCTGAGCGGGTCCCGTGCCGGCGCGGGTGGCCGCGGTTATCGTCGCACCGCGGCACCCGAACCTGGGGGCCGTCGCCCTATCGGGTCCTTCGGGACGCCAGACGGAGGCAAGCTGCGACATGGCCCAAGGCATCGTCAAGTGGTTCAGCTCGGAGAAGGGGTTCGGGTTCATCTCCCGCTCCGACGGCGACGACGTGTTCGTGCACTTCAGCGCCATCGAAGGCGACGGCTACCGCAACCTGGAGGAGGGTCAGGCGGTCGAGTTCGAGGTGACCACGGGGCCCAAGGGCCTCCAGGCGTCGTCGGTACGGGCCACCGGCCCCGCCTGACCGGGTTCGCCGACCGGGCGGCTACTCCTGCGGGGCCCCGGTGTCGGCGGCGGCCCCGCCCTCCCGGCCGAGGAGGCTCTTGACCTTCGCCGCGGCGGAGTCGATCTGCTCGTCATGGCCGGTGATGCGACCCTTGGCCATCTCGGTGACCTTCTCGACCACGTTGTCGATCTTGTCGCCGTGCTCTTCGGCCAGATCCTTGGCCTTCTTGGTCAGATCGCCGAGGTCCATGGGCACTACCTCCTGGTGGGGAACGACGGAATGCTGGGGATGGTGAAGTCGGGCCGGGTGGGGGGCGGACGGGTGGTGACGATCGGCGGCCGGGTGGTGGAGGGGGAAGTGACCGGGGGTGATGTCGCCGTGGGCCCGGTCGGGGGTGGGGAGGTCGTGTTGGGGGTGGTGGGCGGGGGCGTGGTGTCGTTGACGCCGGCGGGTGGGTCGGTGGGCGTGGGGGCGGACGTTCCGGCCGCGCCTCCGCCTCTTCCTCCACCTCCACCGGTGGTCGGTTGGCGGGTGGTGGGCGACGAAGCCGGCCCCGACGTCGTGGTCGATGACGCCCGGGTGGTGGTGGTGCGGCCGAGGCGGGTGGTCGACGTGGTGGTGCTGGGGACGGCTGCCACCTGGCTGGCGGTGTCGAGATCGGTGCCGTCGTTGCCCCCGCCCACGGTGACCTCGAGGAGGAGCACGGCCAGGGAGACGGCCCCCAGCACGTAGAGCACCGAGTTGAGGCGGTAGGCGTTGGGCATCATCGCCCAGCGGGCCCGGAGCTGCCACCAGGCGGGCGTGTAGTCGTCGTAGCCGGCGTCCGGCTGCGGGTACCAGAAGTCTTCCGGGTTCATGCCCATGGGTCGATCCTCGAGCCCAAGGCTAGGCGCTGTTCGTGTTCTCTTGGGGGACGGCCGCGGCCGCGACCGCGGTCGTGGTGGTGGTGTTGGGGTCCTCGGTGGTGCTGGTGGTGTTGGGGTCCTCGGTGGTGCTGGTGGTGTTGGGATCCTCGGTGGTGCTGGTGCTGTTCGGGTCCTCGGTGGTGCTGGTGCTGTCGGGGTCGACCGTGTCCTCGGTGTCGGGCGGCTCGGTGATCACGACCGGGCGCCGGGTGGTGACCGTCACCGGGGCGGGGGTGGTCGACGAGGTGCTCGACGTGGAGGACGTCGAGGTGGACGACGTGGAGGAGGACGAGGTGGAGGTGGAGGTGGCGACCGGGACCTGGCTGGCCAGGTCGACGGTGGGGGTGGCGCCTCCACCGGCGACGAGCTCGAACAGCAGGGCCACGAGCGACAGGGCGGTGAGGGCGTAGAGGGCGACGTTGACCCGCCACGGCGTGGCCAGGTCGTTCCAGCGGGTCGCCAGTCCCTGGAGCCCACCGGATCCTTGCGCCGGGTTGCTCGCCAAAAAAGTCCCTCCCGTGCGGTTGCGTGCCCCGGTGGACTTAGCTAGCCGTCATGGAGCTCTGGCCTGGCAACCCGTCACCTCCGGGAGCCACCTGGGATGGCCAGGGTACCAACTTCGCCCTCTTCACCGAGCGCACCACCTCGGTCGAGCTGTGCCTGTTCGACGACGACCGCCTGGCGTCGGCCCTGGGACGGCCCCCGACCAGCATCGAGACCCGGCTGCCGCTCACCGAGGTCGACGGCCACGTGTGGCACGGCTACGTCCCCGGCATCATGCCCGGGCAGCGCTACGGCTACCGGGTCCACGGCCCCTGGAATCCCGACCGGGGCCTGCGCTTCAACCCGTCCAAGCTGCTCGTCGACCCCTACGCCCTGGCCATCGACGGTCGCCTCGACTGGCACGAGGCCGTGTTCGGCCACGGCTCGGGCGGCCCCGACGACCAACCCGACCGGCGGGACTCGGCCTCCCACGTCCCCCGCTCGGTCGTCGCCGACACCCTCTTCCCATGGGGCGACGACACCCATCCCCGCACCCCGTGGCACGACACCGTGATCTACGAGCTGCACGTCAAGGGGTTCACCGCCCTCCGCCCCGACGTGCCCCCCCGCCTGCGGGGCACCTACGCCGGCCTGGCCAGCCCCCCGGTGATCGACTACCTGGTCGGGCTGGGCGTCACCGCGGTCGAGCTCATGCCCGTCCACCACTTCGTGTCCGAGCCCCAGCTGCTGCGCCGGGGATTGACCAACTACTGGGGCTACAACACCCTCGGCTACTTCGCCCCCCACGCCGACTACTCGTCGTCGGGCACCCGGGGCGAGCAGGTGCGGGAGTTCAAGTCGATGGTGCTGGCCCTGCACGCGGCCGGCATCGAGGTGATCCTCGACGTCGTCTACAACCACACCGCCGAGGGCGACCAGTTCGGCCCCACCCTCAGTCTGCGGGGGATCGACAATCCCTCCTACTACCGGCTGGCCGCGGGCGACCAGCGCCGCTACGTCGACTTCACCGGCTGCGGCAACACCCTCAACGCCGGCCATCCCGAGGTCCTCCACCTCATCCTCGACAGCCTCCGCTACTGGGTCACCGACATGCACGTCGACGGCTTCCGCTTCGACCTCGCCTCGGCCCTGGCCCGGGGCATGCACGCCGCCGACCGCCTGAGCTCGTTCTTCGACCTCATCCACCAGGACCCGGTCGTCTCCGCGGTGAAGCTCATCGCCGAGCCGTGGGACCTGGGCGAGGGCGGCTACCAGGTGGGCAACTTCCCGGTGCTGTGGACGGAATGGAACGGGAAGTACCGGGACGCGGTGCGGGACTTCTGGCGGGGCAAGGGGGCGAGCCTGGCCGAGATGGGATACCGCCTGACCGGCTCGAGCGACCTCTACCAGGGCAGCGCCCGCAAGCCGTCGGCGTCGATCAACTTCGTCACCGCCCACGACGGGTTCACCCTGCGGGACCTGGTGTCCTACGACCGCAAGCACAACGAGACCAACGGCGAGCACAACCGCGACGGCACCGACGACAACCGGTCGTGGAACTGCGGCGTGGAGGGCGACACCGACGATCCCGACGTCATCGAACTGCGCCACCGTCAGCAGCGGAACTTCCTGGCCACCCTGCTGCTGTCGCAGGGGGTGCCGATGCTGGTGGCGGGGGACGAGTTGAACCGCACCCAGCACGGCAACAACAACGGCTACTGCCAGGACAACGACGTGTCGTGGGTCGACTGGGACCTGGGGGACTCCGGGACCGACCTGTTGGATTACACCCGCCGCCTCCTCCGCCTGCGGCGCGACCACCCCGTGTTCCGGCGCCGGCGATTCTTCCAGGGCCGCCCCATCCACGGCCGGCCCATCGACGGGTCGGGCTCGGGCCTGGCCGACATCGGGTGGTTCGGGCCCGACGGGCGGGAGATGACCGAGCGGGAGTGGGCGGAGAGCACGGTGCGGGCCCTGGGCATGTTCCTCAACGGGGACGAGATCTCCGAGCCCGGGCCCCGGGGCCAGAGGATCGTCGACGACAGCTTCCTGGTGCTCCTCAACGGCCCCAACCCGGTCGAGTTCCGCCTACCGGGGAAGGCCTGGGCGTCGGCGTTCGAGCTGGTGCTCGACACCGCCGACCACCGGGAGGGAATCGTCTTCCCCGCCGAGGACGAGGTGGGCCTGGTCGCCTACTCCCTGGTCGTGCTGCGCAAGATCGCCTGAGCCCGGGCGAGGGCCTCGTCGGCCGCCTCGGCGGCGGTGTCGACCCGGATGATGACGTCGACCGGGCGCCCTTGTTGGGACAGCTCCCACGTGGAGATGCCCACCACCGGCCGGCCCAGGCGGAGGGCGAAGCCGATCTCGGAGAGGGTGCCGAACTCGCCGCCGACCGCGACCACCACGTCGGCCGAGCGGACGACGAGCAGGTTGCGGGCCTCGCCCAGGCCGGTGGCCACGGCCACGTCGACGAAGGGGTTGGCCTGGGTGCGGTCGTCGCCGGGGAGGATGCCGATGGTACGGCCGCCGGCCTGCTGCGCCCCCCGGCACACCGCCTCCATCACCCCGCCCAAGCCCCCGCAGACGACCACCGCGCCCCGCCGGGCCAGCTCCCGCCCGAGCTCCTCGGCCACGTCGAGGTCGTAGGGCCCGGCCGAGCCGGCCCCGACCACGGCCACGTGGGGCAGGTCGGCGGTGGTCACGACCGGAGGGTACCGGCCGCTACCGTCGGGTAACCCGATGCGCATCAACCGTCGCGCCGCCGCCGTCGTCGGATTGTTCGTGGCCAGCGCCGCGGTGGGCGCGCTGGGCCCGTTCGAGGCGCGCCTGGCCGACGAGACCGCCCTCGACGCGGGGGGGCCGGCGTCCCGCCTGGCCGCCGTCCCGGTGGAGACGACGACCACCTCGTCGACCACGACGACCACCTCCTCGACCACGACGACCACATCGCCGCCGGCGCCGCCCAACCTCTACGCCGCCGCTCTGGGGCCGTCGCTCACGCCGGGCGTGGCCGACATCCCGGTGCGCGTGTACGTGCCCAACAGCGGTGCCGGCACCGTCAGCGTGATCGATCCGACCACCTTCGAGGTGGTCGACAAGGTGGCGGTGGGCAGGGTCCCCCACCACGTCACGCCGTCGTGGGACCTCAGCCGGCTCTACGTCAACAACACCGAGAGCAACACCATGACCGTGATCGATCCCCGGACGGGCCAGCCGATCGCGACGATCCCCGTCACCGACCCTTACAACCTGTACTTCACGCCCGACGGGAGCAAGGCCATCGTGGTCGCCGAGCGCTTCCAACGGCTGGACTTCTACGACCCGGCGTCGTGGACGCTGCTCAAGAGCGTGCCGATCCCGTGGTCGGGGGTCGACCACGGCGACTTCACCGCTGACGGCCGGTGGTTCCTCGCCAGCACCGAGTTCAGCGGGCAGGTGGTGAAGGTCGACACGGTGGCGATGGAGGTGGCCGCCCACGTCACCGTGGGGGGACTGCCGATCGACGTGAAGGTGGCGCCCGACGGGGCGGTGGCCTACGTGACCAACCAGGGCCGGCACGGGGTATCGATCATCGACCCGGAGTCGATGACCGAGATCGACTTCCTCGCCACCGGCAAGGGGGCCCACGGGCTCACCGTGAGCCGCGACGCCAGGTCGCTCTACGTGAGCAACCGCCTCGACGGGAGCATCACCGTGATCGACCTGGCCTCCCGGGCGGTGGCGGCCACGTGGAAGGTGGGCGGCAGCCCCGACATGATGCAGGTGACGGCCGACGGCAGCCAGCTGTGGGTGTCGAACCGCTACCACGGGAGTGTGTCGGTGATCGACACCGCCACCGGCGCCGTGCTGCACACCATCGTCACCGGCCCCGGGGCGCACGGCCTGTCGCTGTTCCCCCAGCCCGGCAACCACTCCATCGGCCACAACGGGGTCTACCGGTAGACGAACGTCACCCAGGTCCACCGCCGGGTGGACGGTGATGGAGGTTGGTCCACGTCGGAGCCGTGACCCGGTTCCCTGCTCTCTAGCCGGGGCGTCCGGCTCCCACCAGGTCGCCCGAACGCCAGCCCCGGATGCGGATGGGGGTGCCGGTGGTGGATGCCTCGATCATCTCGCCGTTGCCGATGTACATCGTCACGTGGTGGATGCCCTCGACCGAATCGCCGTAGAAGAGCAGGTCGCCGGGGATGATCTCGTCGATCGAGACGCGGGTGGTCTCGTACCACTGGGTGTCGGCGGCGTGGGACAGGCTGACGCCGGCCGCGCCCCAGGACCGCATGGTGAGGCCCGAGCAGTCGAAGGAATCGGGTCCGGCCCCGCCGTACTCGTAGGGCTTGCCCAGCTGATCCATGGCCCAGTCGACGGCGACACCGCCCAGGCCGGACGAGGGCAGGATGCGGGTGGCGGGCAGCTCCGCCGCCACCGCGTCGAGGACGGGACCGACCACGGGCAGGGCGGCCGGCTTGGCCGCGGTCGGGGGCACCACCGCCGCCAGGCGCCGCTGCTCGGCGTCGGCCGCCTCCCGGCGGGCGGCCTCCTCCGCCACCAGGCCGGAGATGTCACCCTGCACCGAGGACAGGAGCGCCTCCTGGTCGGCCTGGGCCGCCTCCGCCTGATGGCTGGCGGCGGCGGCCTCGTCGGACGCGGCCCGCGCTGCCTTGCGCTCGCCGTCGAGCTCGGCCCGGCGGAGGGACAGGTCTTCCTTGGCCAGCCGCAGGTCGCCGATGATCGCCCGCTGGTCGGATGCGGTGACCCGCAGGTACTGCTGGCGCACGATCATGTTGTCGCCGTCGGCCCGGGCCATGTTTCCGATGAACGAGCTGGCCCCACCGTGCATGTAGGCGGCGACGGCAGCGCTGGCCAGGCGGTCCTTGACCAGCTTCAGACGCTCGTCGGAGCGGGCCACGTTGGACTCGGTCTCGGCGATCCCCGCCTCGACCTCGGACACCTTGAGGCGGGCCCGGTTGTAGCGCTCGGCGAGGATGCTCACCTGCTCGCCCTGGGCCTCGAGCTGGTCCTGCAGACGGGATGCCTCGGCTCGCTTGTCGTCGATTGGCGCCGCCGACGCCAAAGGCTGCCCCACGAGGGGGAGCAGCATGACGAACCCGACGAAAACGCCGAGCAGCCTTCGGTGACGTGGGGTCATCAGCCTCACTTACGCCGGGGGGGTCCTCGGTTCCGCCGAACCCTAACCTGGCCCTCCGAGGGGTGCAACAATCCGATGCCATGGCCTCCCGTCGCGAACACGACTCGATGGGCGAGGTCGACGTGCCGGCCGACGCCCGCTGGGGGGCCTCCACGCAACGGGCGGTGGACAACTTTCGCATCTCCGGCCACGGCATCGGGCGGGAGCTGATCGGGGCCCTGGGCCGGATCAAGGGGGCCTCGGCCGCGGTCAACGCCGAGCTGGGGGTGATCGAGGCCGACCTGGCCGCCGCCATCGGCGCCGCCGCCGGCGAGGTGGCCGCCGGCGCCTGGGACGCCCACTTCCCCGTCGACATCTTCCAGACGGGGTCGGGCACGTCGTCGAACATGAACGCCAACGAGGTGATCGCGGGCCTGGCCGCCGAGCGCCTCGGACGGCCGGTCCACCCCAACGACCACGTCAACGCGTCCCAGTCGTCGAACGACGTGTTCCCGTCGGCCGTCCACCTGGCCGCGGTGGCGGCGGTGGCCACCGACCTGGTGCCTGCCCTCCGTCACCTGGCCGACGTCCTCCGCCGCCGCCAGGAGGACATGGCCAAGGTGGTGAAGGCCGGCCGCACCCACCTGATGGACGCCACCCCCGTCACCCTGGGCCAGGAGCTGGGGGGCTACGCCAGTGCGGTGGAGCACGGGATCGACCGGCTGGAGTCGACCCTTCCCCGGCTGGGTGAGCTCGCCCTGGGCGGCACCGCGGTGGGCACGGGCATCAACGCCCCGTCCGGCTTCGCGGCGGCGGTGATCGCCCTGCTGGCGGACGCCACCGGCCTGCCCCTGCGGGAGGCCGGTGACCACTTCGAGGCCCAGGGGGGACGGGACGCGCTGGTGGAGGCGTCGGGGATGCTGCGCACGGTGGCCGTCTCCCTGGTGAAGATGGCCAACGACCTGCGGTGGATGTCGAGCGGGCCCGCCACCGGCCTGGGCGAGATTCACCTGCCCGACCTCCAGCCGGGCAGCTCGATCATGCCGGGCAAGGTCAACCCGGTGATCCCCGAGGTGGTGGTGCAGGTGGCGGCCCAGGTCATCGGCAACGACGCCGCGGTGGCCTTCGCCGGCGCCACCGGCTCGTTCGAGCTCAACGTGGCCGTGCCCGTCATGGCCCGCAACCTGCTGGAGTCGGTGCGGCTGCTGGCGGCCGCCTCCCGGACCCTGGCCGACCGCTGCCTGGCCGGCTTCGAGGCCGACGAGGACCGCTGCCGGCGCTACGCGGAGTCGTCGCCGGCGCTGGCCACCGCCCTGGTCCCCCACCTGGGCTACGAGGAGGCGGCGGCGGTGGTGCGCCAGGCCCTGGCCGAGGGCCGCACCCTGCGGGAGGTCGTCCTCCAGCGGGGCCTGATGGAGGGGGCCGACATCGACCGCGTCCTCGACGTCGACGCCATGACCAGGGGCGGCATCGCCCGCTGACCGACCGCTGAGGGTGCCCCGCTCCCTCCTACCTGCGGTTTTCCCCACCCAACCGCGGTTCCGGCGAAGTTGTGCCCAGGTTTTACGGCCTTGTGCTCCACAGGGCCGAGGGGCGAGGGTGGGGACGTAAGGAAGGAGGCAGCGGATGCAGGTGGAGGCGGCCAAGCTGGCGTCGGAGTTGCGGCGCCGCCGTGTCGGGCCCCGGTCGATGGTTGATGCCCTGGAGGCGGTCGACCGCTCGACATGGGTCCTGGGGGAGCTGCGCAACGCCCCCACGTCGATCCTCGTCCTCGCCGCCCTCTCCCTCACCAGCGACCCCGCCGCCGAGGCCCGCCGCCTGGCTTAGATGCCTCCCCCTCTGGCCTCTCAGCCGGCGCGGGCCGGCAGCGGGGCCCCCTTGAAGGGCCCCGGGTCCTTGGGGTCGGGCAGCCGGGGCCGGCTCCAGCCCACCTGGCGGGACAGCTCGGTGGTGAGCACCCGCCACGCCATGGGGTCCCATCCCTCCACCGCGTTGACCACGGTGCCGTCGATGCCCAGGTGGACGATGGCGGGCAGGGTGGACAGCCCGAAGGCCCTGACCGCGGTGAGCTCGGGGTCGATGAACACCAGGTCGGTCGTGGCCACCTTCGACCCCAGCAGGCGGCGGGCGTCGGACTCGTCGCCCGCCACCAGCCACGCCACCCGGCAGTCGGCCTGCTCGTAGTCGTAGAGCACCCGGCGGGCGGTGGGGACGATCCACTCGCTCGGTCCCCGGGTGCCGATGGCCACGAACAGGAGGTGGAAGGTGGTGAGCCACTCCCGGACGGTGTGCGAGCGGCCGTTGAGGGCGGACAGCACCAGCGTCGGCGGGGGGTTGGTGGCCACGGCCGGACGGTACCCCAGCTATCTTCGGCGCAGCGAGCCTGGTCGATTCGTAAGGGGGCCCCGATGGGACCGGACAGTGGCGCCTACAAGGTCGTGTTGGTCCTGCACCTGATGGCGGTGATCATCGGGTTCGGGGGAGTGGTTGTCACCGGCTACTTCGGCGCCGTGGCCGCCCGCCAGAAGGGGCGGGAGGGGGCCGCCATCGGCGGGGCGGTCGAGAAGGGCTACTCGTTCTCGGAGTGGTTCATCTACGCCGTGCCCGTGCTGGGCATCGTCCTGATACTGATGAGCGACGACGTCTTCGCCTTCAGCCAGGCGTGGGTGGGCCTGTCGTTGCTGCTCTACCTGGTGGGCATCGGGCTGTTCCACGGACTCCACCGGCCGACCGTCCGCCGTATCAACGCCATCCTCAAGGAGACCGCGGGCGGCTCCCAGGCGTCGGCCGCCGAGCTCGACAAGCTGGGGGCCAAGGCGGGGATGGTGGGCGGCCTCCTCAACCTGATCACGGTGGCGGTGGTCATCCTCATGGTGTTCAAGCCCGGATTCCCCTGAGCCCGTCCGGAGCCTGACCGAACCGTGCACCCGTTCGAGCGGCTGCGGATGGCGGCCCGGGCGGGGGGCGAGGACCCGGGACTGGTGGCGCGCCAGGCGGCGTCGGCCCTGGCCGCCATCGCCGGCGAGCCGGCGGCGGTGGTGACGGCGTGCCGGCGACTGGTCGACCGCCAACCCACCTGCGGGCCCCTCTGGTGGCTGGCGGCCCGGGTGCTGGCCGCGGCCGACCCGGCCCACGAGGCGTGGCGCTCGGCCGACGAGCTGCGCCACGACCCCACCCCCCGGTCCGTGGCCGACGCGCTGCCCGAGGGTGCCACCGTCACCGTCCTCGGCTCGCCCCGACAGGCGGGGTGGGCCTTGGCCCGGCGGGGTGACGTGCAGGTGCTGGTCGTCGACGCCCGGGGGGAGGGCGGGCGCCTGCTCTACGAACTGGACGAGGAGGGGTCGGACGTGGCCGCGGTGGCCGAGTCGGGACTGGGGGCGGCGGTGGTGGCCAGCCACCTGGTGGTGCTGGAAGCGGATGCGCTCGGCCCCCAGGGGCTGGTGGCGGCGGCCGGATCCCGGGCCGCGGCCGCGGTGGCCGTCCACGCCGGCGTCCCGGTGTGGGTGGTGGCGGGCGTGGGTCGGGTGCTGCCCGAGGGACTATGGGCCGCCCTGGCCGATCGTCTCGATCTGGTGCCGGAACCCTGGGCCCAGCCGTCGGAGCGGCTGCCGATCGACCTGGTCGACGTGATCGTCGGACCCACCGGCCCCGAATCGCTGGAGCAGGCGCTGGCCCGGGCCGGCTGTGTCGCCGTCCCCGAGCTGACCCGCCGGTAGGCCGGTCGCCCCCGGGGGTAGCTTCCGGCCCATGGGCGATCACGGTGAGATGGTGGAGTTCCCGGCCGAGGGCGGCACCGGGAAGGGCTACCTGGCTCCGGCCCATGGCGGCGCCGGGCTGGGCGTGATCGTGATCCAGGAGTGGTGGGGGCTGGAGCCTCACATCAAGGACGTCTGCGACCGGTTCGCGGCGGAGGGCATCACCGCCGTCGCGCCCGACCTGTACGAGGGCAGGACCGTCCCCCACAAGGAGCCCGACCTGGCGGCCAAGTCGTCGAAGGCCCTCGACACCGGGCGGGCGGCGGAGGACATGTCGGGCGCGGTCGACTTCCTGCTCGCCCACGGGTCGGTGCGGGGGCACACCGTCGGCGTGGTCGGCTTCTGCATCGGCGGGGGACTGGCCCTGTGGCTGGCCACCCTCCGCCCCGACGCGGTGGCGGCGGTGGTTCCGTTCTACGGCCTCATCCCCTGGGACGCGGTGCAGCCCGACTACTCCCGCCTGGCGGGGGCGGTGGAGGGCCACTACGCGGAGGACGACGACATGGCCGGTGCACCGGCGGTGGAGAAGCTGGAGGCCACCCTCACCGACCTGGGCAAGGACGTGCGCACGTTCCTCTACCCCGGCACCCACCACGCCTTCTTCAACGACTCCCGCCCCGACGTCTACGACGAGGAGGCGGCCCGGGTGGCGTGGGTGCGCACCCTCGAATTCCTGCGTTCCCAGCTCGGTTGACCGCCTCGCCGGCCGTCGACCCCCGGATCATCGACATCGTCATCCCCGCCCGCAACGAGGCGCCGACGGTGGCGAGCGTGGTGGAGGCGGCCCGGGGGTGCCGGTACGCCCGCGAGGTCGTCGTCGTCGACGACGGGTCGACCGACGGCACGGCCGAGATCGCCATCGCCGCGGGGGCGAAGGTCGTCCGGCGGGAGGGAACCGGCTCCAAGGCCCACGCCCTGGAGGCGGGGGTGCAGGCCAGCGATGCCGGCGCCTTCCTGTTCTGCGACGCCGACCTGGTCGGCCTGACCGCGACCCATTTGGACGGGATCTGCCGGCCGTACGTCGAGGGCCGGGCGTCGATGTCGGTGGGGTGGTTCGACTACGGCTGGTGGAACCCCATCGTGTTGCGCCTGGCCCCGACCACGGGCGAGCGGCTGGTGCCGCGGTGGGTGTGGGAGGCCGTGCCCGACCACAAGCGCCAGGGCTACTCCATCGAGATCATGATCAACGAGGTCATCGCCGAGGGGCGGCTGCCCACTACCGCCCGCATCCTCCACGGCGTGACCCACCGCACCAAGCGGGACAAGCTCGGCCGCCGGGTCGGCTACCGGGAGACGTGGCGCATGTTCTGGCACCTGGTGGGCCTGCCGGTGACCGGCGTGGTCCGGTGGCGGACGATGTGGTTCTACTGGCGGGGCCTCACGGTGGAGGTCTAAACCGCTAGCCGGCGTCGGCCTCGGGTTCGTGCTGGCGGCGGGCGGCTTCGATCAGCTCGACCGAGCGGGGGTGGAGGGGCCGTGACATCACCTGATCGGTGGGCCCCTGGTCGACGATGCGGCCCTCGTCCATCACCACCAGCCGGTCGCAGAGGAACTCGGCCAGGGCCAGGTCGCGGGTGACGAACAGGTAGCCGATGCCGTGGAGGATGCCCAGCTCGGCCATGAGCTGGACCAGGTCGGCGGCGGCGGTGGGGTCGAGGGCGCCGGTGAGCTCGTCGGCGACGACGAGCCGGGGGCGCAGGATCAGGGCCCGGGCCAGGGCCACCCGGGCCCGCTCGTCGGCGGTGAGGGACGACACCCGCCGGCCCCACACTTCCTCCGCCGGCAAGGCCACCGCGGTCAGGGCCGCCAGCACCAGTGGTTGGCGGTGGTCGGCCCCCGTTTTGACCCAGTCGAGAGGCTCCTCCACCACCTTGGAGACCTTCGCCCGGGAGGGCAGGACGGACTCGAGGTCCTGGGGGACGAGGTGGACGCGGCCGGGCAGGGCCAGCAGCTCCTTGCGGCTCAGGGAGGCGACGTCGGTGCCCTCGACCTTGACCGACCCGTAGTCGGGGGTGAGGAAGCCGGTCAGCATGCGGGCGACCGTGCTCTTGCCCGCGGCCACGTCGCCGACGAGGCCCACGTTCTCGCCCGGACGGATGCTGATGCTCACGTCGCGCACCACGTCGATCCCGGGGTGGCGGCCGGCGGCGTAGGTCTTGCGCAGCCCGTCGGCCTCGACCAGCCACTCGCTCACCCCGTCCGCCTCATGGCTCTGGCAGCCCTCCCCGGCCCGGTGCCGCCTGGCACCACGGGCAGTATTGCCCACTGGCCGGGCCCGCGGAAGGGGACGGCCGCTAGTGCAACGGGCGGCGGGCGACCACGGTGACCAGCGGCGGCAGGACGACCGCGTCGTCGCCCGGGTGGACGCCGGTGAGCGAGGCCAGGTAGTCGGCCACCGGACCGGGACCGGCGCCGGCCTGGGACTCGGCCCAGGCGTCGACCACGTCCAGCCCGGCGGCGACGGCCAGGGCGGGCAGGTCGGCGCCGACGTCGGGATGGCGGGCGTCGGGCATCGACAGCGGTCGCCCACCCACCCGGCCGGCGGAGGTGATCGGCTCCTGGGCCACCACCCAACCACCGGGCCGGACGGCTCCCCCCATGCGCCCGAGAACCACCGCCGGGTCGTGGACGTGCATGAGCACGAACCGGCAGAAGGCGAGGTCGACGGGCTCGGGCAGGAGCAGGTCCTCCGCCGCCTGGGTGATGGCGAACACCTGGGCCTGCCCGGCACCGGCCGCGGCCGCCGCCACCACGTCCCGGGCCCGGGGGTCGCTGTCGACGGCGTAGACCCGGCCGTCGCGGCCCACCACCTCGGCCAGGGCCACGCTCACGTCGCCCCCGCCCGCCCCCACGTCGACGCAGCTCCATCCCTCCCGCAGGCCGAGGCGGTCGAGGGCCGTCATCAGCGGCCGGCGGTAGACGTCGTTGCGGAGGGCGAACTCGAGCATCGCGACGCCGACGTTACGCTCCGGCCGGTGGTCGGCCCCACGCCCCTGCAGGGCGCGCTCCTCGAGTGGGGCGGGCGCAACCGGCGCGACCTCCCCTGGCGGCGGACCCGCGACCCGTGGGCGGTGCTGGTCAGCGAGGTCATGACCCAGCAGACGCAGGTGGACAGGGTCGTCCCCCGCTACCACCGCTTCCTGGACCGCTTTCCGACCGTCGCCGCCTGCGCCGCCGCGCCCGTCGCCGACGTCATCACCGAGTGGGCCGGCCTGGGCTACAACCGGCGGGCGCTGAACCTGCACCGGGCGGCGGTGGCGGTGGTCGAACGCCACCGCGGGCGGCTCCCTCACGACCTGGCCGGGCTGCGCCGGCTGCCCGGCGTCGGCCCCTACACGGCCCGGGCGGTGCTCGCCTTCGCCTTCGCCGGCGACGTGGGGATCGTGGAGGTGAACACCGCCCGGGTGCTGGCCCGGGCCTTCTCCGGCCGCCGCCTGGGCGCCGGTGAGGCTCAAGCGTTGGCCGACGGCCTGGTCCCTTCGGGCGAGGGCTGGGCGTGGAACCAGTCCCTCCTCGACGTGGGCGCCACCGTCTGCACCAAGCGGGCCCCGGCCTGCGCCGACTGTCCCCTGCGCCCGTGGTGCGGGTGGGCGGCGGCGGGACGGCCGGCGCCCGATCCGGCGGAGGGCTCGGCCGGCACCGGCACGCTCCAGTCCGCATTCGCCGGCTCCGACCGCCAGGGCCGGGGCCGGTTGGTCGACGCCCTCCGCCGGGCGCCGGTGCCGGAGGCCGACGTCCCCGCCGCCGCCGGCTGGCCCGACGACCCGCCCCGGGCCCACCGGGTGGCGGCGCGCCTCGTGGCCGACGGGCTGGCCGTCAGCCACGAGGGTGAGCTGCGACTTCCGTGATCGCCGGACCTGCCCGCTACCAGCGGTGGGCGACGTCGATGACGAGCCGGCTGTGGGTGCCGGGGCCGGGCAGGACGAAGGCCTGGAACGGGAGCCGGGCCCGCACGCCGATGCCGAAGGTGGTGTGCCACTCCGACGGGTGGCCGATGTTGTTCGTCCCCCCGAGGGCTACCTGCCGCAGCGTCCGGTAGCCGGTGACGTCGACCACCTGCGACGACGACGGGGGCGAGTAGGTCCACCGCCCGGTCTCGTCGATGACGGTCGCCACCAGGGTGACCTGTAGCCGGGCCCCGCCGGTGACCGGCAGCACCCAGCCGTCGGGTTCGGTGCGGACCTGGTCGACGTAGTCGACCCGGTAACCGTCCATCGGCCCCTCGAACTCGAAGACGACCCGGTCGTAGCAGCTGTGGCGCCCGGTGCGGACCAGGTCGAGCGGGGCCGTCACGGTGGAGGCGTGGGCCCTGGTCAGGCTCCCCCAGGTGACGGCGCAGGACGGGGCCGCCGACGCGGCCGACGCCGAGGCGGGGACGGCGAGCGTGGTCGCAGCCACGGCCACCATCACCAGCGAGCGGCAGATTCGGGTACGAGCGGACATTGCGGGACCTCCATGGTCTGGGGCCCGACGCCGGGCCTCGTAGCAGCCATGGTCTGCGTCCCGTGAAACCGTTCCTTCTCAGCGGGGTCACAGTCGCGTCACAGCCCGGGCGGCGAAGGCGCGCCCCGCCAGTAGCCTCGACCACCGTGACCGCCCCCGACCGAGTGCCCGACCGAGCAATCGACGAGGCCCGGTTCCGGCAGGTCCTGGGGCATTTCGCGACCGGGGTGACCGTCGTCACCGGCGCCGGGGAAGGCGGCGGCGCCCCGGTGGGGCTGTCGGTGAACTCGTTCACGTCGGTGTCGATCGACCCCCCGCTGGTGGCGTTCTGCGTCGGCCGCACCTCGTCCACGTGGCCGCGCATCCGGGCCACGGGCCGCTTCACCGTCAACATCCTCAGCGCCGACCAGGAGGCGGTGTCGCGGCGGTTCGCGTCCACCGCCTCCGCCGTCGAACGCTTCGAGGGCGTCGGCTGGCACCCGTCGCCCGCCGGCTCACCGGTGGTGGAGGGGGCCCTGGCGTGGATCGACGCCGCCGTCGAGGCCGAGCACGACGCCGGCGACCACGTGCTCGTGATCGGCCGGGTGACGGGTCTCGAAGTGGCCCGGGAGGGCGCTCCCCTGGTCTTCTACCGGGGCGGCTACGGTCGCTTCGAGCTATGAGCGCCACCAAAATCACCGAGTCCGACGTCATCGCCGGCGTGTTCGTCGTCGAGCCCGCCACCTTCGGCGACGCCCGCGGCCGCTTCGTCGAGAGCTACCGCCGGTCGTGGTTCCCCCAGGGCCGGGAGATGGTGCAGGGCAACCGCTCCGACAAGCAGGCGGGGGCGGTGGTCGGGCTCCACTACCACCTGCACCAGGCCGACTACTGGTACATGACCCGGGGCCTGGCCCGCGTCGTCCTCCACGACCTGCGGGACGGGTCGGACACCGAGGGCGCCACCCTCGAGCTCGACCTGGGCGACGAGGACGGGCGGGGCGTGTTCATCCCGCCGGGCGTGGCCCACGGCTTCGCCGCCCTCACCGACCTCACCCTCACCTACCTGGTCGACCAGTACTACAACCCCGACGACGAGCTGGGCGTGGCCTGGGACGACCCCGAGATCGGCGCCGACTGGGGCCTCACCGACCCGGTGCTCTCCGACCGTGACCGCAAGAACCCGTCGCGGGCGGGGATCCCCGCCGGCCGGCGTCCCTACGCCGGGTTGCGCACGTAGCGCTCGAACGCCTCGGCGCCGACCAGCCGGGCCTGCACCCGACCGTCGCCGTCGGCCAGCAGCACGGTGGGGGCGCTGCGCACCTTGAAGGCGTTGGACAGCTGGGGCTCCTCGGTGGCGTCGATGCGGACGACGTTGGCGTCGGGCTCCTCCGCTCGCAGCCGGGCCTCGATGGGACCGCAGCTGGCGCAGAAGGGCGTGGTGAAGATCACCCACGTGCGCTCGGCGCCGGCCCGGATCGATAGCGGGATCAGGGGCGTGGCCGGCATCTCGGTGCGGACGGTGGATCGCCACTGGCGGAAGCGGCGGGCCACCAGGAGCACGCCGAGGGCGAGGACGACGACCACCAGCAGCCGCAGGGGGATCATGAGCCGCTCCCGCTCACGGCCACACCCCGCCGGCGGGCGGCGAAGAGCCACATTTCGCAGCCCACGCACACGCCCGTGGTGGCCGACAGCCCGGCCAGGACGGCCACCACCAGGGCCAGCACCCACCCGAGGGTCGAGGCGCCGGCGAGGAAGGCGACGGTGGCCGAGGTGAGGAAGATCACGCCCACGGTGGCCGCGAACCGGGGCGGGCGGGGGTCCTCCAACTCCCTGGGGGGCGACAGGCGGGGCTTGACCACCTCGGCGTAGAAGCGGAGGAAGGGCCCGTACCGGGGACCGAAGGCGGCGCCCAGGAGGAGGACGACGGCGAAGAAGGGCACGACCGGCTTCCAGTCGAACAGGAACCCGGCGACCAGCCCGGTGGCGAGCACCGCCTGGTTGAAGCGGGGCCCGCGGGGGTCGATCGGCGGAGGGGTACCGGGCATGACGACAGTCTAAACCCGACTAGCGGGGTCGGGTATTCCCCGCTCCCCGTTCAGGCCGGGTGCCCGGCCTCCAGGTCCTTCACCTGCTGGAACCCGAGCTGGCCGGCCCACTCCCCGGCCGCCCCGTCGAAGACGTCGAGCAGGTGGCCGACGTGGTCACCGGTGTCGAAGCGCTCGACGACGTGGCCGGCCAGCCATCGGGTGCAGTCCGTCAGCCGGGGGACACCGTCGGGTCCGGGCTGCCACCGGCAGCGGGAGAACTTGTCGATCTCGTCACCGGTCCGGGTGCCGAAGAGGGCGGCCAGGTCCTCCTGGTCCCGTCCCACGAAGTGGACCAGGAGGGTCGAGGCCCGGTACGCCACCCGGGCGGTGCGGTTCTTCTTCGACAGCCACACCATGAGCAGGGGCGGGTCGATGCTGCACTGGGCCACGAAGCCGACCAGGCACCCGGCCCGCTCGTCACCGTCGCCCGTGGTGACGATCGTCATCGGGTAGTCGAGGTCGGCCGCGATCCGCTGGAAGGCGTCGGTGGGGGCGTCGGTAGCCATGCCCCGCTTCCTGCCCACGTCCCGGGTCTGTCAGACGCCACCCGCCGAGGCCGACGCCGGCGCCGACGCCGGCGCCCCCGTTCGCCGGCGGGCGTAGGTTGGCCGGCGTGGGGGGTGACCTGGCCGGACGGGTGGCGATCGTGGGGCTCGACCAGGCCGACGTGGCCCGGCGGCTGGCGGCGGCGGGGGCGACGGTCGTGGTGGTGGGCGACGACGCCGGGGCGGCCGGCGCCCTCCTGGCCGAGATCGAGGCCGACGCCGGCGCCGGGCGGGCCGCCTACTTCAGGATCGGGGCCAGTCCGCCGGCTCCGGGGGACCCTCCACCACCGCCGGCTCCGCCGGCTCCGCCGCCGGGCGAGCCTTGGTCCGATCCCAGGGAATCCGCTCTCGACGCGCTCGTGGAGTTCGTGGCCGGGATGTGGCCAACCACACGACCATGAGGACCAACGCCTCGGCGGTGACGATCATCCCGTAGCGCACCGACCGCGGCCGGTAGCGGAGGACGACCTCGTGGGTGCCGGCGCCGACGGCCACCGCGGTGAAGGCGTAGTCGGCCCGTTCCACGGGGGCGTTCTTGCCGTCGACGGTCGCCGTCCAGCCCGGATACGAGGTCTGGATCGCCACCAGCCAGCCCGGGTCGGCTCGCGTCACCCGCACGACCACCTTCGTCGCCCGTTGCTCGACCAGGTCGACGGTGCCGGGCGTCCCCGAGGTCGCGGCCACGGCGTCGTCAGCGACGAGGACGGTGCGGGCCATGGAGAAGTCGGGGGACGCCAGGATGCGGCGGGCCTCGTCGTCGCCGGCCACCGGCCGCGACTCGGCCGGTGAGAAGTACCGGGCCGGGCTCCCGGGCGCCCGGAACAGGGCGATCTGGTCGTTTCCGTCCACCTGCTCCAGTCCGACCACGCCCTGGGCCCACGGGGCCAGGGCCAGCACGTCGGCCTGGCCCCCGAACCGGGCGGTGTACGTCCGCCCCTGGCTGTCGGCGATGGGCGGGAAGGACAGGGTGGTGAAGGGCTTGCGGCAGGGGGCCGCGGCCTGGCCCGCCACCGCCCCCGACTCCGAGTCGACCAGCTCGAGCGTGACCTGGCAGGGCCCCGCCGGCGCCGGCGCCAGCACCGCGGTGACCGTGTGCATCCCGTTCAGCGTGGCCGCGAACGTCCGCCCCGCCGGGAGGCGGGCCGCGGGCAGGGCGGTGGGATAGGTCTGCTGCGACGCGACGTAGCGGATCCCGAGGACGTCGAGCGTCCGGACCCCCCGTAACGGCTCGGGCAGGACGGCCAGGTCCCGTTGCAGCTGCTCGTAGCGGCGGACGCCCACCCCGTCGTAGGAGTCGGGTGACCGCAGGCGGTACCAGAGGTTGGCGTCGGCCGACAGGAGTGGCCCGAGCGACACCGTCTCCTCGGTGGGGCCGGCGGCCCGCTCCACCGCCGCCAGCCCGGGCGACGACGCCGCCTCCAGGTCGGCGTCGATGGTGGGGTTGTGCGACCGCAGCAGCCAGCCCCCCTGGGCGAAGACGACCCCCACCACCGCCAGCCCGGCCACGCCCCGCACCCACCGTCCCCGCGCCGCCAGCCCCACCAGCAGCACCAGCACCGCCAGCCCGGCCAGGAAGGAGAAGGCCACGAAGCGCAGGTGAGCGTCGACCGAGGCCTTGCCGATGGGGTCGAGCACCCGGCCGCCCAGGTTGCCACCCGCGGCCAGGGTGTGGCGGGCCAGGAGGACGGCCCCGGCCAGCACCAGGGTCCCGCCCGCGGCCACCCCGCCCGCGGCCAGCCACGCCCGCTTCCCCCCGCCCGCACCCGCCCGCAGCAGGGCGTCGACCCCGATGGCGGCCAGGCAACAGACGGCGAAGGCCCAGATGGGGTGGCTGCGGTTGATGGCGCTCAACTCGACCAGGGGGAGCTTGCCGATGGTGTGGCCGACGCCGCCCAGGTCGTGGACGTAGACCACCCACGCCACCGCCGCCACCGCCGCGAACCCGCCCACGAAGCGGCGTGCCCCCGAACTGCGGCGACGCACCAGCGAGACCAGGCCGACACCCGCCAGCAGCAGGACCAGCAGCCCGACGTAGAACCCGGCCGACTCGTTGTAGTTCGACGGCAAACGGGTGCCGTTCGGCAGCTGCAGTCCCCCGACCAGCTGCAGCGGCTGGTAGTAGGCGGCGCTGGGCGCCCCGAACAGGTTGGGGAAGGCGTGCAGCCCGGAGTAGGCCAGCTCGAAGTGGGCCTGGGCCCGCTCCGCCCCTTCGGCGTAGGCGGTGCTGCGGTGGAGGTACTCCACGAAGGGCAGCAGCTGCACCCCGGCCAGCCCCACCGCCAGCCCGCTGGCCACCACGAACTGACCCGCCTTGGCCAGCCGCTCCCGCCCCGGGCCCAGCTCCCGCGAAACCAGCAGGCGAAGGGGCACGTAGGCCAGCACCAGACCCCAGGCGAAGAAGAGGGTCTCGGGGTGCCCGGCCAGGAACGCCCCCAGCACCGCCACCGCGTACCCGCACCAGGCCAGCCGCTGCCGCACCCGGCTGACCGACTGCATTGCCACCTCGGCGAAGTAGAGCCCGGCCGGCAGGCAGATGACGGCTCCCGGATGGGGCCACGCCACCCACAGCACGTTGTAGGCGGCGAACATGAAGGCGGCCGCCCCCACCAGCCCGGCGATGTGCGACAGGGCCACCTTGCGCAGGAACAGGTAGGTGAACAGGCCCAGCACGAACAGCTTCAGCCCGGCCGACACCAGCAGCGCCGCCGGCCACGGCAGCACGTAGAAGGGAACGCTGAAGGGGGACAGGACGGCCGACACGAAGTTGGCCAGGTGCGGCGTCCCGGCCCCGTTGTAGGGGTTCCAGACGGGCAGGTCGCCGTCGACGATCTGGTCCTTGTTGAACTCCAGCCACGGGTGCATCTGCAGGACGGGGTCGGTGAGCATGACATTGCCGAAGCGGTAGTCGTCGGGGACGGTGCGGACGAGCGGCGACGACTGGAGCAGGTCGTCGGAGGAGTAGGCGGTGCCGGACGACCTCAGCGGCGTCCACAGGAAGATCGCCAGCAGGACGAGCAGCACGCCGGCCGCGGCCAGCGCCTCGACGGCGGTGGCGGCATGGAACCCGGGACGCGTCTCGCTCACGGCGCGGCATGCTAAAGGGGTGCGACCCACGATCGGAATCACGGCCTACCCCCGCGTCGTCGAGACCGCTACCGGGCCGACGCTCCTGCACACCGCGTCCCGGTTCTACGTCGAGAGCGTGGAGCGGGCGGGCGGCATCCCCTTGGTGCTACCGGTGCTCGACCCGTCGCTGGTGGAGGAGTCGCTGGCCTGCATCCAGGGCATCCTGCTCACCGGCGGCGGCGACGTGCAGCCGGCCCGTTACAACGCCATCCCCACCGGCGAGACCCGGGGCGTCGACCCGGCCCGGGACGACTACGAGATCCGCCTGCTCGAGGTCGCCATAGCCGATGACCTGCCCCTTCTCGCCACCTGCCGGGGAATGCAGATCCTCAACGTGGCCATGGGCGGCTCCCTGATCCAGCACGTCCCCAGCGTCACGACCCAGCAGCACTGGAACCGGGAGCGGGCCCGGGAGGCGGTGCACAAGGTCAAGATCGAGCCCGACAGCCACCTGGCCGAGGCCCTGGGCGCCACCGAGGTGGAGGTGAACTCCCTCCACCACCAGGCCGTCGACCAGGCCGCCCCCGGCACCCGGGCGGTGGCGTGGGCGGAGGACGACACGGTGGAGGCCATCGAGGTGCCCGGCAGTCCGCACATCGTCGCCGTCCAGTGGCACCCCGAATTGCTGGAGGACTGGCCCGAGCAGCAGGGCCTGTTCCGCCAGCTGGTGCGCCACGCCAGCGCCCGATCGCGGATCCGCCAGACGGGGGGATGACCAGCGGAGGGGGGTTTGTTACTATCTACGTAGGAGAAATCCACCCTCTCTCTTGTGGAAGCTGGTGTTGCTGATGGCGACGACCGAACTCGACCTGGGCCGGTACAAGCTCGGGTGGCACGACGTCGAGGACTACGTCTTCAAGCCCAAGAAGGGCCTCAACGCCGACATCGTCAACGAGATGTCGTGGATGAAGGGCGA
>JAXDMK010000068.1:0-8211 GCA_034666105.1 Actinomycetota bacterium | reverse complement strand
CCCGACCGGGTGGCCATGCAGGACGCCACCGCCCAGATGGCGCTGCTCCAGTTCTCCACCGCCGGCCTGCCCCGGGTGCAGGTGCCCACCACGGTCCACTGCGACCACCTGATCCTGGCCCAGGTGGGCGCCGTCGCCGACCTTCTGTCGGCCAAGGAGACCAACAAGGAGGTCTACGACTTCCTGTCCAGCATCTCGGCCAAGTACGGCATCGGCTTCTGGCAGCCGGGGTCGGGGATCATCCACCAGGTCGTCCTCGAGCGCTACGCCTTCCCCGGCGGGATGATGATCGGCACCGACAGCCACACCCCCAACGCCGGGGGCCTGGGCATGATCGCCATCGGCGTGGGCGGCGCCGACGCGGTCGACGTGATGACGGGGGGAACGTTCGGGCTGCGCTGGCCGCAGCTGGTCGGCGTCCGCCTCACCGGGCGCCTCTCGGGCTGGACCTCGCCCAAGGACGTCATCCTGCGGGTGGCCCAGATCCTCACCGTCAAGGGCGGTACCGGCGCCATCGTCGAGTACTTCGGCCCGGGCACGGCCGCCATCAGCGCCACCGGCAAGGCCACCATCTGCAACATGGGAGCCGAGATCGGCGCCACCACGTCGGTGTTCCCCTACGACGAGCGCACCGCCGTCTACCTCGAGGCCACCGGTCGCAAGGCCCTGGCCACGGCCGCCGACGCGGCCGCAGCCGACCTCCGGGCCGACGACGAGGTCGACGCTCACCCGTCCGCCTACTTCGACCGGGTGATCGAGATCGACCTCTCCACCCTCGAGCCCCACGTGGTCGGCCCCCACACGCCCGACCTGGCCCGCGAGGTGTCGGCCCTGGGCGCCGAGGCCAAGGCCGAGGGTTGGCCGCTCCACCTCTCCCAGGCCCTCGTCGGGTCGTGCACCAACTCCTCCTACGAGGACATCAGCCGGGCCGCCAGCGTCGCCCGCCAGGCGGCCGCCGCCGGCCTGCGCACCCGCACCCCTCTGCTCATAACCCCCGGGTCGGAGACGGTGCGGGCCACGGTCGAGCGCGACGGCCTCCTGGCCGACCTCGAGTCGATCGGCGCCAGCGTCCTGGCCAACGCCTGCGGGCCGTGCATCGGCCAGTGGGCCCGCTCCGACGTTGTCGACGGGCAGGCCAACTCCATCATCAGCTCGTTCAACCGCAACTTCCCGAAGCGCAACGACGGCAACGCGTCCACCTTGGCCTTCATCGCCTCCCCCGAGACCACCGTCGCCTACGCCCTCGCCGGCACCCTCGACTTCAACCCCCTGGCCGACGAGCTCGACGGCGTCCGCCTGGCCGAGCCCACCGGCGACGAACTGCCGGCCCACGGTTTCGTCGGCGGCAACGAGGGCTACGTCGCCCCCCCGGAGGACGGCCGCGAGATCGATGTCGTCGTCGACCCGGCCAGCACCCGGCTGCAGGCCCTGGAGCCGTTCCCGCCCTGGGATGGCCAGGACTTCGACCGCCTCCGGATCCTGCTCAAGGCGGTGGGCAAGTGCACCACCGACCACATCTCCGCCGCCGGCCGCTGGTTGCGCTACCGGGGTCACCTGGAGAACATCAGCCGCAACCTGTTCCTGGGGGCGATCAACGCCTTCACCGGCGAGCCCGGCACCGGCCTGTGCGCCATCCACGGCCAGGCCGAGCCCCTGCCCGACGTGGCCCAGCACTACCGCGACGCGGGCCAGCCGTGGATGGCGGTGGGCGACGAGAACTACGGCGAGGGCTCGTCCCGGGAGCACGCGGCCATGGAGCCCCGCTTCCTCGGGGGACGGGTGATCATGGTCCGCTCCTTCGCCCGCATCCACGAGACGAACCTGAAGAAGCAGGGCGTGCTTCCCCTCGTCTTCGCTGATCCGGGCACCTACGACCTCGTCGAGGCCGACGACCGCATCTCGGTGCTGGGGCTGGCGGGGCTGGCGCCGGGGGTCCCGGTCGACTGCCGGCTGCACAAGCCCGACGGTTCCGCGGTCGAGTTCCAGTGCGGCCACAGCCTCTCCGAGGAGCACATCGAGTGGTTCCGTGCGGGGAGCGCCCTCAACCTCATCCGCCAGCGGTTCCAGGACTAGGAGGACCCGTGCCCAGCCCGATCCTGCACTTCGAGATCATGGGGAAGGACCCCGCCGCGACCCAGAAGTTCTACGCCGACCTGTTCGGCTGGGACGTCAACGCCGACAACCCCATGAACTACGGGGTCGTCACCGCCCAGGAGGAGAAGGGCATCGGCGGCGGTATCGGCATGTAATGGCTACGCCCCCCGACGGCCCGCCGAGGCAAGGCGTCGGCCGGCTTCGCCGGGCTGCCTTCTTGTTCCGACAAGCGCATCGGCTCCTTCGTCGCCTGCTTGTCGGCGGCGGGGTCGCTTGAAGGGACGGAACTCTGACGGGGGGTAGGTTGGGCGGTCATGGTTCCTACGCCCGGGCCCGATTTCAAGCCCTTCGTCCAGGAGGTCGCCCGTCTCGGGGGGGATCTCTCCCAGGTGTGGCCGCAGCTCGACGAGAGGCTGCGGCCGGTCCTCGGCTACGACTCGTCCACCTTCTCCACCATCGACCCCTCGACCCTGCTGTGGACGAGCCGGTCGGTCATCGGGATCGACTCGAGCCCGGCCCGGGAGCGAAAGGCCCTGGAGCTCGAGTTCCGGGGCGACGACCTCAACAGCTTTCCCAACCTGCTGATGCAGCAGATGCCGATCGGCAACCTCCATACCACCAGCGGCGGCAACCTGGCCAAGTCGATCCGCTACGACTCCCTTCTCCGCGAGCTCGACCTGGTCGACGAGGTCCGGGCCGTGGTCCGCTCCGAGGGTCTCAACTGGGGCATCCTCACCCTCTACCGCAAGCGCCCGGGGGAGCCGTTCGTGTACCGCGAGCTGCGGTCGATCCGCGACGCCCTCGAGCCCCTCGGCGCCCTCCTCCGCCTGCGCATGCTCCAGGCCGCGGCCGAACACCCCGGCACCATCGACCGCCCACCGGGCCTGCTTCGGGTGTCGGCCGAGGGCAAGGTCGAGGACACGTCGCCGGCCGCCGCCGCCCGCCTGGAGACGGTGGGCGACCCCGACGCGGTGGCCGCGGCCGTGGCCGAAGTGGTGGCCGCCTTCCACGCCGACGACGCCCTGGCCCACGTCACCCTGCCCACGGGCGAGGAGACGTCGGTCACGCTCCACGCCTACGTCGGCGCCGACGGCAAGCTCGGGATCGTGGTGGAGGAGGACCGGATCGTCCTGCTCGACCCGGCCATCGCCGCCGACTACAAGTTCACCGAGGACGAGGTCGAGATCCTGCCCTTCTACGCCCAGGGCCGCACCACCCGCACCATCGCCCAGATCCTCACCATCGACGCCTTCACCATCCAGGAATGGCTCATCAGCATGTTCGCCAAGACGGGAACCAAGAACCGGGCCGACTTCCTCGCCACCATCTACGCCAGCCACTTCGAGGAACGATTCGCGGCCGGGGTGCAGCCCAGTCCCTACGGCTTCTTCGTGGAGTAACACACCCGGTCGAGCCTGTCCCCCCGCCCTTTCACCTAGACTGGCTGCCAATGGCACGGAACAACGACCGCGATCGCGGCAAGAAGCGGACGCCGGTCCGCGACCTCAACCGGCGCGGGAAGCCCAAGGTTTGCATCTTCTGCCGCGACCACATCGTCTTCGTGGACTACAAGGACGTCAACCTCCTCCGCCGCTTCATCAGCGACCGGGCCAAGATCAAGGCCCGCCGCACCACCGGCACGTGTGTCCAGCACCAGCGCGACGTGGCCGTCGCCATCAAGACGGCCCGCGAGGTGGCGCTCATCCCCTACACCCAGCGCACGGTGAGCGACAAGGCCGGCGGTCGTGAGGGTCGGGGCGGCGGCCGCGGTCGTCCGCCCTCGGACAGGGTCGCCATCCCCGATCCCGACGTCACCCCCATCGGTGTGGTGATCGACGACGACGTGGCCGTCGACGACATCGACGCCGACGCGGTCTACGTCCCCGAATAGCTGAGAGCCGGCCTCAGCCCAGCGCGTCCAGCGCCTGGGTGAGGTCGGCCACCAGATCGGCGGGGTCCTCGATCCCCACCGACAGGCGCAACAGGCCGGGATCGACCGCCTGGGGCGTGCCGGCGACGGCGGCGTGGCTCATCAGGGTGGGATAACCGAGCAACGACTCCACCCCGCCCAGCGACTCGCCCAGGGTGAACAGGCGCACGCGGTCGGCGACGGCCCGGGCCGCGGCCTCCCCGCCAGCCAGGGTGAACGCCACCATGCCGCCGAAGTCGGCCATTTGCCGCCGCGCCACGTCGTGCCCGGGGTGCGAGGGCAGGCCCGGCCAGCGCACGTCCTTCACCGCCGGGTGGGCGACCAGGGCGGCCGCCACCAGGCCCGCGTTGCGGCAGTGGCGCTCCATGCGCACGGGCAGCGTCTTGACCCCCCGCAGCACGAGGAAGCAGTCCATCGGCCCCGGCACCGCCCCCGCCGCATGCTGCACCAGGGTGATGGCGGCGGCCAGTTCGTCATCGTCGCAGGCCACGAACCCGCCCACCACGTCGGAGTGGCCGCCCAGGTACTTGGTGGTGGAGTGCACGACCACGTCGGCCCCCAGCTCCAGGGGACGCTGGAGATAGGGCGTGGCCAGGGTGTTGTCGACCACGCACCGCGCCCCCCGCTGGTGGGCCAGGCGGGCCAGGGCCTCGATGTCGACGATGCCGAGGGTGGGGTTGGTGGGCGACTCGACCCAGACCAGGCGGGTCTCGGGCCGCCAGGCCGCGGCCACCGCCTCCAGGTCGGACTGGTCGACCGCGTCGTACCGCACCGAGAGCACCCGCGACACCAGCTTCCATGTCCCCCCGTAGCCCTGGTGGGGCATGAGGACGTGGTCGTCGGGGCCCAGGCGGCGCAGGACGGCGTCGGCGGCGGCCATCCCGCTGGCGAACGCCATCCCGTGGCGGGCGCCCTCCAGCGAGGCCAGGCACCGCTCCAAGGCCCGCCGGGTGGGGTTGGCGGTGCGGGCGTAGGAGTACTCGGGGTCGTGGTCCAGGCCGGGCTGGGCGTAGGTCGACGTCTGGTAGACGGGCACCGCCACCGCCCCGGTGGCGGGGTCGGGTTCCTGTCCGACATGGATGGCCCGGGTCTCGAAGCCGGCGTCGTCCACCTAGACCGCGATCGTGGCCCGCACGAGGGTGCCGTTGGGCCCCGACTGCACCCGGCACTCCTTGGCCACCGAACGGACGAGGAACAGTCCCCGGCCCCGCTCCGACGACGGGTCGGGCGTTCCGTCACCCGCCGGCAGGAGGCCGTCGAAGCCGGGACCGTCGTCGGTGACCTCCACCGTCATCTGGCCGGGGTCGACCCACACCCGCAGCTCGACGCCGCTGCGGGCGGCCCGCACCGCGTTGGTGCCCAGCTCCCCCGCCACCAGGAGGACGTCGTCGAGGGTCTCCCCGCCGATCTTCAGCTCGTCTGTCAGCCAGACCCGGAGCCGGCTGCGGCCGGCGGAGAGGCCCTCGGCGGAAGGGGCCAGCCGCTCCCGGAACCGGCGCAGGGGGGAGCGCACCACGACGACGGCCATGTCGTCGCGCGGGTGGCCGCCCTGGAAGTCGAGCATGGCCGCCTCGACCGCCGCCGCCACCGCGTCCGCCGGCTGGCCGTGGGTGTCGTGCAGGACCGATTCGAGCAGGCCGTCGGCGAAGGAGCCGTCGGCGGCCCGGGCCTCGATGACCCCGTCGGTGAACAGGACCAGCGTCTCGCCCGGCAGCAGCCGGTGGGTGTCGTCGAACACCATGGGCGCCACGAAGAGGCCCACCGCGGTTCCGGGCCGTCCCAGGGACCGCACGTCGCCCTCGGTGTCGACCAGCAGCGGCAGGGGATGGCCGGCGCAGGAGATGGTGACGCGCACCGGCTCCTCGGCGGTGTCGATGAACGCCTGGGCGATGGTGCAGAAGCGGTCGCCGATCTCGTGGTCGAGCAGGCTGCGGTTGAGCACCTCCAGCACGCCCGACGGGCGGGCCTCGCTGCGGGCCGCGGTGCGGACCGTGTAGCGGGCCAGGGCGGTGAGCTGGGCGGCCATCACCCCCTTGCCGCACACGTCGCCGATGGCGGCGCCCCACCGGCCCTGGCCCAGGGGGAACACGTCGTAGAAATCGCCCCCCACCTCGCTGCGGCCGCCCACCGGGTGGTAGCGGGCGCCCAGCTCGAGGCCGGGCAGCAGGGGCAGGGAGTGGGGCAGCAGGCTGCGTTGGAGGGTGCGCACCACCTCGGCCCGCGCCTCCTGGGCCCGGGCGTTCTCGATCGCGACCGCCGCCCGGCCGGCCAGATCCTCCACGAAGGGCAGGTCGGTCGCCCGGTAGCGGCGCTCGGACGTGCTCACGCCGAGGACCAGCACCCCGATGCACCGGTCCTGGGCGAAGAGAGGCACCAGCAGGGCGGAGCGGATGCCGAGGCGGCGGAGGACCTCGAGCTCTTCCGCGTTCTGGGCCATCCGGTCCCACGTCTCGTCGTCGAGCTCGGACAGCACCACCGGCTCCCCCGACTCGATGATGCCGGTGATCAGGGGATTGGTGGTCGGCCGGCCGCGCTCCGCCCGCTCCCGGAGGAGGGTGTCGAGGTCGGTGTCGGCGTGGGCCGTGACCGCCAGGCCCACGTCGTCGCCGTCGACCAGGTAGACGGTGCAGGTGTCGCCGATCCGGGGGACGGCCAGGCGGGCGACGCGGCCCAGAGTCTCCTGGTAGTCGAGGGAGGAGCTCAACACCCGGCTGGCCTCGGCCAGGAAGCCCTGGCGGAGGGCCGACTCGTGCTCGGCCGCGTAGTAGCGGGCCCGGTCGAGCGCCTGCCCCGCCTGCTGGCCGATGGCGTCGAGAAAGCGGACCTCGTCGTCGGCGAACGTGCGGTGCTCGGCCCAGCCCAGGGCGAGGGCGCCGAGGGGATCGCCGCCGGCCGACACGGGCACTATGGCGAAGGCCTGGTTGCGGGCGGGGACGCCCTTCAGCCCGGGGTAGAGCTCGTCCCGCTCCGCCACCGAGCCCATGAGCACGATGCGCCCGGTGCGGATGGCGTCGGACGCGGGCAGGTCGGACTCGAGGGGGAAGGTCCGGAACCGCTCGACGGCGGCGGGGTCGTAGCCCACCGAGCGGACGACTTCCATGGTGCGGCCGTCATCGGCCAGCAGGCACAGGGCGACGCTGGCCGCACCCGACCCGTCGCAGGCCCGCTCCACGATGACGCGGGCCACCTGGTCGGGCGTGCGGGCCTGGGACAGTCCGGCGGTGACGGCCTGGAGGTCGGCCAGGCGGCGGGCGGACCGCTCGGCCGCGGCCCGGGCGTCGCGCTCGGCCTGGAGGAGACGGGCCAACTCGACCTCGGTCCACGGCCCCATGGGGACACCTTCGGTGAGGACATCCTCGGGCTCTGCCGCTGGGCCCGTGCCGTCCTCCACGGGCCAACTCTAGGGGGGAGGGCGCGGCTCAGTAGTCGACGCGACGACGGGTGACCCGACGTCTGGGGGCGGCCACCGCGACCGGCCGCTCGGCGACCACCTCACGCTCCACCACGACCGGGCGGTCGTCGACCAGGTCGCTCTCCACGACCGAGCGCCGGCCCCACCAGCCGCCGTCGCCGAAGAGCAGAAGGGTCGTGGCCAAGCCAATGCCGCCGACGACCATCAGGATCCAACCCACGGTGGCCAGGTCGATGCCGGTCGTCTGCACGTTCACCGCGAACGCCAGCACCGCCCCGACGGCGATGAGGAACACGCTGACACCGATGCCCATGACGACCTCCTTGTCGTTTCCTGGTCTGGTCGGGGTGCCCCTACCCGAATGGCGTCGCGGCTACCCGCCCGGCGGTAGGGTGCCGGCCGGAAAGGGGGTCTGCGCCGTGCGCCATCGTTGAGCGATCGACCACCGTCGCCCGGTCGGGCGACCACGGCCACCGCGGGCCGCCGCCATCCCCCTCCTCCCTTCGCCCACCGGCTGACGGGCGACGACGGGGCTGGCGTTCGGCACGGGCGGCCGCCGTAATCCCCCCCGTTGCCCGAAAGCGAAGGAGACCCGCCTTGCCCCGTTCCCATCTGGATCTGTTGGACACCGTGATCGCCGACGTCGTCGCACCCGCAGCCGACGAAGTCGACCGCGACGGCGTCTTCCCCCGGGCCGCCGTCACCGCCCTGGGTGAGGCCGGCCTGCTGGGCCTGGCCAGCTCGCCCGACGTGGGCGGCGGAGGCCTGGCCTTCC
>JAXDMK010000067.1:0-99176 GCA_034666105.1 Actinomycetota bacterium | reverse complement strand
GCCACCCGTCCCGCCGCCGGCGCCACCCGTCCCGCCGCCGGCGCCGGCCGTCCCGTCGCCGGCCGCCCCGTCGGGACCCGCACCATCGCCAGCCGGCTGGGCGTGTCCCCGCCCCGCCCCGTCCCCGCCCGCCCGACGGCACCGCCCGCCCGCCGGCCGGCCCCGCCCGCCGCCCGCCGCCCCGCCCGTCCGCCGGCAGCCCGCCCCGTGGCCGCCGGGCGTTCGCCGTTCTCCAAGCCCAAGGGACCCAAGCCGATCGGGGTGCGGGCGGCCCGGACCCAGGTCCTCGCCCCGCCCCTGGCCCGGCGGCCGGCCACCGGGCCCGCCCCCCGCCAGCGCGCAGCCGACCCCAGGGGCCCCGTCCGCCGGCGGCACCGGGCCCACCAACCGTCCCCCGTCCGGGCCAAGGCACCCACCCCGCCCGCGCCCAAGCTGGAGTTGGCCGGGGCCAAGGAGTCGGGCTGGGTCCTGCTCGCCACCATCACCGCCCTGCTCATCGTGATGGGCCTGATGATGGTGCTCTCGGCCTCGTCGGTGGAAGCCCTGCGCAGCTACGGCGGGGCGTGGGTGTTCTTCCAGAGGCAGGCGGCGTGGGTGACGGTGGGCACGGTGGCCATGGTCGTCACCGCCCTGGGGGACTACCGGCGGTGGGCCCGGATGGCATGGCCCCTCGTGGTCGCGTCCCTCGTCCTGCTGCTGGCGGTCCACATCCCGGGCGTGGGTATCAAGGTCAGCGGGTCGACCCGGTGGCTGGGGTTCGGCTTCTTCACCTTCCAGCCGTCGGAGATGGCCAAGTTCGCCCTCCTCGTCTTCGTGGCCGACCTGCTCGGCCGCCGTGGCGACCGCATGCACGACTCCCGCCTCACCCTGCGGCCGGTGGTGGTGGTGGCCGGCGCCCTCGGCGGGCTGGTGCTGCTCCAGCCCGACATGGGGACGGCGATGGTGCTCGTCCTCATCGTCCTGGTCGAGCTGTTCGTGGCCGGGCTGCCCCTCATCCGCATGGCCGCCGTCGTCGTCGCCTCCACCGGCGGCGCCGTCCTGCTGGCCCTGGGCGCCGGCTACCGGCGGGGCCGGGTGTCAGGGTTCCTCAACCCGTGGGCCGACGTGTCCAACACCGGCTACCAGGTGGCCCAGTCCCTGGTCGCCCTGGGCACGGGCCACGTCGCCGGCGTCGGCCTGGGGGCGAGCCGGGCCAAGTGGGGCTTCCTGCCCAACGCCCACACCGACTTCATCTTCGCCATCGTCGGTGAGGAGCTGGGCTTGATCGGCACCCTCCTCGTCCTGGGCCTGTTCGCCGCCTTCGCCGTCCTCGGCGTCCGGGCCGCGCTGCGGGCGCCGGACCGGTTCGGGATGCTGATGGCCGCCGGCATCACCGCCTGGGTCGTGGGCCAGGCGCTGGTCAACATGGGGGCGGTGACGGGGATGCTGCCGGTGACGGGCGTGCCCCTGCCGTTCCTCTCCTTCGGCGGCACGTCCCTGGTGGTGACCATGGCCTCGGTGGGCATCCTCCTCAACGTGGCCCGCCACGCCATCCCCCGCCCCCAGCCCGCCGTCGCCGAGTGACGGGGACGCGGGCACCCGGCGACGACCCGACGTGGGCGATGGTGGCCGGGGGCGGCACCGCCGGCCACGTGGTCCCGGGCCTGGCCGTGGGTCGAGCCCTGGTGGCGCGGGGCCACCCGGCGTCGTCGATCCACTACGTCGGCAGCGAACGGGGCCTCGAAGCGGAGATGGTGCCGGCCGCCGGCTTCGGCCTGACCCTGCTGCCGGGCCGCGGCTTCGCCCGCAAGGTCACCGCCCGGGGGATGGTCGACAACGCGGGCGCGGCGTGGGGCCTGAGCCAGGCGGTGGCGCGGGCCGCCGCCCTCGTGCGCCGGCGCCGGCCGGCGGTGGTGGTCGCGGTCGGCGGCTACGCCGGCGTGCCCTGCGGCCTGGCCGCGGTGGCGGCCCGGGTTCCTCTGGTGGTGGTGGAGCAGAACGCGGTGCCCGGCTCGGCCAACCGCCTCCTCGGACGTTTCGCCCGGGCCTGCGCCGTCTCCTTCCCCGGCACCGACCTCCCCCGGGCCGTCGTCACCGGCAACCCGGTACGACCCGAGATCCTGGGCGTCGACCGCTCCGCCGCCGGGCGGGCCGCGGCCCGGGCCGCCCTGGGCCTGCCCGAGGGCCGGCGGGTGGTGGCCGTCACCGGCGGGTCACTGGGCGCCCTGCGCATCAACCGGGCGGTACTGGGGGCGGTGGCCCGGTGGGCCGACCGCGACGACCTCGCCGTCCGCCACGCGGTCGGCGCCCGCGACTGGGAGATGGTGCAGGCCGAGCAGCCGGCGCTCCCCGACGGCGACGGCGGCCTCCTCTACCAACCGGTGCGCTACGAGGACCGGATGGAGCTGCTCCTGGCCGCGGCCGACCTGCTCGTGTGCCGGGCCGGTGGGAACACGGTGGCCGAGGTGGCGGTCGTGGGACTTCCGGCGGTGCTGGTCCCCCTCCCCAACGCCCCCGGCGACCACCAGACGGCCAACGCCCGGGCCCTGGCCGACGCCGGCGCGGCCGTGCTCGTGCCCGACGGCGAGCTCGACGCCGACCGGCTGGTGGCGGAGGTGGAGGCGCTACTCGCCGACGGCGCCCGCCTCGACGCCATGGGGAAGGCGGCGGTCACCGTCGGCCGGCGCGACGCCGCCGACCGGGTGGCGGCGCTCGTCGAGCAGCACGCCCGGTGACCGCCCCCACCCCCGCCCCACCGCCCGCCATCGACCTGCGCCGGCCCCGGCGCATCCACGTCGTCGGTGTCGGGGGAAGCGGCATGCGGGCCATCGCCGAGGTCCTCGTCGGGATGGGCCACCGGGTGTCGGGGAGCGACCTGCAGCCGTCGCCCGGCCTCGACCGGCTGGCCGGCCTCGGGGTGCAGGTCTTCGTCGGCCACCACGGGGCCAACCTCGGCCCGACCGACGATCCACCTGACCTCGTGGCCATCTCCACCGCGGTGCCGGCCGACAACCCGGAGGTGGTGGCCGCCCGGGCCCGCTCGATCCCGGTGGTGACCCGTTCCACGATCCTGGCCGCCATCTGCGGCGAGCGGCGCACGCTGGCGGTGAGCGGCACCCACGGCAAGACCACCACCTCGTCGCTCCTCGCCCTGGGCCTGGTGGGCGCCGGCCTCCGGCCCTCGTTCATCGTCGGCGGCGAGATCATCGGCCTCGGGTCGGGTGCCCGGTGGGACGCGGGGGACTGGCTGGTGGTGGAGGCCGACGAGAGCGACGGCACGTTCCTCGAGCTGCCCTGCGCCACCGCCATCGTCACCAGCGTGGAGCCCGACCACCTCGAGCACTACGGCACCTTCGCCGTCCTCCAGGATGCGTTCGACCGTTTCCTCGCCGGCGCCACCGAGCACCGCCTGGTGTGCGCCGACGAGCCGGGCGCGGCCGACCTCGGCCGGCGCCACGGCGCCGTCTCCTACGGGACCAGCTCGGCGGCCGACATGCGCATGATCGAGGTGGTGGGCGGAAGGGCGTCGGTGCGCTTCCGGCTGCTCGACCACGGCCGGCCGGTGGGCGAGGTGGAGGTGCCCCTCCCCGGCCTGCACAACGCCCGCAACGCGGCCGGCGCGATCAGCGCCGCCCTGCTGGCGGGGGCGCCGTTCGCGCCGGTGGCGGCGGCGGTGGCGGGTTCGGCCGGCATCGGGCGGCGCTTCCAGGTGCGGGGCGAGGCCCGGGGCGTGACCTTCGTCGACGACTACGCCCACCTCCCGGGCGAGGTGGCGGCGGCGCTGGCCGCGGCCCGCGACGGGAAGTGGGAACGGATCGTCTGCATCTTCCAGCCCCACCGCTACAGCCGGACGGAGGCTCTGTGGCGGGACTTCGCCTCCGCCTTCGCCGACGCCGACCTCCTGGTGGTGACCGACGTCTACGCCGCCGGCGAGCAGCCTCGCGCCGGGGTGTCGGGGCAGCTGATCGTCGACGCGGTCACCGAGCTCCACCCGGGCGCACCCGTCACCTTCATCCCCACCCGCCCCGAGCTGGTGGCCCGCCTGAGTCAGATCCTGCGTCCGGGCGACCTCTGCCTGACCCTGGGCGCGGGCGACCTGACCAGCCTGGCCGACGACCTCCTCCCGGGATGGGTGGGCACCGCATGACAGCTGACATCGAGGCCGCGGCCGCGGTCCTGGGGGAGCGGGCCCGCCGGGACGTTCCCCTGGGCCCGTTCACGACCTACCGGGTCGGAGGACCGGCCGCCCTCCTGCTGCGGGCGGAGGACGAGGACGATCTGGAGCGGGCCCGGCAGGCGGTGGCGCTGTCCGGAGTCGACGTGCTGGTGGTCGGGAGAGGCTCCAACCTGCTGGTGGCCGATTCCGGCTTTCCCGGCCTCGTCCTCACTCTGGGTGACTTCTTCGCGACCATCGAGGTCGACGGGACCTCGGTGCGGGCGGGGGGAGCGCTCAGCCTGCCGGTGCTGGCCCGGCGCACCGCCGCCGCCGGCCTCACCGGGCTGGAGTGGGCGGTGGGGGTGCCGGGGTCGGTCGGCGGGGGGGTGCGGATGAACGCCGGCGGCCACGGCTCCGAGATCAGGGAGACGTTGGTGGCGGCCCGGCTGTTCGACCTCACCGGCGCCGAGAGCGCCGCCGCCGACGTGCCCGCCGGCGCCCTCGCCCTCGGATACCGCCGCTCGGCGGTGCGGCCCGCCCAGGTCGTGGTGGCCGCCGAGTTCGGGCTGGCGGAAGGTGACCGGGCCGGGGCCGAGGCCGAGCTGGCCGCCATCGTGCGGTGGCGCCGGGAAAACCAACCGGGAGGCGCCAACGCCGGGTCCGTCTTCACCAACCCGCCCGGCGACTCCGCCGGCCGCCTCATCGAGGCCGCCGGCTGCAAGGGCCGGCGCCGAGGGTCCGCGTTCGTGTCGCCCAAGCATGCCAACTTCTTCCAGGTGGACGACCACGGCCGGGCCGCCGACGTTCTCGACCTGATGGACGAGGTCCGTGCCGCCGTCCATCAGGCGTTCGGAGTCCTGTTGGAAACTGAAGTACGGATGATCGGCTTTCCCCAACCCTCTATCTCCCCTGGAGGGTGACCATGAACATGCAGCTCAGACCGCCCATCGACCCTCGAATTCGCCAACGTCGCATTGCCGTCCGCCGCCAGGAGGGCCGGCGCCGCCTGCGGCTTCTGATCGGCATCGCCACCGTCAGCGGGCTCCTCGTCGGCGGCTGGGGAGCGACCCGCTCGCCCCTGTTGGACGTCGACGGCATCGCCGTCTCGGGCGCCGACCACACGCCCCGGGAGGACCTCATCACGGCCTCCGGCATCCGCTTCGGGCAGGCCATGGTCGACGTCGACGAGCGGGGAGCGATGCGGGCATTGACGTCGCTCCCGTGGATTCGCAGCGCGTCCGTCGAGCGCCGGTGGCCCGACTCGGTCGTCATCCACGTGGTCGAGCGGCAGCCCGTGGCCGCCGCCCCGGCCGGCGCCGGATGGGCCCTGGTCGACGCGACAGGGCAGGTCCTGGCCCTGGCCGCCGCCGCCCCGAGCAACCTGCTGGCCCTCGACGGCATCCCCCCGGCGGGGGCGCCGGGCACGTCGCTAGGAGGACCGGCGGCCGACCTGCTGGCGGTGGCGGCGGCCGTGCCCCCCGACCTGCGGGCGCGCGTCAGCGCAGTGCAGGCCGGCTCCGAGGGGGGGGTGGAGCTGCGCCTCCTGCCGGAGGGCACCGTCCGCCTCGGGCCGCCCCAACAGCTGCAGGAGAAGTTCCGGGCGGCACTCACCGTGTTGGGCCAGGTCGACACCAACGCCCTCGCCACCCTTGACGTCAGGATTCCGGACAGCCCCGTCTTGACGCGCCTCAACCCTATGGGTAATGTCTCGCCCCTCGGCACAGGTTGACATAACTGTAAACCTCCTGTCAAGCGTGAGACTTGTCCACAGGTGGGGAAACCCGGGGGAGTGGGAGACCGTTGGCTCTTACAACGTTGGCCGGCACGGCGCCTCGTCGTCGTCCGGGTCAGGAGGATCGATCGATGATCGGCACACCGCAGAACTACCTGGCTGTCATCAAGGTGGTCGGCATCGGGGGCGGCGGCGTCAACGCCGTCAACCGCATGATCGACGCCGGGTTGAAGGGCGTGGAGTTCATCGCCGTCAACACCGATGCCCAGGCGCTGCTCATGAGCGACGCCGACGTGAAGCTCGACATCGGCCGAGAGCTCACCCGGGGGCTCGGCGCGGGCAGCGACCCGGAGGTGGGGCAGGAGGCGGCCGAGGCCCACCGGGACGAGATCGAGGAGGTGCTCAAGGGCGCCGACATGGTCTTCATCACCGCCGGCAAGGGCGGCGGCACGGGCACCGGGGGCGCCCCCGTCATCGCCGAGATCGCCAAGGGCCTGGGCGCGCTGACCATCGGCGTCGTCACCCGGCCGTTCTCCTTCGAGGGCCGGCGCCGCACGGTGCAGGCCGAGGCCGGCATCCAGAAGCTGCGGGAGAAGGTCGACACCCTGATCATCATCCCCAACGACCGACTGCTCTCCGTGAGCAACGACAAGACCTCGGTGCTCAACGCCTTCAAGATGGCCGACGAGGTGCTGCTCCAGGGCGTCCAGGGGATCACCGACCTCATCACCACCCCCGGCCTCATCAACACCGACTTCGCCGACGTGAAGATGATCATGACCAACGCCGGCTCGTCGCTGATGGGCATCGGCTACGCCTCGGGTGAGGGCCGGGCCCTGGCCGCGGCCCGGGCCGCCATCTCCAGCCCCCTGCTGGAGGCCTCCATCGAGGGCGCCCGCGGCATCCTGCTCAACATCTCCGGCGGCAGCGACCTGGGCCTGTTCGAGGTCAACGAGGCGGCCGAGATCATCCACGAGGTGGCCCACCCCGATGCCAACATCATCGCCGGCATGGTCATCGACGACGCCATGGGCGACGAGGTCAGGGTCACCGTCATCGCCGCCGGCTTCGACCGGTGGGACGAGAGTCGGGAGCGCACCCCGGCCACCAACCTGCCCCTCGCCGCGGGCCGACCCCGCGCCTACCAGGCCAGCGACGACCTCTTCGGCGGCCCGTCGGCCGACGTCGACATGGACGACGACGACTTCGACGTCCCCTCGTTCCTGAAGTGACCGCGTCCCGTCCGGCGGCGATTCGCCGCCACCGTCCGTCCGGGCGGCCATGACCGGGGGGCCGAGCCCCCTGCAGCAGCGCCCCGCCATCCGGTTGCCCCGGCTGTGGTCGGCGCAGGGCGTGTCCACCGGGCGGGCGGAGGGCGACATGGGCCACGGCGGCGCCTACGTCCACGCGGTCAGACCCGAGGTCGAGGCCCGCCGGCGGGCCGTGGTCGACCGGCCGTGGACGTGGTTGCGCCAGGTGCACGGCAACCGGGTCGTGCGGGTCACCAGCCCCGGCGACGGGGCGGGGGCGGTGGCCGACGCCGCCGTCTGTTCCACGTCCGGCTGTGCCATCGCCATCCTCACCGCCGACTGCGGCCCCGTCGTCCTCGACAGCCCCGAGGGCGTCTTCGCCGTCGCCCACGCGGGGTGGGTCGGCCTCACCAACGGCGTCCTCGAGGCCACCGTCTCCGAGATGCGGGCGCTCGGCGCCACCGAGATCGGCGCCGTCCTCGGCCCCTGCATCAGGGTCGAGTGCTACGAGTTCGGCCCCGACGACCTCGACCGCGTCGCCCACCGCCTCGGTGACGGCGTGCGGGGCGTCACCCCGTCCGGCGCCCCCGCCCTCGACCTGGCCGCCGGCGTACGGGCGGCGCTGGCGAACGCGGGCGTCGACCGCTTCGACGACATCGGCGTCTGCACCGCCTGTTCCCCCGACCACTTCTCATGGCGGGCCCGGGCCGAGCAGCAGCGCCAGGCCACGGTGGTGTGGCGATGATCGCGGGCGCACCCACCACCGTCGATCCCGGTCCCATCGATCCCCGCGACGTCGCCCTCCGCCTGTCCGAGGTGCGGCGCCGGATCGCGTTCGCCGGCGGCGGCGACCGGCCCATCCGCATCGTGGCCGTCACCAAGGGCTTCGGACCCGACGCGGTGCGGGCGGCCCGGGCCGCCGGCCTCCACGACGTGGCCGAGAACTACGCCGACGAGCTGGTGGCCAAGCAGGCCGCCGACGCCGACGCCGACGCCGCCGATGCGGCCCCGCCGTCCCGCTGGCACTTCATCGGCCGGGTCCAGCGCAACAAGGTCCGGCGCCTGGCCCCGTTGGTGCATTTGTGGCAGACCGTCGACCGGCCTGCCGCCGGCCAGGAGATCGCCCGCCGGGCGCCCGGGGCCCGGGTCCTGGTGCAGCTCAACGTCACCGGCCAGGCGGGACGCAACGGCTGCGCGCCCGCCGACGCGCCCGCCCTCGTCGACGAGCTCCGGGCCATGGCGCTCGACGTCGTCGGCCTGATGGCGGTGGGCCCCGCCGGCCCGCCCGAGGACGCCCGGGCCGCCTACCGCGACCTGGCCGCCATGGCCGACCGGTTGGACCTGCCCGAGCGGTCGATGGGCATGACCGACGACCTCGAGGTGGCGGTGCAAGAAGGAACGACCATGGTCCGAGTCGGCCGCGCCCTCTTCGGTGCGCGATCCGTCCCGACGGACCTGCGACGATAGGCTCGAAGGGCCAAGGAGGCACTCACGATGGCATCCATCTGGCGACGGACCATGGTGTACCTGGGTTTGGTCGACGACGACGAGTACGAGGAGTACGAGCCGTACGACGAGCCCCCGCCGCAGCCGGTGGCCGCCCGCCGGGGCATGCGTCCCGAGCGGGTCGAGCCCGCCTACGAGCCCGAGCCGACCATGTCGTCGGCCATGGGGAGCGGCGTCCGCACCATCCCGAGAGAGGACAGCGGCATCACCATCCAGCAGCGACCGTCCGTCGTCCGCCAGATCGCCCCGGTGAGCAGCCCCCGGGTGCACCTGGTCGCGCCCACCGGCTTCGACGACGCCAAGGAGATCGGCGACCGGCTCAAGAGCAGCCAGCCCGTCATCCTCAACCTGCAGGGCGTCGAACGGGAGCTGTGCCGCCGCCTCATCGACTTCGCCAGCGGCGTCACCTACGGGCTCGGCGGGCAGATGGAGAAGGCCGCCGACCAGGTGTTCCTGCTCACCCCGACCAACGTGGAGGTCTCCGCCGAGGAGAAGCGCCGGCTCCACGAACGCGGTCTCTACCGCGCCTAGGGTGTCCGCATCATCCTCTGCCGCCTGGTCCAGGCCTACCTCATCATCATGTTCGGGCGGGTCATCCTCTCCTGGTTCCCGATCGCGCCCGGTTCGGCGATGGCCACCGTCTACTCCTTTCTCTATGCGATCACCGAGCCCGTTCTCGGTCCCATCCGGCGGCTGATCCCCCCGATGGGCGTGGGCGGCATGGGCCTCGACCTGTCGCCGATCATCGTCTTCTTCGGTCTGACGATCCTCACCTCGGTGCTCTGCCACTGAGGTTGCCGCCCCGCCCCCTCTGGGTATGGGCGGCCGGGCGTACCCGGGGCGTTACCATCTGGGTAGCCGGGCCCTTACTCAAACGATCGGGATGGTGACGTGGTGGTCTTGGTGAGCTTTTTGCTCGTGCTGGCTGCGGCCGTGACATTGGTCGTCGGCCTGCTGCAATCGGGCCTGACCCTCATCTACCTGTCGATCGGGTGCAGCGTGGTGGCCGGGCTCGTTCTCGCCGTCGCCGTGCTGCGGGGACGCCCCGAGCCCAAGGCGGCGCCGGTGGCCCCGCCCCGGCCGGTCAGCACCCCTGCGTCGGTACCGGCGTACTCCCGGTTCGAGAGCGAGCCGGAGCCGGCCGACGAGTCGTGGAAGGTCGACACCACCCCCGCCCCGGCCGCCCGCCGCTTCGGCCGTCCGGCGGCGGTGGCGATCGAGGAGTCGGAACCCGAGCCGGAACCGGAGCCGTCTCCCATCGCCGGCTACGCCCGCCGGGCGGCGGGTGCGGGCGCGTCCACCTCGCCCGCGGTCATCAGCCGCGAGATGCCGGTGCCGGCGGCGCACGGGGCCTTCCCCATCGCCGACTTCGACACCCTGCGGGCGCCGGAGCTGCTGCGGCGGGTCGACGACCTCGGCGACGTGGCCGCCCTCGAGGAGGTCCGGGCGGCGGAGGCGGCGGGCAAGAACCGGGTTTCGATCATCAGCCGCATCGACGCCCGCCTGGAGACTCTCCGGGAGCCGGGATGGGACATCGACGAGGCCACCTGGGAGGGTGACGAGCCGCCTGCCGCGGGCGACGTCCCCGCCGACGACTTCGACGACGACACTGACCTCGACCTGGCGCCGGTGGCGGCGGGGGCCGACTTCCCGATCGCCAACTACGACAGCCTGCGGGTGGGTCAGATCCTGCCCCAGCTGCGCGATCTCGATGACGCCGAGCTCGACGAGGTCCGCCAGTACGAGGCGGCCGGCAAGGCCCGCTCCGGCATCCTCGACCGCATCGAGTTCCTGTCCTCCGGCGGCGCCCAGCCGGCGGCGGCGGCCCCGTCCCCGGCCGCGCCCGCGGCCAAGGCGGCCGGGTCGACGTCGATCGCGGCGGCGGTGGCCGCGGCCAAGGCCAAACAAGCCAAGAAGGGCTGAACCGGCCCGTCGGGATGACTACCGACGGTGGGCCGCTCCTGGTCTACGACGGTGATTGCACCTTCTGCACGCGCCTCGTCGACCTGGCCCGGGCCCGGCTCGGCGTGCGGTGTCGGGCCGTCCCCTGGCAGCAGGCCGACCTGGCCGCCCTGGGCCTGACCGAGGCCCAGGTGGTGGAGAAGGTGTGGTGGATCGACCCCGACGGCTCGAAGGTGGGCGGTCACCGGGCGGTGGCCGCCGCCCTCCGTCACGGCGCCCCCGCCGTCCGCTCCGTCGGCCGCCTCCTCGACGCCGACGCCCTCGCCCCGGTGGCGTCCGCCGGCTACGACCTGGTGGCCCGCAATCGCCACCGCCTCCCCGGCGGCACCCCCGCCTGCCGCGCCCCCGATCCGTCCGAAAGATAGTCGGATAGACTGAAACGCTCTTCCCCGTGCGGTCGTCATCGCTCTGGGAGGGCGGATGCGCAGGATGTTCACGACGGCTGAAGCGGTCGCCGACGGCCAGACGGCCAGCGGCCTGCGATGGGGCGAGGCCCGGGGACACTGGCGGCGGGTTCGGCAAGGTGTGTATGTCGAGGGTCCGGAGGAACCGAGCACCTTCGACCGCGCTCTCGCCGACGTCGTCGCCACGAACGCGGTGGCCAGCGGCGGATTGGCCGGCGTCCTCCTCGGCCTCGACGGAGTGGAAGTCGACGCTCGTGCCGTCCGCCGCCGGTCGTTACCGGGCCACCGAGTCGTCGAGGTCGCCGGCGTGCGGTGCACCGACGGCCTTCAGACGATGATCGACCTCGCCGCCTGCCTCGACGACCTGGTCTGGGAGCAGGCGCTCGAGTCGGCGCTGCGCAAAGGGCTTCTGACGGTGTCCGATCTCGAACTCTCGCTACCGGCCCTGGGGCGGTCCCGGGTCCCGGGCACGGTCCGCATGCGGAGGGTGCTGGCGTTGCGTCCGCCGGGAGCGCCGGCGACGGGCAGCATGCTGGAGACGCTCGCCGTGCAACTGGCCCGAACGGTGCCCGGCCTGGGTGATCCGGTGCGCCAACTCCGGATCGGCTCGATGTTCCTCGACCTGTCATGGCCCTCCATCGGGATGTTCTTCGAGCTCGACGGCGAGCAACACCTCGGTCAGCCCGTCTACGACGCCCGGCGCGAAACCGCCATCGTGGCCGCCACCGGCTGGCTGTGCGGCCGCTTCACCTGGACCGAGGTGGTCCGGGTGCCGATCTCCACCGCCCGCCGAATGGGCGAGATCACCGACCAGGCCCGCCGCCGCCCAGTCGTCGCCCGGGAGGCCCCGCAGGCCGTCCTCGACCCCACGACGATCTCTCCGCACCGAACGATTCATGCACCGAAAGCGTCGTGATCGGGGCAAAAACGACGTCGATCGTGGCGATTGCTGCGATCCAAACGACGGCTGGGCGGCGCCGGGCGGGGCGCCGGTCGCCGGCCCGCCGGCCGACGGTCAGGCGGGCGGACGCACGACCCGCAGGTCGACGCTCACGGAGTCGCCGTCGAAGGCGTAGGTGGCGGCGTCGGGCGACGCCTCGCCCAGGGTCAGGGAGGTGGCCAGGACCTGGCCCGCGATCCAGGCGCCGTGGCCGGACAGCACGGCCGGGAGGCGGCCGTCGCCGTCGACCACCACGTCGATGCGGTCGGCCAGCGACAGTCCCCGCGAGCGGCGGAGGTCGTTGAGGTCGCGGGCCAACTGCCGGGCCAGGCCCTCCAGCTCCAGAGCCTCGTCGAGGTTGAGGTCGAGGGCGACGGCCCAGTCGTCGTCGGTGGCGAGGGCGAAGTCGGAGTGGCTGGTGGCCCGCACCTCCACGTCGTCCGCCTCCAGGCGCTCGCCGGCGACCTCGACGAAGCCGTCCGCCTCCAACCGGCGGCGGATCTCGGACCCGTCGGCCCCGGCCAGCGCCTGCTTGACCGCGTTCACCCTCGGCCCGAGCCGCGGTCCCAACGCCCGGAAGTTGGGGATCACCGTCCACGACATGAGGTCGGACAGGGTCGCCACGTCCTCGATGGCCTTGACGTTGAGCTCGTCGGCGATCTGGGCTCGCACGTCGGGCGGCAGGTCGACCCCCGGGTGCAGGACCAACGCCCGGCGCAGGGGCTGGCGGGTGCGGACGCCGGCGTCGGTGCGGGCCGAGCGCCCCAGCCCGACCAGGCGGCGGGCGGCCTCCATGTCGGCCAGCAGCCGGGTGCCGGCGGCGTCGGGATCGGCCAGGTCGGGCCACCGCTGCACGTGCACCGACATGTCGCCGGTGAGGGTGACGTGGAGCTCGTCGGCCAGGAACGGGCAGAAGGGGGCCAGCAGCTGGCTGACCACGGTGAGGCCGCGGTAGAGCGTGGCGAAGGCGCCGGGATCGGCGGCGCCGCCGGCCGGGCCCCAGAAGCGGGGACGGGACCGGCGCACGTACCAGTTCGACAGGTCGTCGACGAAGGCGGCCACGCTGGTGGCGCCGCCCAGGGCGTCGAAGTTGTCGAGGGCGTCGGTGACGGCGGCCACCGTCTGGGCCAGGCGGGCGTCGGCCCACCGGTCGAGCACGTGGCCGGCGTCGGCGCCGGCGGCGGCCGGGTCCCAGTCGCCGTCGGAGACACCCTCCGCCGCCCCTGCGCCCGTCGCCGCCGCCGAATCCGGCTGCCACCCGGCCAGGTCGGCGTAGGTGGCGAAGAAGGCGAACACGTTCCACAGGGTGATGAGCGTCTTGCGGGTGGCCTCCCGGATGCCGTCCTCGTAGACCCGGCGGCTGGTCCACGGGGAGCCGGCGGAGAAGAAGTACCAGCGCAGGGCGTCGGCCCCGAAGGTGTCAAACACGTGCCACGGGTCGAGGACGTTGCCCTTCGACTTCGACATCTTCTGCCCGAACTCGTCGACCACGTGGGCCAGGCAGACGACGTTGCGGTACGGCGTCGACCCGAACACCAGCGTGTTCACCGCCAGCAGGGAGTAGAACCACCCCCGCGTCTGGTCGATGGCCTCGCAGATGAAGTCGGCCGGGAACGCGGTCTGGAACTCGGCCCGGTCGCCGAACGGGTAGTGGTGCTGGGCCGACGGCATCGAACCCGAGTCGAACCAGGCGTCGAGCACCGGCGCCACCCGCACCGACGTCGCCGAGCACCCAGCCGCAACCGGGCACGGGAACACCACGTCGTCGACCGCGGGCCGGTGCAGGTCGAGCCCGGCCAGGTCCCGCCCGGCCCGGCGGGACAGCTCCTCCACCGACCCCACGCACGTGTCGTGGCCGTGCTCGCAGCGCCAGATGGGCAGCGGCGTTCCCCAGTACCGGTCCCGCGACAGCGCCCAGTCGACGTTGTTCTCCAGCCAGTCGCCGAAGCGGCCGTGCTTGATGTGGTCGGGGTACCAGTTGATGTGCTCGTTCTCCCGCAGGAGATCCGACCGGTGGTGCGACGTGCGCACGAACCACGACGTCTTGGCCCAGTAGATGAGGGGCGTCCCGCACCGCCAGCAGTGGGGGTAGGAGTGGGTGTAGGCCTGCTCCCGCACCAGCAGGCCCCGCATCGCCAGGTCGTCGATGATCGAGCGGTCGGCGTCCTTGACCCACACGCCCGCCCACGGCCCGACTTCAGCCCCGAACGTCCCGTCCGGCCCCACCGGGTTGAGCACCGGCAGGTCGCCGGCCCGGGCCGCGTCCATGTCGTCGGCCCCGAACGCCGGCGCCAGGTGGACGATCCCCGACCCGTCCTCGGTCGACACGAAGCCGGCGGCCACCACCCGCTGGCCCCGGTCGTCGATCGGCAGCACGTCGAACGGCCGCCGGTACCGCCACCCCACCATCTCCGAACCGAGATAGCGCTCGACGACGACGGCCCCCTCCGGCGCCCGTGCCTCCGCCATCACCAGGTCCCGACCACCGTCGCCCTCGTCCGACCCCCGCACCCGCACGTAGGCGATGTCGGGCCCGACGGCGGCGGCCACGTTCGAGATCAGCGTCCACGGCGTCGTCGTCCACACCAGCAGGTCGAACTCCCGGTCGACGACAGGGAACCGCACGTAGACCGACGGGTCGGTGACGTCGCGGTAGGCCCCCGGCTGGCCCAGCTCGTGCGACGACAGGGCGGTGCCGCACCGGGAGCAGTAGGGGATGACCCGGTGACCCTCGTACAGCAGGCCCTTGTCGTAGAGCTGCTTGAGCAGCCACCACACCGACTCCACGTAGTCGTTGGACAGGGTCCAGTAGGCGTCCTTGGTGTCGATCCACACGCCGGCCCGCTCGGTGAGGGCCTCCCAGTCGCCGACGTAGCGCTGCACCGATTCCCGGCAGCGGGCGTTGAACTTCTCGATCCCGTAGGCCTCGATCTGGGACTTGTTGGTGAAGCCCAGCTCCTTCTCCACCTCGATCTCCACCGGCAGCCCGTGGCAGTCCCAACCGCCCTTGCGGGGGACGTCGTGGCCGCGCATGGTCTGGAACCGGGGGAACAGGTCTTTGAACGCCCGGGCCCAGACGTGGTGCAGCCCGGGACGCCCGTTGGCGGTGGGCGGGCCCTCGTAGAAGACCCACCGCGGCGCCCCGTCCCGCAGATGCAGCACCACCTCGGCCAGGTCGAGCTCGCGCCAGCGGGAGAGCACGCGCTGCTCCAGCGCCACGAGGTCCAACTGGGGGTCGACGGGTCCGAAAGCCATGCGCCCTACAGATTGGCACGTGCCCCCACGGCCCCGGGATCGATAACACCCAGTTCAGCTACGACTTCGGGAGCCGTACAGTACGGACCAGCAATGAACATCGACGATCTGTTCACCACCAAGGGCGACGATGCCGTGGTCCTCCATGTCCACGTGCAGCCGGGCGCAGGCCGTTCGGCGGTCGTGGGTCGCCACGGCACCGCCCTCAAGGTGCGGGTGGCGGCCCCGCCGGTGGGGGGACGGGCCAACACCGCGTGCGCCGAACTGCTGGCCGAGGAGTTCGGCCTGAAAACGGCCCAGGTGGTGCTGGTGGGGGGCGACACCAGCCGTTCGAAGACGTTCACCCTGTCCGGACTCGACGTCGAGGAGTTCCGCCGCCACCTGGAGCAGGTCGTCGGGACGGGCCGGCCCGGAACCGCCCGTCCGGGACCGGAAAACCCGCAAGCGGGGCGGCTGTAGTTTTCCCACGATTGGTACACTCCGCTTCCGTCATTCCCCCAATCGCCCATTCACCGGAAGCCAGCGATCACATGCCGAAAACCGCACCGAAGCCCAGCACCGCCACCGACGAGGCCACCACCGATTCCGGTGGCTCGTCGGCCAAGTTCTTCTCCCAGCAACGGGAGCTGCTGGTGAGCGAACGGGAGACCTATGTCCTCCAGGCCGACGCCCTCAAGGCGGAGGCGCAGGCCCTGGCCGAGGACATGGAGCCGGGCGACATCCAGTTCGACGAGGAATCGGGGGAGGGCGGCACGATGGCGGTCGAGCGCGAGCGCGACCTCACCCTGTCGGCCCAGGCCCGGGCCGCGGTCGACGAGATCGACCGGGCCCTGCGCAAGATCGAGATCGGCACCTACGGGATCTGCGAGAAGTGCGAGACGCCGATCCCGAAGGCCCGCCTGAAGGCCCTGCCCTACGCCGCGCTCTGCGTCGGCTGCAAGAGCGGGGGCCTGTCGCGTCGCTGAGGGCCGCCCGGCGCAGGAATGACGACGCCGGACGGCTGCCGCCTGCGCCGGCCGGGAGCCGCCTCGGCCTGGTTGACGCGGCCGTCGATGACGACGTCGACCGAGGTAACCGGCTGCGGCTGGTGCTGGGCGTCGGCGCGGCGGTGGCCGTCGTCGACCAGCTGACCAAGGCGTGGGCCCTGTCGGCGCTCGCCGACGGCCCGATCCACGTGGTGGGCACGCTGCGCCTCGCCCTCACCCACAACACCGCTGGTGCCTTCGGCCTGGGCGGGGGCTTCGTCCCCCTGCTGGCCCTGGCCGCCCTCGGCGTCGTCGTCTACCTCATCGTGACGGGGGCGGCGTCGTCCCGCCTGCCGGTGGCGCTGGCGATGGGCCTGCTCCTGGGGGGAGCGGTCGGCAACCTCCTCGACCGGATCCTCCGGGCGCCGGGCCTGCTGCGGGGCGCGGTCGTCGATTTCGTCGACTTGCGGTTCTGGCCGGTGTTCAACGTGGCCGACATGGGCATCACTGTCGGTTGCGTGATGTTGTTGCTGTGGGCTGCCCGTCCTGCCGGTACCGCCGCCGAGTTGGGGGCGTAATGGTCATTCCGGGCGCCCTCGACGGTGAGCGACTCGACCGGGTGGTGAGCCTGCTCTGCAACCTCACCCGCCGGGAGGCGGCCGCCCTGGTGGCGGCGGGCGGGGTGCGCATCGGGGGCCGGCCGGTGACGCTGCGCTCGAGCCGGGTGGCCCAGGGCGACGACCTCGACGTCGACGCCCCCCCGCCCAAGGTGCCCTTCCGCCCCTGGCCCCAGGACGACGTCGAGATGCCGGTGGTCTACGCCGACGAGCACGTCGTGGTCGTCGACAAGCCCGCCGGCGTGGTGGTGCACCCCGGCGCCGGCCAGGCCGCGGGCACCCTGGTCAACGGCCTGCTGGCCCTCTTCCCCGAGATCGCCACCGTCGGTGCCCTCGAGCGGCCGGGCATCGTCCACCGCCTCGACAAAGGCACGTCCGGCCTGCTGGTGGTGGCCCGCAACGCCGCCGCCTACGACTCCCTGGTGGAGCAGTTCGGCGCCCGCACCGTCGAGCGTCGCTACCTGGCCATGGTGTGGGGTCGCTTCGACAGCGCCGCCGGCGCCGTCGACGCACCCGTGGGCCGGGGCTTCGCCAACCCCACCCGCATGGCCGTGTCCGCCGGCGGACGCCCGGCCCGCACCAGCTACCGGGTGCTGCAGCTGTTCACCCAGCCGGCCAAGGTCACCCTCGTCGCCTGCCGGCTGGAGACGGGACGCACCCACCAGGTCCGCGTCCACCTGGCCGCCATCGGCCACCCCGTCGTCGGCGACGACCGCTACGGCGGCGCCCGCCCCTCGATCGACCCCGGCCGCCCCTTCCTGCACGCCAGCCAGCTCGGCTTCGACCACCCGGCCACCGGCGAGAGGATGCGGTTCACGTCCGCTCTCCCGGAGGAGCTCGAAAAGGTCCTTGGGTCTCTTCGCTAGGGAGTACCAGGGTCCTCCCCGCGACCTCCTGCCGCACGACTCCGTGGCCCAGGCCCGGCTCGACGCCCGGGCCGCCCGGCGCACGATCCGGTTCTTCGCCCTCGCCGTGTTCGTGCTGGTGGTGGGGGCGGCCTTCGCCTTCACCGTCACCCGGGAGCGCGGCGGCAAGAGCCCGTCACCGGGCCGGACGGGCACCACCAGCGCCGCCGCCGCGGCCGCGGCCGACGCCTCGATCGGTCCGCCGGCCAACGCCGAGGTCGGTCCCTACCTCGACGAGCGCCGGCAGGCACTGGCCGCGGCCGCCGGCGACCGGGTGGCGGTGGTGTCGTTCGACGCCTACCTCTCCGAGGCCGACGCCCGGGCCAAGGTCGGGTCGGCCCAGATCACGTCGGCCCAGGTCGACGCCCTGCTGGCGGCCGCGCCCGGCGCCCATCCGGCGACGGTCACCGACGGGCTGGACGCGTGGGCCAAGACCCAACGCCAGGCCGACATGGTCGACCGGGACGAGATCCGCAAGCTGCTGCCCACCGTCGACGACCCCGTGTTCAAGTCGTTCTACGAGTCCGAGCTGGTGCGCCTCGGTGCCGCCATCGACAGCGCCTCGCCCACCAGCCAGGTCGTGTTCGGGATGGTCGTGGCCGCGCCCGCCGACGCCCTGCGGGCCCTGGCCGCCACCGCCGGGGTCCGCCTGGTCGACGTCGGCGAGGCGGCCACCTCCGCTCCCGGCGCCGCCTTCCGGGGCCTGCGCCCGGAGGAGACCACCAAGGTGGGCCAGCCCGCCACCCGCCCCGTCTGACAGCCGGCGCCCCCTCGTGGCTGACCGCCCGGCCCCGAGGGTCGCCCTCCTCGACTGGGACAACACCCTGCATCACGGCTGGACCCTGGAGCCGTGGGTGCGGTTCCTGGTCGAGCGGGGACAGGCCCCGGACAGCCTCGCCGTCGACGGCGAGCAACTGACCCGCGACTACCTGGAGGGCCGCCTCGAGGATCACAGCGACCTCGCCCACCGGGCCAACACGCTCTACGCGTCGGCGGCCGCGGGGTGGGCCACGTCCGACCTGGCCGCCCTGGTGGGGCCGTTCGTGGACCAGGTCGACCGGCCCCTGGTCTACGGCTTCGTCCCCACCCTGCTGGGGTGGCTGGGGGAGCGCGGCATCGAGCCGGTGGTCGTGACCGGGGCGCCCACCGAGCTGGTGGTCGGCTACGTGGAGTCGGCCGGGGGACGGGTCGTCGGGCTGACCCTCACCGAGTCCGACGGGCGTTACACGGGCGCCGTCGGCCGCAACCCGGGGCCGGCGACGGAGAAGGCGCGGGCGGTGGCGGAGGTGATCGCCGAGGGCTACGAGGTGGTGCTGGGGGCGGGCGACAGCGTGTCCGACCTCCCCCTGCTCCAGGCCGGTCGTCACCAGCTGGTGGTGGGCAACCCCGACCTGGCCCGGCTGTTCCCCGGCACGTCCCTGCTCGTCGAGCCCCGGTCGACCAGCGGCGACGAGCTCCGCCGGCGCCTCGATCAGCTGTTCGACGGCGAGCTGTCAGGCGGTTGAGCGGGCGGCCTCGGCCGGCTCGGTGCCCCGGGCCCGGGTGACCATGTCGGCCAGGGTGAAGGAGTCGAGGTGGTCGCGCATGTGCCCGCCCACCTCGGCCCACACCGAGAGCAGGACGCACTGGCCCTCGTGGTCGCAGGCGCCGTTCTGGTGGGGCTCGCCGAAGTCACCGGCCACGATGGGCCCGTCGACCGCGCTCACGATCTGGCCCAGGGTGATCTCGGACGGGTGGCGGGCCAGGACGTACCCCCCGCCCACGCCCCGCTTCGACCGCACCAGGCCGGCGCCCTTGAGGGCGAGGAGGATCTGCTCCAGGTAGGGCTGGGGCAGCCCCGTGCGCTCGGCCACGTCGCGGACCGAGGTGGGCCTGCTCCCGTCGGCGTGGAGGGCCAGGGAGAGCAGCGCCCGGCTGGCGTAGTCGCCACGGGTCGACACCTTCACGCCCCCATGGTAGGGCCTATCGTGAACCTGACACCCGGATGCGGGACGGGCACGACTGGGAAGGGATGCACCATGGCTGACCAAGGAACCGACGGGGACACCGCCGACGCACCCGACCAGACCCCTGTGGTCGTCGTCCCGAGTGGTGCGACCGACGGTGCGGCCGAGGAACCGGAATCGGAAACGATCTCCCAACCGGCCAAGGTGCTGCGCATCGGCGCCATGACCAAGGAACTGCTGGAGGAGGTGCGGCGGGCCCCGCTCGACGAGGCCAGCCGCAGCCGCCTGAAGGAGATCTTCGAGACGTCGGTGCGGGAGCTGGCCGAGGGGATCTCGCCCGACCTGCGCGACGAGCTGTCCCGGCTCACCCTCCCCTTCGACAGCGACATCCCCAGCGAGGCCGAGCTGCGGGTGGCCCAGGCCCAGCTCGTCGGTTGGCTGGAGGGCCTGTTCCACGGTATTCAGGCGGCGATGTTCTCGCAGCAGGCGGCGATGCAGCAGGCGGCGGGCGCTCGGGGACTGCCCGCCGGCCCCGGTGGCCCCGGTCGCCCCGGTCCCGACATGACCCGGCCCGGGAACTACCTGTAATTGCAACCGCGGCCGGTCCGCGGCCCGGGTCAGCGGCCGACGGCCTTCTCCAACTCGGCCTTGGTCATCTTCGACCGGCCCTCGACGTTCTTCTTCTTGGCCTCGTTGTAGAGCTGGGCCTTGGTCCGGCCGCCGCGGCCCCGGTGCGACCGGAGCCCTCCCCGCCGGCTGGACGAGATGTCCTTCGTCGACGACCGGCTCGACGTCTTCGCCTCACCCGATCGGGCCCGTTCCTTGTTGACGGTGCGGGCCGCGATCTCCTCGGCCGTGTCCTCGTCCTCGCCCCGCTGCTCGAGGCCCTCCTTGATGTGCTCGTACTGCCGCTCGCGCTTGGCGCTCCACGCCTGCTGGGGCATCCCTGCCTCCTCCCGGGTGGCCTTTTCGGGCATTCCGTCCCCCTCAGGGTTCCCCTTCCGGGTACCGCCCATGCGCGACGGTTGTGGCGTCAGGGTTCGGGGTAGTCAGCGGACAGCACCCACGAAAAAGGAGCCTTACATGCCCGACGCGGCTGATATCTCCCACACCGAAGGTACGCCCAAGGGCGAGGACCAGAGTGACGGAGCCTCCGAGACCCAGGGTCCGACCGGCCGCCCCGTCGGCCAGGTCGAGGACGACCCCATGGAGCCCAAGAACTCCGGCTCCGGCACCGAGGGCATGGGCTAGGACAGACGGATCCGCCGGTCCGGGGTCACACCCGGACCGGCGGCGTTGTCCCGGGACGATGTCGCTGCCGCGGCATCGTCCCTTTTCGCGTGCGGGGCGACGGCGGACGGCGGGGAACGGCGGTGCCGGGGCCCGTTCTACGGTTCGATCGACCGCGGCGCCAATTCGGCGGCGGTCAGACGGCGGTCGAGATGGCGTCCCATCTCCAGCACCGCCCGCTCCAGGGTGCGGACCCGCTCCAGGCTCTGGGTGGCGGCGCCGTGATGGGCGGCCACCAGCTCGGCGACGGAATCGAGTTCCTGGTAGACCGACGTGAGGTCGCCGGCACCGTTGTCGAGGAGTTTGGCCCGGGCCAACTCCGACAGCCGGGCCGTGTCCTGCTGCAGCCGGCCGACAGCCACGGGGAGAATCTCCAGCCGGCGCAGACGCTGGTCGACGGCCTGCAGCCGGTCGGCGGCCATGCCTTCGAGGGTGCGGACCCGGACGTCGAGCGGCTCGGTCTCTGGCGACGACGAGGACGACGACGACGGGCCACCCCCGACGGGGTGGGTGGTGGCGGTGGCCACCGCGTCGAGCCGGTGCTCGAGCCCATCGAGGCGGTCGGCCAGGCACGCGAGGGCCCGGGCGCAGTCCTGCACACCGCGGGCCAGGCGGGCGAGGGCGTGGTCGGACGGGGCGCTCTCGGTCAGTTCGGCCGCGGACGAACCGGCGGCGGACGGACCGGGGTCGGCGGGCGTCGTCACCGGCCACGGGAGGACGGCTGGAGCCGGTGCCGACCGGGCCCGATCCGACACCGTCGGCAACGGCTGACGGGCGGCCAGGATGGGCGGCAGGGCGGGCATGACCGGCGCCGGCGGAGGGGGCGGAAGGAGCGCCGCCACGAGGGCCGCGGCCGCGGCCGGGGACGGCGGACGGCACTCGGCGTCGGATGGCGCGGGCGCGGCGAGGCTGACCGGCGGAACCGGGACGGCCGGCGCCGTTACTGTCGGCGCCGTTACTGCCGGCGCCGGAGGTGGCGTCGTACCGGCCAGGGCAAAGCTCCCCCCGGGGGTGCTGCGCAGGAACGTGGGGGCGCTGCGGGGCGCTCTCGTGCGGGATTCGGGAAGGGCGGCGACCGGCGGTACCTCGGCGGGACGGTCGGGGTGGGCCGCGTCTTTGGCCGTCGGGGCCCGAACCAGCGAGGTGCCCCAGTGGCGGTCGGCCACGTCGGTCATGTCGGTTCCCGGAAGGAGATGGGAGGACCATATCGGAGCCCTCGGCTCACTACAATGACCGGCGCAAAACCATCCGGTTATCCCCAACCTCTCATCTCCACCTGTGGACAAATAATGCGGGGAGGAGTCGACGTCGTCGGACGCAGATTCCTCCCATCGGCGCCGAATGGGACGGGTCGCGACGGCGGTCCGCTCTGCTATGCGGGGACGAGCGGGGCTCCCCCGGCGCCCAGACGGCCTGGGTCCGCCAGCGGGGAAGGGGACGGGTGTCACGGGGCAGGCGTCGGCCGCCCGATCGCACTCACCTGCCGGCAAATCCCCGCCTGACCCGGACCCGTACGCCGGTGTGACAGACGCGATCACCGATTCCCGCCGGGAGCGTCACTCTGCCCTCCGACGTGGGACTTAACGCCATCTCATTTGGAAAACTTCCTGCCGGTACATCTCTAGGACGTAGCCGGCGGGTGGTCACGTGGGAATGCGCGGCGAGACGGGCACGACTTGACTCGGATCGACCGCAGTGGTTGTCCCGCATCGCTCATCGGCCTGGCGCCACCGACAGGCAACGGGTGCCGCCGCCGCTGGCCGCCGGGGTGTACGACGATCCGACGAGAAACTCTCGACCTCGTCTCCAGGGTGCGGTGCCGTGGCAGCCTGCCCGCGACACAGCCCGTCACGCCCGACCGGGACACCGTCGCCCCACATCCCCTTCCACCTGGGAGTACACCCCCGTGACAGGGTCGAGACGGGTGCCGGACCAATGCCCGGCACAGGCCCGCCCTGGGCCCCGGTACGGGAGGGCGACGGCCGGATCGACACCCGGGGTCGGAGCTGGGGCGCCTCGATGGGGACCGGTGGAGTCCCGTTGAGGTCCGCCGGCCCGGGCCACGCGGCCGCGGAGTCCGGCGTCTCCGCCCGATCACATGTCCCGCGGTGTCCTGTATCGGGCGCGGGACAACCTCGGTGACGGGCCGCGCCAGTTATGTGATGTCGCGGCCGGGCGGGTTATCCCCAAGTGGTCAATGCCCGCCCCGGTTGTCCGCTCAATGGGTCCTTGACTGGGGCGCCTCTGTCGTAAAGGATGCGGACGCGCGCCAACCGACGAGCGCGCCGCTGGGGGCGTCGAGCAATGAGAGAGCAGTACCGGGCTGAGGGCTTTGATGCGCCTGCCCCGTGATCGGTGGCGGAGGCTGGCGGGGCTGACGATGGTGGGCGTCATGGCACTGGTGGGCGTTCCCGCGGCCGTGCTCGCCCTGCAGGGCCCCGCCGGCGGCTTTGTCGAGATCTGCAAGGCGGCCGAGGGCCCGACCGTCACCGGCGTCTTCCGCTTCAGCGTCGGTGGTGTCACGACCGATGTCCCCGTGGGAGCGTGTTCGCCCGTCATCGCCGTGCCTGCGGGCACAGTGACGATCATCGAGGCGGAACGGCCGGGGATATCCGTTTCGGGCGTGCAGACGCTTCCCGTCTCCCGCCTGGTGAGCAGCGACCCGGCCACCCGTACCGCCCGGGTGCAAGTGGTGGCGGGCGACGAGTCGACGCAGACCACCGTCACCTTCACCAATCGGTCGGAGCTGGCGATCCTCAAGATCTGCAAGGTGGCGGGCCCGGGGGTGGCGGTCGGGACGAATGTGGCCTTCACCGCGGGCACGGTGGCGGTCACGGTGCCGGCCGGACCCCCTCCCGGTGGCACCTGCGCGGTGGCGGGATGGTTCCCGGTGGCGACCAACGTGGCCGTCACCGAATCGATCCCCGACGGCACCGAGGTGTCGTCCATCACCGTCGCCCCGGCCGATCGGCTGGTCGGCTCGCCGAACCTCTCCGGGGGGAGCGTGGTGGTGCGGATCGGCTCGGGAGTGGTCGAGGCCACGTTCACCAACCGGGTCCCGCCGCCGTCGGCGGCCACCACCACCACCACCACGGTCGGGGCCACCGCGACCACGACCACCACGTCGCCGGCGGCGGTTACCACCACCTCGCCCGGCGGCGCGACCACGACGACCCCCGGCGCCTCCACCACCGCGCCCCCTGGCGTCGGCGCGACCACGACGGTCGGCGGGTTCGGCGTCACCACCACCAGCCCACCCGGGGTCGGCGTGACCACCACCACGACCGGCGGCGGTGCCGGCGTCACCACCACCCAGCCCGGGGCGGGCGCGACCACGACCACCGTCGGCGGTGGTGGCGGGGGGACGACGACGACGCTCGGCGGAGGCGGAGGCGGTGTCACCACGACCACCGTCGCCGCGGGCGGGGCCACCACGACGGTCGGGCCGGGCGGGGCGGCGACCACCACCACCGCCGGCCCGACGCTGGCGGCGACGACCACCGTCGCCGGCGGCACGACGGCCACACCCACGACCACGACCATCCCGTGCGTGGCCGTCACCACCCCCACGCCGGCCGGCCCGGCCCCGAGCACCACCACCGTGCCGGCCGGGGAAACGTCGACGACCACCACCGCGCCGGCCGGGGGGTCATCGACGACCACCACCACGCCGGCCGGGGGGTCGTCGACGACCACCACCAGCTTCCCCGGGGGCGGGGGCCCGTCGCCGAGCACCACCACCAGCTTCCCCGGGGCCGGGGGCCCGTCGCCGAGCACCACCACCACGGTGGCGCCGGCATCGCCTGGGCCCACCGTCATGCCCCGGGAATGCCTCCCCGGCCCCTCGGGCCCCCAACCGGGACCGGTCGTCGTCGTCCGAGCCCCGGGGAGCGCCTCGGCTCCGGCTCCCTCGGGCGTGCTGGCCACGACGGGGAAACGGATCGCCCCGCTGGTCCTGCTCGGCTGCCTGGCCCTGGTCGTGGGCGGGCTTCTCGTCCAGGCCGACCCCCGGACGATGTGGGCCACCGCCGGCCTGTACCTGGCGGGCGCCCTCGAGCGGCGCCCCGCCCGACGACGACCCGCCCTTGCCCGTCCCCCGCACCCCAGCCCGGTACCGGCCGCCGGTCAGGCTCCCGGCGGCCCCGACGGTGAGGCCGACGGCGCGGACGGTGACCCTTTCCCCGCCCTCACCTTCGTGCCTGTCGTGGTCGATGACGACCCGGCCGAGAACGTCGTGCCCCTGCAGGCGTGGGAGAGCGCCGTCCTGCCCGAGCCCGGGGCCGGAGGGCGGGGCCCGGGCCCGGCCTGACCGCCGGTCAGGCCCGGTGGGACGTGGCCGTCGGATCGGCCCGCACGTCGAGCCCGAGCCGGGCCAGTGTCTGGGTCAGCGCCGCCCGCCGTTCGATGGTCATGGCCTCGCCCCCTCGCAGCCCGGTGGGGATGTCGAGGGCGGCGCAGGCGTGGAGCAGGCTGGCGTCGTAGTCGCCGAGGTCACGTTCCCGCTGCCGCTCCCGGGCCCGGGAGATCGTGGGCTCCCGGCGGTAGCCGTCGAGCCGCGAGTACAGACGGCGCAACTCGGTCGCGAGGGATTCGATCTCGGTCCGTCGGGTCGGGGCGACGGGTTGGGGGCTCGGGGTGGAGCCGGGCGGGGCCGGGCCCGGTCGAACCGACGGGGTCCGCAGGGGAGGGCGGGGGGCGGCTGACGCGGCCCTGGGCGAAGGGCCGGGGCCGGTACGGGAGCCCGCCGAGCGGATCGGTGTCGGCGGCGTCGGCGGCGGCGTGTTTCCGCCCGGTGCCGCCGAGGGGGCGGCGGGTATCCGCTCCCGAGCCAGATCGAGGCCGAGCAGGTCGATCGTGCCCCGGTCGAGCGTCAACCGGTCGAACGCCCGCCGGGCACCCGCGGAACCCTGGTCGCCGGCGTCCGGCTCCGGGCGCGCCGTCGCCCTCGCCTTCGTCGCCGCATTCGTCGGCGTATTCGCCGGCGCATTCCCCGTCGCATTCGCCGGCGCGATCGTGGGCCCGACCGATCGCCGATCGTCCACCGCGGCGCGGGCGGCCACCGCCTCGGCCCCCGCCGTCTGGACCTGGCGGCGCAGCTCGGCCATCTGGCCGGACATGAACCGGGCCTCGACCTCGGCCGCCTGCAACCGGGCCTCGGCCTGGTCGGCCCGTGCTTCCGCCTCCCGCACCCGGGCGAACAGGGCCTCCATGTCGGCGATGGCGATGATGGCGCTCCCCGCCGGCGGGCCCGCCTCGGGGGGGGCCGGGGCCGGGCGGGGTCGCTCGGTCGGTTGCTCCGACAGCCGGGCCTCGACGTCCTCCAGCCGGACCTCGACTCGCTCCAACCCACCCGCCGTCGTGCGCTTGCGGTCGGCGACCAGCCCCGACCGGCGCCACTTGCGGATGGCGCTGACGGAGAACCCGGTGGCGGTGGCGGCATCGGCCTGCAACACCCACGTCCCCGTCTCGGCCGGCGCCGGAGCGGCGGGCTCCGGGGCGGCGGGGGGACGGGCGGCCGGCGCCCGCTTGGTGACCGAGGTCGACCCGACGGCCGCCGGCTTCCGACGCGCCGTCGCCGTCGCCGGGGCCCGCGGCGCCGGCCGGGCCGTCACCGGTCGAAGCCCTTCGGGACCGGGCCCGGACCCACCGACCCTCGAAATGGCGGCGCATGCTGTGACGAACATTTGACCGCCCCGGGCGTCGACCGCTTCCTATCTTCGGTTCCGGGGGACGGCAATTGCGAGGGCGCGCCGCCATCGAAAGCCGGCTCACCGGACCACGCAATGCCGCGCTCGGCCTTCCTGTGGGAAATATGTGGACAAGGTCGGGATAGGTTGTGGTTACGAGGTGGTCGGCCCCGGAAATCCGTTGCGCCAGGCACGTGGTGGAGGTGTGACGTTTGCTTCCGACGAGGCCGTTTCCTCGCCAAATTGACAATGGCGGTCGTCAACAACGGCTAAATGCCCTCACCCGGCCGCCGCATCCATCGGCGCAAACCGCACCGAGCGGGTCACGCCCCGCGGCACCTTCGCGGGGCCGGTGTCAGGCGGCCGGCTCGATGCGCCCGACCAGTCGAAGACCGTCGCTCCTGCCCGGTCCGGTCGCCGGCGGACACCGGGCGCGACCTCGGTCGGCGCCGGCTCGGCCGCCGGTTCCTGCTCCTCGCTCGACCGGCGGGACGAGGGCCGTGAGTCGGGGGCCTCCCGGGGGCCAGCCGGGGCGGGTGCCGTCGCCCCGCCGTGCCCGGCCCGGGTCGGCGGGGCGGCTGCGGAACCGGTGCCGAGGGCGGCCCGGGCCTCGGCCAGAGTGCGTGCCACCTGGTCATATGCCTGCTCGAGGCGCTGCCGGTACTCGTGCAGACGTTGGCGCTCGGCCTGCATCCGGGCCGACCGCTCGTCGAGCTCGGCCACGATCTGGCTGCGCTGGGCGTGGGCGTCGCGCAGGATGTCGTTGCTCTGCGTCTTTGCCGCCGCCAGGTGGGCCTGGGCCTCGGCCATGGTGGCCCGGACGATCCTCGCCGCCTCCGCCTTGGCTCCACCGACGACCTGGCTGGCCAGTTGGTCGGCGTTGAGCCGGATCAGCATGACGTCGTTGTTGGCCTGCTCGACCAGCTCGGCGGCGACCTCCTGGGCCGCGGCCAGGCTCCGGGTCATTCGCCGCGGGAGCTCGGCCGCCAGTTCCTCATCGGTGAGTCCACCGGCGCCCCGCAACCGGCGCCGGAGCGCCTGCAACTCGGCGTTGAGCTCGGCATTGCGAGCGACGAGGTTGTCGACCTCGGCGTTCGACTCGCGGAGTCGGTCCCAGAGCTCTTCCGGGCCCTCGAGCCCGGTCAACGTGAACCGTTGGTTCCCCGCGTGAGAATCCTCGCGCATGTTCGGTCCCTCCCCAGCGACCACTGCATGCCACCGGACCGACGGTTTGAAACCCGGTGCGCGCCGGGATGATAGACCACCGGATCGCTGTCCACTCAAGCGGCGGGCGACGTGCCATTTCGGACACCGGACCAGGAGCCGGTATCCGGCCCCCGGAGCACGCCGGCGGGGTGGCGCACCGCCGTCCGGGGGCCGGAAGCCACGGAAACGTTGGCCGGGGGCGGACGCAGGAGCTAGATTACAGGGCTGTAACTTGTGTCCCCAAGTTATCCGCCAAGTTATCCGGAGGGGTTGGGCCGCAGTGGGGAAGAGCTTCACCCATCTCCACGTCCACACCGAGTTCTCGATGCTCGACGGGGCGGCGCGGATCGACGAGGTCGTCGCCGCCGCGGTGGCCGACGGCCAGCCCGCCATCGGCATCACCGACCACGGCAACATGTACGGCGTCCTCGACTTCTACCGGGCTGCCCGCCAGGCCGGCATCACGCCGGTGCTCGGCATCGAGGCCTACATGGCCGGCGAGAGCCGCTTCGAGCGTCCCGTCCGCCGGGGCCGGGTCGACGACGGGGGCGGCGAGGGGGAGCGGGGCGAGAAGCTCTACTACCACCTCACCCTGCTGGCCGAGTCCACCCCCGGCTACAAGAACCTGATCAAGCTCTCCTCGGCCGCCTTCCTGGAGGGGTACTTCTACAAGCCCCGGCTCGACTGGGAGCTGCTCGAACGCCACAAGGAGGGCGTCATCGCCACCACCGGCTGCCTGGGCGGCGTGGTGTGCCAGGCCCTGCTGCGGGGCGACGTCGAGGGTGCCGTCCGCAACGCCTCCCGCCTCAAGGACATCTTCGGCCCCGAGCACCTCTACGTCGAGCTGCAGGACCACGGCCTGGCCGACCAGCGCATGGCCAACGGCCACCTGCTGGAGATCGCCAAGACCCTCCAACTGCCGCTGCTGGCCACCAACGACAGCCACTACACCCACCAGTCCGACGCGGTGGCCCACGACGCCCTGCTGTGCGTGCAGACCGGCGCCCAGGTCGACGATCCCAAGCGGTTCAAGTTCGAGGGCGACCAGCACTACCTGAAGACGGCGGCGGAGATGCGGGCGCTGTTCGCGGAGGTGCCCGAGTCCTGCGACAACACCCTCGGCATCGCCGAGCGGGTCAACGTCGAGATCGAGTTCGGCAAGCCCGAGCTGCCGAACTTCGACCTCCCGCCGGGCGTCACCGACTCCGAATACCTGCGCGAGCTCACCCTCGAAGGCGCCCGCCGCCGCTACGGGGTGCCCCTGCCGGGCGACGTCGTGCAGCGGGTCGAACACGAGCTGGGCGTCATCGACCGCATGGGTCTGTCCACCTACTTCCTGGTGGTCTGGGACCTCATCAACCACGCCCGCCAGCGCAACATCCGGGTCGGACCCGGGCGGGGCAGTGCCGCCGGCTGCTGCGTGGCCTACTGCCTGCGCATCGTCGACCTCGATCCCATCAAGTACGGCCTCATCTTCGAGCGCTTCCTCAACGAGGGTCGCCGGGAGATGCCCGACATCGACATGGACTTCGACGAGCGCTACCGGGCGGAGATGATCCGCTACGCGGCCGAGCGCTACGGGTCCGACCACGTGGCCCAGATCGTCACCTTCTCCACCATCAAGGCCCGGGCCGCGGTCAGGGACGCGGCCCGGGTGCTGGGCCTGCCCTACGCCGTCGGCGACCGCATCGCCAAGACCATGCCCCCCCTGGTGATGGGCCGCGACACCCCCCTCAACGCCTGCCTCGAGCTCACGCCCGGCCACGAGGAGGGCTACAAGATGGCGGCCGAGCTGCGGGCCCTGTGCGAGTCCGACGGCGACGCCCGCAAGGTGGTGGAGGTGGCCAAGGGCCTGGCCGGCCTGCGCCGCCAGGACGGTATCCACGCCGCCGCGGTGGTGATCACCCGGGAGCCGCTCACCGAGTACCTGCCCGTGCAGCGCAAGCCGGAGCCGGGGGGCGACCCCAGAGACGCCCCCATCGTCACCCAGTACGAGATGCACGGCGTGGCCGACCTGGGCCTGCTCAAGATGGACTTCCTGGGCCTGCGCAACCTCACCGTCATCGAGCGGGCCCTCGACCTCATCGAGGCCACCACCGGCCGCCGGCCCGACATCGACAACGTCGACCTGGAGGACGAGCGCACCTTCGAGATGCTGCGCCGGGCCGACTCCATCGGCGTGTTCCAGCTGGAGGGCGGTCAGATGCGGGCCCTCATCCGGTCACTGGCCCCCACCACGTTCAACGACGTGGCCGCCCTGGTCGCCCTGTACCGGCCGGGGCCGATGGCGGCCAACATGCACAACGACTTCGCCGACCGCAAGAATGGGCGCAAGCCGGTCGTGTGCCTGCACCCCGATCTGGCCGAGGAGCTGTCCGACACCCACGGGCTGATGATCTACCAGGAGTCGATGATGCGGGTCGCCACCCGCTTCGCCGGCTATTCGCTGCTCGAAGCCGACAACCTCCGCAAGGCCTGCGGCAAGAAGGACCGTGTCCTCATCGGCATGGAGCGGGAGAAGTTCGTGGCCGGCACCGACGCCACCGGCTACGGATCCGAGCTCGGCACCAAGCTCTTCGACCTCATCGAGCCCTTTGCCGACTACGCCTTCAACAAGAGCCACGCCTTCGCCTACGGGATGGTCGCCTACCAGACCGCCTGGCTCAAGGCCAACCACCCGGTCGAGTACCTGGCCGCCCTTCTCACCTCGGTCAAGGACGACAAGGACAAGACCGCCGTCTACCTGGCCGAGTGCCGCACCATGGGCGTCGAGGTCCTGGTGCCCGACGTCAACCTGTCGATCGCCGCCTTCGGCGCGGTCGACGGGAAGATCCCGTTCGGGATGGCCGCCATCCGCAACGTGGGCGAGGGCCTGGTCGGGCTCATCGTGGCCGAGAGGGAGAGCGCCGGCCCCTTTTCCGACTTCTACGACTTCTGCCGGCGGGTCGACCCGGGCGTGCTCAACAAGCGGTCGGTGGAGTCGCTCATCAAGGGGGGCGCCTTCGACTCCATGGGCCATCCCCGGCGGGGGCTGCTGGCCGTGTTCGAGCAGATCATCGACCGCACCCTGGCCCGGCGGCGGGAGCAGGAGCTGGGCGTGATGAGCCTGTTCGGGGAGATGGGGGATCCATCGTCCGGGGGACCGTCGTCGGTGGTCGACGAGCGGGTCCCGATCCCCCCCGTCGAGTTCGACCAGCACCAGCGGCTCGTCTTCGAGAAGGAGATGCTCGGGCTCTACGTGAGCAGCCATCCCCTGTTCGGGGTGGAGTCGATGCTCCGGCGCCACGCCGAGTGCAGCATCGCCGAGCTGCGGGAATGCCGCGACGGCGACACCAAGTGGGTGGGCGGGGTGGTCACCGCCCTCCAGCGGAAGTACACCAAGCGGGGCGACCTCATGGCCGTGTTCACCCTCGAGGATCTCCAGTCCGCCATCGAGGTGATGGTCTTCCCCCGCACCATGCTCGAGCACGGCCAGGTGCTGGCCGACGACGCCATCGTGTGCGTGAAGGGGCGCATCGACCTGCGGGAGGAACCGCCCAAGATCATCTGCCTCGAGCTCAAGCGTCCCGACCTCATCCCCGAGGGCACGGGCCCCGTCCGCATCAAGCTGTCGCCCGCTTCCCTCACCCGGGGGCTGCTCGACCGGCTCAAGTCGGTGCTGCGCGACCATCCCGGTCACCAGCCCGTCCACGTCCATCTCGACCACACCGTTCTGCGCCTCCCGGACGAGTTCCGGGTCGACTCGGGGAAGGGCCTGGTGTCCGAATTGCGGGTCCTCTTGGGGCCGAACGGGCTGGTGACCTAGAATCAAGGGCCAGGGGAGGTACGGGCGTCAATGGCACTTGAGGTCGAAACCAGGGACTGCACCGCACTGAGCGACTCCGACGTCTCGGAGATGGCCGACATCTGCGCCGACGGAACCGCCGGCTACGACGTGGGCATTCTCTCCAAGCACTCGGGCGAGTGGGTGCTGATCACACGGGTTTACGAAGGTCCCAAGCTGGCCGGGTTCGCGTTCTGCACCCTGGAGCGCATCGGGGGCACGCCCTGCGTGCTCATCGGGCTGGCCTCGGTGAAGCGGGGATCCCGTCGCGACGCGGCCCTGCGGCTGCTCATCGGCGACCAGCTGCGACGGGCGGTGCTGGCCTTCCCCGACGAGGACGTGCTGGTCGGCACCCGCCTCCTCGACGCCGCCGGCTTCGCCGCCTTCGAGGGGCTGGCCGACATCGTCCCCCGTCCCGGGCACAAGGCCTCGGGCGAGGAGCGGGCGTGGGGCCGGCGGCTGGCCAAGCGCTTCGGCGCCGAGGGCCGCATCAACGACCGCACCTTCGTGGTCACCGGCCTGGGCGACGTGCCCGGCGCCCTCGACCACGAGGCCGCCAACCCGGCCACCATCCATCCCGAGGTGACGGCGTTCGTGAGCGAGCTCGAACCCTCCCGGGGCGACGCCCTCATCGCCTTCGGCTGGGCCATGGCCGAAGACCTGGCGGCCCGCGCTTCCCGCTGACCGGACCACCCCCCCCAACCCGCCGCCGCCCCGTCCGAGGGGGTGGTCAGGCCCCGGTTTCGGGGGTACAGTCCCCGGCTGGCGACGAGGACGGGAGCGGGACGTGAGTGAACGGATGACGGCGTTGAAGTGGCTGGGCTGGGACCATATGGAGCTTCCGCCGGAGCTCGTAGCCGAGGTCACCGAGGCCGACAATCTCGCCTACGCCAAGGCGATCATGGTTTGCGCCGCGGGTGACGGCGAGATCAGCCAGGCGGAACGGGACTGGATCGTCGGCTATCTGACGGTGGCCCATGATCCCGATGGGGTCGTCGAGCTGATGCGCACCTACGACGGTGGCGACGACATCGGGGAACTGGTCGCCGCATCACCGTTGATGCTGTTGACGGGTCGAGCCATGCTCTTCGACGCCCTGCGGGCGTGCGCGTCCGACGGGGAGCTCTCCTCCGGCGAGCGGGACCGGGTCCACGCCGCGGCCGATCGCCTGGGCGTGTCCCGAGACGTCATCGCCGAATTCGAGCAGATCATCCAGGCCCAGGATTCGCTCCGGAAGCGGAAGCACCAGCTCCTCGTGGCCGAACCGATGGCTGCCGTGCGCGGCTAGCAGACAACCGGGTCGGCCGGCTACGACCCCGGCAGGAGGGCGGCGACTTCCTTCCAGCAGTAGCCGTCGTGGGGCTCGCTGAGGACGACCAGGATGCGTCCCGGCCGGAAGCCGAGGACGCGGGCCATGTCGTGGGCGCCCATGTGGCGGCGCTCGAGCTGGTGCAGGGTGTCGAGCAGGAAGGGGTCGACCAGGGGGTACTGGTGGGTGGCGCCCTGCCAGCCGAAGATGCACTCGTAGCCGTTGGGGCCGAGGCGCACCTCGGCCGCCGCGCTGGGCACCACCAGGGCCAGGGACGGCCGATCGCCGACGAGGGTCCAGTAGGGGATGCGGGAGCCGGCGAAGCCCAGCAGCGGGCCCTGGGGCGGGTGGTGGAGGGGCGTGAGCCAGCGACCGACCCGGCGGGCGCCGGCCCGGCCGACCCGGCGGGGGGCGCCGTTCAGTTGCACCGCCTCCGGCTGGGACGGGTCGGGGGGATCGATGGGGCCGCCCACCTCGCCCGCCACCAGGTCGAGGGGCGCGAGGGGGTCGTCGACCGGTGCCTCGAACGCGGCCCGGACGAACGCGCCCGAGTCGAGGTCGACGCCGACGCATCCCGACGGTCTTGGGGCCAGCACCAGCATCTTGAGTTCCGCCCCTGCAACCGCCACCCGGAAGCGCACATCGGCTCGCATGACGACATGCTGGCCGCTCCGGTGGCGGAAATGGTGGATGCTCGCGTCCATGGAGTTCCAAGACGTCGTTCGTCGCCGCCGGATGGTGCGCAACTTCGATTCCCGCCCGCTGGCGCCGGAATTGGTCAGCCGGATTCTGGACAATGCCCGCCGGGCCCCATCCGCCGGTTTCACCCAGGGTGTCGACCTGCTGGTGCTGGAGGGACGGGCCCAGACGCAGCGGTACTGGGATGCCTGCTTTCCCGCCCCCAGACGGGCCCGCTTCCGTTGGCCGGGGATCCTGGAGGCCCCCCTCTTGATCGTCCCCCTGGCCTCCCGGGAGGCGTACCTCGACCGCTACGCCGAGCCCGACAAGGGGGCGATTGACCGCGACCCGTCCGATTGGGACGTGCCCTATTGGGACGTCGACGCCGCCTTCGCCACCATGCTCGCCCTGCTGACCGCGGTCGACGCCGGCCTGGGGGCACTCTTCTTCCGGGTCTTCGAGCCCGACGCCCTGCGGGCCGAGTTCGCCATCCCCGACCGCTTCTACCCGGTGGGCACCATCGCCGTCGGCCATCGCCTGCCCGACGAGCCGTCGCCCTCGGTGGCCCGGGGCCGACGCCCGGCGGACGAGGTCATCCACCGCGGCGGGTGGTGAACTGGCGGTCCGGCCGACGCCACCAGCGAATGGGCCATGTTTCGGGGGTGTCGGTCGGCCGTCGCGCCGGCTCGCATCACGACGATTGCAACGCACGAAACGATTCGTGCCGCCAAATCGTCGTGATCGGGGCGCCTCGAGGTCGCATCACGACGATTGCGGCGCACGGAACCGCCCGGGTGACCGAGTTCGTGGCCGGCGGTCGCCCCCACGGGCGAGCGGGACGGGGTCAGGCGAGCTGGGCCAGCAGCTCCTCCACCGTGGCCACCGGCGCCTGACAGGCGTAGTTCTGGCAGACGTAGGCCAGCCCGTCGGTGCGGCCCTCGAACAACGGCGACGGGTAGGGCTCGCCCCAGGCCAGCACCGCGTCGGGCAGGTGCCGGGACTGCACCGCCCGGACGAGGTCGGGGCGGTCGCCGACGACGGCGATCTCGGTGATCGGCCGGGAGGCCAGGTCGATGGCCGCCACCGTGCGGGTGAGGGCGGACGGGTGTTGCTCGGCCAGCGGGGCCAGCAGGCGGAGGATGGCCTCGCCCCGCTCCCGATACGACTCGGTGCCGTCCCGATCAGGGCCGGTGAGGGCGGCCAGGCGCAGGAGGGCGATGGCGGCGGTTCCGTTGGCCGACGGGACGGCGTTGTCGACCAGGTCCTTCGACCGGGTGATGAGGCGCTCGGCGTCGGCGCCGGTGGTGAACAGGCCGCCGGCCTCGTCGTCCCAGAAGAGGCGGATCATGCGGTCGGCCGTGTCCCGGGCCCAGGCCACCCACTGGGCGTCGCCGGTGGCCTCGGCCAGGCGGGTGAAGCCGTCGACCAGGGCCGCGTAGTCGGCGGCCAGGGCCAGGTGCCGTCCCGGCCGGCCCCCCTGCCAGGCCCGCAGCCAGCGTCCGTCCTCCGACCGTTGCAGCTGGTGGAGCAGGAACTCGGCGTTGGTGCGGGCGTCGGCCAGCCAGTCCTCCCGGCCGGTGGCGGCGGCGGCCTCGGCCAGCCCGGCGAGGAACAGGCCGTTCCACTCGGTCAGGACCTTGTCGTCGAGGCCGGGGCGGACCCGCTGCTCCCGGGCCTGGAAGAGGATTCGCCGGGCCCGTTCGATCTGCTCCGGGCGCTTGAAGTCGCCCCGCACCGGGCGGTGGAGGATGTTCTTGCCCTCGAAGTTGCCGGGCCGGCTCACGCCCCACCAGTCGATGGCGGCGTCGGCGTCGTCGCCCAGCAGCGAGCGCAGCTCCTCCACCGTCCAGACGTAGAAGGTGCCCTCGTGGCCCTCGGAGTCGGCGTCCTCCGACGAGTAGAAGCCCCCGTCGGGATGGCGCAGGTCGCGGCGCACGTAGTCGATGGTCTCGGTGAGGACCTGCAGGAAGCGCTCCTCGCCGGTGACCTGCCAGGCGTGGAGGTAGGCCCGCACCAGCAGGGCCTGGTCGTAGAGCATCTTCTCGAAGTGGGGGACGAGCCAGCGGCCGTCGACCGAATAGCGGGCGAAGCCGCCCCCGAGGTGGTCGTACATGCCGCCCGACGCCATGGCGTCGAGGGTGGTGACGACCATGGCCAGGGCCTCCGTGTCCTCCGGGCGGTGGGCGTGGGCCCGCAGGAGGAGCTCGAGGGTGTCGGGCTGGGGGAACTTGGGGGCGGGCCCGAAGCCGCCCCAGTGGGGGTCGAAGCGGCGGGCGAGGGCGTCGCGGGCCCGGGTGAGGAGGGCGTCGCCGTCGGGGAGGGGGGCGTCGGCGGTGGGCACTGGCAGGTCGGACATGCGGCCCAGGGCATTGGTGAGGCGGGCCGCCTGTTCGCCGACCTCGGTGCGCTTGTCCCGCCAACCCTCGTCGACCGCCCGCAGGACCTGCTCGAAGGCGGGCATGCCGTGGCGTGGTTTGTCGGGGTAGTAGGTACCGCCGTAGAAGGGACGGCCGTCGGGCGTGAGGAAGACGGTCATGGGCCAGCCGCCGGAGCCGGTCATGGCCTGCACCGCCTCCATGTAGACGGCGTCGACGTCGGGCCGCTCCTCCCGGTCGACCTTGACGCAGACGAACAGCTCGTTCATGACCGCGGCCGTGGCCTCGTCCTCGAACGACTCGTGGGCCATGACGTGGCACCAGTGGCAGGCGGCGTATCCCACCGAGAGCAGGATCGGCTTGTCCTCCGTCGTCGCCCGCTGGAAGGCCTCGTCGCCCCAGGGGTACCAGTCGACGGGGTTGTCCTTGTGCTGCTGGAGGTAGGGGCTCGACTCGCCGGCCAATCTGTTCATGTGGACATCGACCCTACAAACAGTTTGGGTGCAGGCTGAGCGGGTGCAAACCGCGCTCGACGTCCTCCTCGTGGTGGCGGTGGGGGGGATGCTCTGGTCGGCGGTGGCCCGGGTAAGGCGGGGAGCGGTCGTCGTGCCCCGCTGTCCGTCGTGCGGCCGGGCCGTCACCCGGGCCAACCCCCGCTGCCCGCACTGCGACGCCCTACTGTCCTGACCCGGTGGACGAGTTCACGGCTGAGGCGGCCTTCCGGGAGGAGGTCCGGGCGTGGCTGGCGGAGCACGCGCGGCCGTACCGGAGCCGGAGCGGCGGCTCGCTGGTGTTCGCCGACGTGGGCGACACCGACCACGTGGTGCGGGGCAAGGCGTGGCAACGGGAGCTGTTCGACGGCGGGTGGGCCGGGCTGGGGTGGCCGGTCGAGCACGGGGGGCGGGCGCTGACGGTGGGGGAGCGGGTGATCTGGGCGGCGGAGGTGGCGGCCGCCGGGCTGCCGCCGGCGATCAACCTGGTGGGGGAGGCCATGGTCGGGCCCACCCTCATGGTCCACGGCACCGAGGAACAGCGGCGGCGGCACCTGGCGCCGATCCTCGCTGGCGACGAGATCTGGTGCCAGCTGTTCAGCGAGCCCGACGCCGGCACCGACCTGGCCGCGGTGACCACGACCGCCGCCGCCTCGGCCGACGGCGACGGGTGGGTCGTCACCGGCCACAAGCTGTGGACGTCGGCCGCCCACTACGCCGACTGGGGCGTCCTCCTGGCCCGCAGCGACTGGGAGGCCCCCAAGCACCGGGGGTGCACGTACTTCCTGGTCGACATGCGCTCGCCGGGCGTGACCGTCCGCCCCGTTCGGCAGATGACGGGAGGGACGGCCTTCAACGAGGTGCTCCTGGACCGGGTGCGGGTGCCGGACTCGTGCCGGGTGGGCGACGCCGGCGGCGGATGGGCGGTGGCGGTGACCACGTTGGCGGCCGAGCGCCTCTCGCTGGGGCTAGGCGCGACCCGGGTGGCGGGCAGCGTCGAGCGCCTGCTGGCCGAGCTGCGGCCGCGGGGGGTGTCCGGCGACCCGGGGGTGCGCCAGGTGGCGGCCCAGGTCTGGATCGACGCCAAGGTGCTGGAGCTGCTGGGCGAGCGGATGGCGGTGGCGATGGCGGAGGACGGGTCGTCGGGGGCCGAGGGGGCGGTGGCCCGGCTGGCGTCCATCCGCCTGTCCCGCCGCACCGACGAGCTGCTCGACGCCATGCGGGGCGCCGGCGCCATGCTCGTCGACGACTGGACCCTGTTCCAGCTCTGGATCCCCGCCACCCGCATCGGCGGCGGCACCGAGGAGATCCTCCGCAGCGTCGTCGCCGAACGCGTCCTCGGCCTCCCCAAGTCGCCCCGCCAAGAGCGAACTGGTGACACTTTCCGCCCGAATAGGGCTGTAAGTGTCACCGGTTCGCCAGGGGAGGGGGAGGCGTGAGCTCGATTCTGCTGGTGGAGGACGACGCCTCGGTGCGGGAGGCGGTGACGATGGCGTTGGAGGGCGACGGCCACCGGGTGAGCACGGCCGCGGCCGGCGACGAGGCGATCGAGCGCTGGCGCCAGGTGGGGCCCGACCTCATCCTGCTCGACGTGATGCTGCCCGTCATCGACGGCTTCGAGGTGTGCCGGCGCATCCGGGCCGTCGACCAGGTGCCGATCATCCTGCTCACGGCCAAGGCCGATCCGATCGACGTGGTGGTCGGCCTCGAGTCGGGCGCCGACGACTACGTGACCAAGCCCTTCGAGACCCGGGTGCTCCTGGCCCGGGTGAAGGCCGTCCTCCGCCGCCAGACCCGCCAACCGGAGGAGCGCACCATGCGCTTCGGCGACCTCGCCGTCGACCCTCTGGGCATGGCCGTCACCCACCGGGGCGAGGAGGTGAAGCTCAGCCCCACCGAGCTCAAGCTCCTGCTCGAGCTGGCCCGGCGCCCGGGACAGGTCTTCACCCGGACCCTGCTCCTGGAGCGGGTGTGGGAGTACTCCTACCTGGGCGACTCCCGGCTGGTCGACGTGTGCGTCCAGCGCCTGCGGTCGAAGGTGGAGGACGATCCGGCCAACCCGACCCTGATCCAGACGGTCCGGGGCGTGGGGTACAAGCTCGTGGCCCCGGGACCGCGGTGACCGAGCGCCGGCCGCTGGCGGTCGCCCGGCTGCGGCCCCGCCTGATCGCCACCTTCGCCCTGGTGGCGGCGGTGACGGCGGTGGCGGTGGCGGTCACCTCGTTCGCCCTCGTGCGGCGGGCGGTGCTCGACCGGGCCGGCGACGAGGCCCGGCGCACGGCCCGGTCCGCCCTCACCGAGGCGATCGACGCGCTCCCGCCGGGCGCGTCCACGGCCCAGGTCACCGCCTTCGTGAACCGGTTGGTGGTCCGCAGCGGCTCCGCCTTCGAGGTGGTGACGGTGATGCCCGACGGCACGTCGGACACCACGTCGATCTCGACGTCGGTGGCGGCGGTGCCCGCCGGGCTGGCCCGGCCGGTGGCCGGGGGACGGCTGGTGTCGGTGCGGACCGCCGTCGCCGGCCGGCCCCGGATCGTGGTCGGGGGCCAGGTCCCCGACGCGGCCAGCCTCTACTTCTTCTTCCCCCTCGACGACATCGAGCGCGATCTGGGCACGCTGCGCACAGTCCTGGCCGGGGTGGCGGTGGCGCTGATGGTGCTGTCGGGACTGGTGGGCGCCCTCGCCGCCCGGGGCCTGCTCCGACCGCTACGCCGGGCCCGCCGGGCCGTCCGCCGGCTGGAGGTGGGGCTGCTCGAGACCCGCCTGCCGGTGGCGGGCAACGACGAGTTCGCCGACCTGGCCGAGTCGTTCAACCGAATGGCGGAGGCGCTCGAACGCACGGTGGCCGACCTGCGGGCGCTGGAGGCCACCCAGCGCCGGTTCGTGGCCGACGTCAGCCACGAGCTGCGCACGCCCCTCACCGCCCTGACCACCGCGGCCGACGTCCTCGATGCCCACCAGGACGGCCTCGACGACACCGGCCGGCGGGCGGCCCGGCTGCTGGTGGTCGAGTCCCGGCGCCTGGGCGGCCTGGTGGCCGACCTCATGGAGATCTCCCGCCTCGACGCGGGCGTGGCCCCCATGTCCCGGGACGACGTCGACCTGGGTGATCTGGTGCGGGGCGCCCTGGGCAGCCGGGGGTGGCTGAGCCGGGTGGAGGCCCGGTTGGAGCCGGGGGTGGTGATCTCCGCCGATCCCCGCCGGCTGGACGCGGTGATCGGCAACCTGGTCGGCAACGCCTTCGAGCACGGCCGCCCGCCGGTGCGCCTGACCCTCACCGCCGACGAGGCGACGGTGCGCCTGGAGGTGTCCGACGGGGGCGCGGGCATCGCCCCCGAGTACCTGGCGTCGGTGTTCGAGCGCTTCTCCAAGGCCGACCCTTCCCGTCCCCGCAGCGCCGGCAGCGGCCTGGGCCTGGCCATCGCCCGGGAGAACGCCCGGCTCCACGGGGGTGACGTCACCGTGGCCAACCGGCCCGGCGCCGGCGCCGTGTTCACCGTCGTCCTGCCCCGGCAGCCGGCGGGACCGGGGGCCGAGCCTGTTTCCGATCTGTTACCTGGCCGCGACGAGGCCGTGACCACCGCCCGCCACGATGGCCTGGTGGACGCCCTGAAGCGGCGTTCCCGAGGGAGGCAGTCATGAGGCACCGCACGATCACCACGGCACTGGGACTGGCCCTGCTGGCGGCGGCGGTGGGGGCGTGCGGCTCGGGGGGCGGCTCGGTCGACGCGGGGTCGACGCCGACCCGTCCCGCGACCACCGTCGCCGGCAGCCCCGCCACCACTGCCCCCGACGGCGCCCCCGGCAGCACCACCGCCACCTCCGACGTCATCCTCTACTTCACCAGGGGCGAGAAGATCGTCAAGGTCACCCGGACGGTTCCCAAGGTGACCCGCATCGGGGCGGAGACGGTGAAAGCGCTGGTCGGAGGGCCGACGACAGCTGAGTCGGCCGACGGCCTGGGCACCGCCATCCCCCCCGCCACCCGCTTCCGCGACCTCGCCATCGCCGACGGGGTGGCCAAGGTCGATTTGTCCAAGGACTTCGAGTCGGGCGGGGGCAGCCTGTCCCTCAGCCTGCGCCTGGCCCAGGTGACGTGCACGCTCGACCAGTTCGACAGCGTCACCGGCGTGCGGTTCCTCCTCGACGGCGACCTGGTCAACGTGTTCTCCGGGAACGGGATCATCCTCGACCAGCCGGTGGGATGCGGCGACTACGCCGACTACGTCGACGGCGCGCCCGTGTCCGCCGTCTTCCCCGGCATCTGGCCCTTCACGTCGCAGGCGGAGATGGACGGCTACCTCGCGGGGGCGGACCGCACGTTCACCAGTCCGGTGGAGACGGCGAAGGCGTTCGGCGCCCGGTACCTGGGGATGGCGAGCCCGGCCGTCTTCGGCTCGCCGACCCCGGCCGCGGGCGGGCGGGTGGAGGTGAAGCTCGGCTTCACCACGGGCGAGGGGGGGACGCCCATCGTCGACCCCCAGCCCACGATGAGCGTGTTCCTCATGTCGGGAGGTGCCGACGGCGACCAGGGGCCGTGGACGGTCGTGGGCGCGTCGTCGCCGCAGATCGTGGTTTCGCAACCGGTGGCGCTCGACCGGGTGACGTCGCCGGTGGCGGTGCGGGGCCAGGCGGCCACCTTCGAGGGGAACGTGCTGGTGGAGGTGCGGGAGGACGGCATGCTCGCCGGCGCCAACCTGGGTTCCGGCCCCGTGACCGGCCGCGGCGACGGCGTCCTCGGCCCCTTCTCCGGCGACATCGCCTTCAAGCCCCCGTCAAAGCCCGCCGGCGCGATCCTCTTCTCGGAGAAGTCGGCTCTCGACGGCCAAACCGTCCGGGCCACGGTGGTGCGGGTCACGTTCTGACCGGCGGCCGGCGTTGGATGTGCCCCTTTAGGGTGCAGCTATGTCGGATATTCCGACGCAACTCCACGCCTAGCAACAGGCCGTCGAGTTTGAGGCCATTTACCGACGGACCGACCTGGCCATCGTCCTCGAGGTCACCCGCAGCCCCATGCCACCCCGGCGCCCCGATAGACGCCACCACGCCCCTGGAATCGCACCGGCATCTGGTCATATTCGGCCGGGGACGGGATGGACCCTTTCTGGACTTGCTTCGACGAGCCGGCCCTTCGCGGCCTCGCCCCGGTGCGGGAAGTTTGTGCTTCCACCTGGGGGGGGAAGGAGAGCAGCACCTTCCGCTGGGGAAGGAAGGGTGGCGCACGGGCCCGCTGAAGAAATGTAAGTGGGGAGCCACGATCCACCCGTTTCGACGCGAGGAGAAACGGTATGAAACGCACTGCTTTGCGAAGGCGGGCCGGCCCCTTGATGGCTGCCGTCCTTCTGCTCTGGGGAAGCACCACTATGGGCGCCTGGGCCCAGACGGACGGAAAGATCACGATCTGCCACAAGCCCAATGCCGCGCCCGCGGAGACGATCACCGTCAGTGTCAACGCCCTGCCCGCCCACCTGGCGCACGGCGACACGATTGGGCCGTGCCCCGCCGTGACCACGACGACTGTGGCCCCCACGACGACTGTGGCCCCCACGACCACCGTCGCCCCGACGACGACGATCGTGACGGTGACGACCCTCCCCGGGGGCGGGTCCGGAGGTGAGGACAGGATCACGATCTGCCATCACACCGGCTCGTCCTCGAATCCCTTCGAGACGATCACCGTGAGCGTCAACGCCCTACCCGCCCACCTGGGCCACGGCGACACGATTGGACCGTGTCCCGCCGTGACCACGACGACGGTCGTCGGAAGCACGACGACCACGGCCGCGCCCACCACCACGACGACCACCAGGGTTGGCGGCGGATTCGGGGGTGGCTCCGGTGGAGGCGGCGGGGGGGTCGCCCCTTCCGTGAGGCAGCAGCCGGCCCCTGCGCCGCAGCCGCAGGTGGTCGCGCAGCGAGCGGTGCCGCCCACGCCCGTCGCGGTAGCGGCCGACACGGGTGTGGCTCCGGCGACGGCCTATGCCGCACCGCCGGAGGGCCTGGCGTACACCGGCAGCCAGATCCCGAAGCAACTGGCCCTCGCCGGCTTCTGCATCGGGCTGGGGTTCGCGCTGATGAGGTTCGGGCGGGAGAAGCACGCTTTGGCTTAGACCTCACAGCGCAGCCGCGACACAGCGCCTCGTTCTCATCCGAGATCGGGGCGCTGTCGCGCCTTCGTGGCGAAATCAGGAAACTTGTCCCTATCGGCCCGCCTGGCCGGTTTCGATCACCGGTAGGGACGTGGAAATGGCCGCACGGCCCCGGATCACGTCCCTACGAGTGACGCAAACCGATCCGCCGACTAACTGGCGGCCTACTTGAACCAGATGCGTTGGTAGTCCCGCGACTGGGGGTGGACCAGGAGGGCGACCAGGGCGATCTCGAACATGAGACCGATGAGATTGGTGCCGATGAGGCTCTGGCCGTAATACAGGCGGATGAGGAAGGGGAGGAAGGCCATCACGATGCCCAGGTAGTAGGCCCACTTGCGCTCGTTGGCGATGCCGTAGCCGGCGAAGATCTGGCCGGCGAAGACGCCGATGTAGAGCAGGGGGAAGTAGTTGTCGAGCAGCAACCCGAGCAAGAGGAACGCCGAGTTGATGTAGAGCAGGAACACAGCGATCTGGAGGGTCTGCGGTTGGGAGGCGTTCGTCCACCGGCGCTGTTGCATGGCGACATTCTGGCAGGGCCCGCGACCCTGGCCGCGGTCGTGCTGGCCGCGGGGGCCGGCACCCGGCTGCGGCCCCTCACCCTCCTCCGGCCCAAAGCCCTGTGCCCGGTGGGCAACGTGCCCCTCGTCGACCAGGCGGTGGCCCGGGCCCGGGGGGCCACGGCGGCGGTGGCCGTCAACTGCCACCACACCCAACCCACCCTGGCGGCCCACCTCGAGGGGCTCGGCGTCCACCTGTCGCGGGAGGACGGCGAGCGGCTGGGGACGGCGGGGGCGCTCGGCCGGCTGCGGCCGTGGATCGCCGGGCGGTCGGTCCTCCTGCTCAACGCCGACACGTGGAACCCGGCCGACGTCCGTCCCTTCGTCGCCGGATGGGACGGCGCCCGCCCCCGCCTCCTCTGCGTCACCAACCCCGAGCTGGCCACCTGGGACGACCTGGCCTACGCCGGCACCGCCCTGCTCCCGTGGTCGCTGGTCCGCAACCTTCCCGACACCCCCTCCGGCCTGTGGGAGGTCTCGTGGCGCCACCTGCGGCCGGGGGTCGACCTCGACCTGGTGACGACGGACGGGCCCGCCATCGACTGCGGCACGCCCGCCCGCTACCTCCAGGCCAACCTGGCTTCGTCCGGTGGTCGGTCGGTGATCGGCGAGGGGGCCGTGATCGAGGGGGAGGTGGTGCGGTCGGTGGTGTGGGACGGCGCCCACGTCGGTCCCGGGGAGCGGCTGGTGGACGCCATCAGGGCGTCGGACCAGGTGACGGTGCAGGTGCGGTAGCGGTAGCCGGGTTGACGTCGACCGCCTCGATGGCCACCAGGGCGTCGTCGGTGACCTCGGCCTCGGGCCTCGACACCACCCGGCTCGCCTGGCGGGCCACCACCGCCTCGAACAGGTTGCGCACCAGGCGGGCGTTGCCGAAGCCCCGGTCCCGCACCTGGGCCGCCAGGAAAACCAGGACCGCGGCCCGGGCGTCGTCGGTCGGGACGTAGTGGCTCTTGCGGCACATGCCGTCGAAGATGAGGGCCAGCTCGGCGTCGGTGTAGTCGGGGAAGAACATGGTCTTGGGGAATCGGGAGCGCAGGCCGGGGTTGGCGTCGAGGAAGACGGCCATCTCGTCGGGGTAGCCGGCCACGATGACGACCACGTCGTCGCGGTGGTCCTCCATGAGCTTGACGATCATGTCGATGGCCTCGTGGCCGAAGTCGGTGTCGGCGCCCCGGGCGAGGGCGTGGGCCTCGTCGATGAGCAGGACCCCCCCCATCGCCGTCTCGAACACCGCCTTCACCTTGAGCGCGGTCTGGCCCACGTAGCCCGCCACCAGGCCGGCCCGGTCGGTCTCGACCAGATGCCCCTTCTCGACCACCTCCAGGCTGCGGTAGATCTGGGCCAGGAGGCGGGCCACGGTGGTCTTGCCCGTACCCGGGTTGCCGGTGAAGACCAGGTGGCGGCTGTGCTCCACCACCGGCAGACCCCTCGCCACCCGCAGCTTCTCCACCCGCAGCAGGTCGGTGACCAGCTTGACCTCGGCCTTCACCGGCGCCAGGCCCACCAGCCCGTCCAGCTCGGCCAGCAGCTCCTCGATGGGGCGGGGCGGACCGACCGGCGCCGGGGGAACAGCCGCCGGGGCCGGCCCGGCCGCCACCCGGCCGGTGGCGGTCTGCGGTTGGGGACCACCCGGACGGCGCAGGCCGGCCGCGTCCATCGCCTGCAACAGCGCCGAGCGGAAGCGTTCGATGGCGGACAGCTCGGCGTGGGACGGGAACGCGTCCAGGGCGAGGACCGTGTGCCCGATGGCGAGAGCCGCCGTGTAATAGGTCCACGCCCGGTTGCCGCCGTCGCGGCCGTCGGCGCTCACCAGCAGGTCGAACAGAGGCGACGGGGTGTCGAGGAACGTCCGGCTGCCGGCGAGCAGGCCCGCGGCCCGCATGGCGTTGGGGCTGGCGGCCCGGGCCACCGTGTCGAACCGGGCCCCGAAGACGTCGATGAAGGCGTCGAGCTCGTCGTCGGTGTGGCGCCCGTCGGCGTCGACGAAGGCGGCGGTGAGGTTGAAGGCCTCCAGGGCGACGTCGCCCGCCAGCTTGTCGGTGTCGGCGATGCGGGAGTCGCCGGCCAGGCGGGTGAGGGCGGGGGCGACCGCCACCACGAAGCCGTCGACCGCCCGTCCCAGCGGGCCCCGGCCACTCACCGCCGGCGGGCGGGGGTGAGAACGACCGGTCGGGACCCGCCGACCGGGGACGACGCCGCCAGCTGGCCGCAGGCGGCGTCGATGTCGGTGCCCCGGTTGCGGCGGACGGTGGCGTTGACGCCCAGCGCTTTCAGCCGGTCGCGGAAGGCCCGCACCGCCGCCGGCGACGGCCCCCGCACCAGGTACCCGGGCGTCGGGTTGAGGGGGATGAGGTTGACGTGGGCCGCAAGGGGGATCGCCACCTCGGCCAGCTCGGCCGCGTCGGACGGGCGGTCGTTGACTCCGCCGATGAGCGCCCACTCGAACGACAGGCGCCGGCCCTTGGCCGCCACGTAGTCCCGGCAGGCGCCCAGGAGCACCGACAGCGGGTAACGCCGGTTGATCGGCACCAGCTCGTCCCGGAGGGTGTCGTTGGCCGCGTGGAGGGAGACGGCGAGGTTGACGGGCAAGGCCTCGGCCGTGAGTTTCCTGATCCCGGGCACCAAGCCCACGGTGGACAGGGTGAGGTGGCGGGCCGACAGCCCGAGCTCGTGGTGGAGGCGCTCGACCGACGCCCATACCGGGCCGTAGTTGGCCAGGGGCTCGCCCATGCCCATGAAGACGACGTTGGAGAGCCGGCGGGGGAGGGCCGCCCGCCGGGCCCGCACCACCTGCTCCACGATCTCGCCCGTGGTCAGGTGGCGGCTGAACCCGGCCTGGCCGGTGGCGCAGAAGGAGCAGGCCATGGCGCAGCCGGCCTGGGTCGACACGCACACCGTGGCCCGCTCGGGGTACCGCATGAGGACGGTCTCCACCGCCGCCCCGTCGGCCAGCCGCCACAGCCACTTGTCGGTGTCGCCGCCGTCGGACGTCGACTCCCGCTCGAGGTGCAACGCCGGCGGGAGCGCGACCGCCAGCCGGTCCCGCAACGCGGCCGGGAGCTCCGTCATCTCGCCCGGCTCCCGCCCGGCGTGGATGCCGGCCCACACCTGCCGGGCCCGGTAGGCGGGCTCGTCGCCGAGCACCGCCGCCACCTCGGGCGGGCTCAGGTCGAATCGGGAGGGAGGAGGCCGTCCGGGCACCCCTCGATCATGGCCCAGGCCCGGGCTCAAGTCGGCCGCCGTCCCAGTCGACAACGACGGGACGGCTATCGGCGCAGGGCGGGCATCGGAGGGCGACATGGGGGCCACGGGTACCGGAACCCGTCTTCGGCGCGCCCGGCGGGCGGCCGTCCGTGTGGCCGCCGCCTCGGCGATGTTGGCCGCGACGCTCGTCGGCCTCCCCTCGGCATCGGCGGTCGCCTCCCCCGCCCAACTGCCGGTGCCGTCCGCCATCCCCACCATCCAGGGGGCGATCGACGCCGCCTCGGCCGGCGACACCGTCGTCGTCGCCCCCGGCACCTACCACGAGCACGTCGACTTCAAGGGCAAGGCGATCGAGGTCCGCAGCTCCGGCGGACCGAGCTCGACCACGATTGACGGCGACAACACCTCCCACGTGGTGCGATTCCACTCGGGCGAGGGCCGGGCGTCGATCCTGCGGGGCTTCACCATCACCCACGGCCTGGCCGCGGTGACCATCGTCGGGGGTGGGGTGAGCATCGAGAACGCCTCGCCGACGATCGTCGGCAACATCGTGACGGGCAACGACGCCGGAACCCACGCCGGCGGCGGCATCGGCGTCGCCGAGGGGTCGCCGCTGATCACGGACAACCAGATAGCGGGCAACAGCGCCACCGGTGTCGGTGGCGCCGGCGGCGGCATCTTCGCCGTCGGGAGTGCAGAGATCGTGCGCAACGTGATCCAGGGCAATTACGCCAGCGGCGGAGGAGGCGCCCTGCTGGCGGGGCCGGTGCTCTTCACCGACAACCGGGTGGAGGGCAACCACGCGGGAGCCAACGGCGGCGGCGGTGTGAGCCTCGGCGGAGGGCAACCCCGGGTCGTCCAGAACGTGATCGAGGGGAACATCACCTCCGGCAGCGGCGGCGGCGTCGCCTGGACCGGCACCGGCAGCGCCGATCTCCCCCAGATCGCGAACAACACCATGATCGACAACGGCGCTGCCAGCGGATCGGCGATCGCCGGTTCCGGCGGCGGTGCTGTCGTCGTCAACAACATCGTCGTCGGAACCCGCGGGCCGACCAGCGTCGCCTGCTCGGGCAGCTCTGTGTCGTTGGCGGTGTTCAGCCACAACGACGTCTGGGGTGGCGCCGCTCCCTACGCCGGCTGCCCCGACCCCACCGGTACCAACGGCAACATCGCGGCCGACCCGAAGTTCAACGACGAATGCTGCACGATCGCGACCGCCTTTTCGACCTTCCAACTCCGGCAGGACTCCCCGTCGGTCGACACCGGCGACAACGGGGCACCGGTGTCGGCGACCGACTTCGACAAGTACCCGCGGGTCACCGATGGCGACGGCGACGGGGCCCTGGAGATCGACATGGGCGCCTACGAGGCCGACGGCTTCGTGCGCAAGGTCCCCCAGATGCCCTACTCGGTGTGGACGCAGCCCACCGGCACCCCGCTCGACGGGCTCGGCGGCTGGGTGTTCCCCCAGAACCCCCCCTTCGCCATCCGCGGCAGCATCCCGTGGTCGTACGCCTACAACCAGTACTTCGGGTTCGTCGCCGGCGGGGCCGTCGGGCAGGTGGGGCTCTTCTCGGACTCGACCGGCCCATTCGCGGTGTTCAGCGTCGTCGAGTCCGACGGGACCGAGCACAACCTGTCGGTGCCGTTCCCGTGGCGGCAGCAGCACTTCTACTTCCCCTTCGTGACCAACCTCGGACCGGGCTCCTGGGGGGCATGGGTCTACGACGACGCCGCCGCCACCTGGACGTCGATCGGCACCCTGACCCTGCCCGCGGCGTGGGGGAAGCTGGGGCCGGCCAGCGTGACCGCCTCGCCGTGGATCGGCGCCATGGCCGGTAGCTGCGCCCGGTACCCCCTGGCCGACGTCCTCTTCTATGCCCCGTTCGGCTTCGTCGGTGGTGTCGGCAGCGTCGCCACCCTCACCGTCACGGCCGCCGGCGCGGGGGACTGCCCGCCCGTGACCTCCACCGCCGGGCCCTGGCAGCGCTACCAGATGGGTGTCCAGCGCTACTCCTAGCGGCTCCGATCGACCGGTCGGCGGGTGCGCGGGCGGTACCCTCGTGGGGTGAGCGAGCCCGTTCCCAGCGACACGGGGAGTGATCCCGAGGCCTCTGCCGCCGCCGACGTCGCGGTCGGCGCGGCCACCGAGGGTTCGGCCGAGCCGCAGCTCCCCGAGAAGCACCACCGCAACGTCCAGGGCGGGGCCGCCCGGGCCGCGGTGTTCGGGGTCAGCGACGGGCTGGTGTCCAACATCGCCATCGTGCTCGGCTTCGCCGGCGCCAACCCCCTGCCGTCGCTGGTGCGCCTGGCCGGTCTGGTGGGCCTCATCGGGGGGGCGGTGTCGATGGCGGCGGGGGAGTACGTCTCCATGACCGCCCAGGCCGAGTTGCTCGAGCGGGAGCTGGAGATGGAGCGCATCGAGCTCCGCCGCAGCCCGGAGATGGAGACGGCCGAGCTGGCCGCCATCTACATGGCCCGCGGCGTCGACCGGGAGACGGCGGAGGAGATGTCGAGCCAGCTCATGCGCAACCCCGAGCTGGCCCTCGAGACCCACGCCCGGGAGGAGCTCGGCATCGACCCGAGCGAGCTGGGCTCGCCCATCGCCGCCTCGGTGTCGTCGTTCTTCAGCTTCGCGGTGGGCGCCACCGTGCCCCTGTTCCCCTGGTTCTTCGGCGGGGGGACGGCGGCGGTGGTGGCGTCGATCATCCTCGGCACCATCGCCGCCATCCTGGTGGGCGGGTTCCTCGGACGCTTCACCGGCCGCCGGGTGCTGCGCTCGGCCTTCCGCCAGCTGGTGTTCACGGCCATCCCCGCCCTGATCACCTTCGTCCTCGGCTCCCTCGCCGGGGTGGGGGCGGTCGGCTAGCTCCCCGCGGCCGCGGGCTCGACGTCGCCCACGTAGGCCCGGTCGACATGGTCGAGGGTGAAGCCCATCTCCTCGTACAGGTGCAGGGCCCCGTCGTTGTCGGCGTCGACGTAGAGCATGGCCGTGCGGATCCCCCGGCTGGTGAGCCAGTCGAGCCCGGCCAGCACCATCTGCCGGCCCAGCCCCATGCGCTGGTAGGAGGGGTCGACGGCCACCACGTAGATCTCGCCCAGGTCCCGGTCGTGGGCATGGTCGTGCCCGTGGGGGAGGCCGGGCCCGTGCTCGTGGTGGACCTTGGTCCAGCAGAATGCGGCCAGCTTCCCGTCCCGCTCGTGGAGCAGGAAGCCGGACGGGTCGAACCACGCCTGGTCCTCCCGGTGCCGGAGCGTCTCCAGGTCCCAGCCCCCCTGCTCCGGGTGCCAGCTGAAGGCCCGGTTGTTGACCTCCAGCCACGCCTCCTCGTCCCGACCGGGGACGAAGGGACGCACGGCCACCGTCGCCTGCTCGTGGACGGGTAGGGCCCGCCGCAGCTGGCGCAGCTCCCGGCCCCGGGCCATGCCCACCGCCTGCGCCACCCGGTCGTGGACTGCGGTGGGCTTGGGCACCCACATGTGCACCCGACCTCCGCCCTCGTGGCGGACGATGTCGAGGGCGGTGGCCACCAGGGTCTCGCCGATCCCGTCGTTGGCCATCCGGTGGTGGGGGTCGACCACGTACTCGAGCGCCCACGTCGGCCCGTGCTCGGCCGCCGTCTCCTCCCGGGTCAGCTGGGCGTAGCCGACGGGGTGGTCGTGGCCCGGCTCCCACGCCACCAGCCCGGCGAAGCCGTGGCGGTTGCCGTGCACCAGATCGAGCCACTGATGCTCGCCCAGCGGGTGGTGCCCGTCGACGGCGGTGGCCACGTCGAGCAACTCGGACACGGCCGCGATATCGACCTTCCCCATCTGGCGCTTGATCTCCAGCCGGGCCATGTGCGACCCAAGGTACCGCCGGCATCTACCGTGCTCGGGCATGGCTCGGCCTCGCACCCCGAAGGGCCGGGCCCGGGAAACGGTCCTCCGCCTGGCCGAGGAGTACCCCGGCGACGAGCGCGACCTGTGCGCCCTGACCCACGCCAACCCGTTCCAGTTGTTGGTGGCGACCATCCTCTCGGCCCAGACCACCGACGAGAACGTGAACAAGGCCACACCGGCACTCTTTGTCCGGTATCCGACGGCAGCTGATTTGGCCTCCGCCGATCCCACCGAGCTCGAGGGACTGGTGCATTCCACCGGCTTCTTCCGGTCGAAGTCGAGGTCATTGATCGGGATGGCCCGGGCTCTAGAAGAGCATTTCGGGGGCGAGGTCCCTACCGCCATGGCCGACCTCGTCACCCTGCCCGGAGTGGGCCGCAAGACGGCGAACGTGGTGCGCAGCGTCGGCTTCGGACTCCCCGGCCTGCCCGTCGACACCCACGTGGGCCGGCTCTCCCGACGCCTGGGGATGACCACCGAGCTCGATCCGGTACGGGTGGAGGCCGACCTCGACGCCCTGGTGCCGGCCGGGGCGCGGGGGAAGCTCAGCCTGCGCCTGATCCTCCACGGCCGCCGGGTCTGCGGCGCCCGCAGCCCCCGATGCGGGGAGTGCCTGCTGGCCGATTTCTGCCCTTCGGCGGCGCTCCTCCCGGGCTCCACCAGGCCCGAAAAGAGTTGACGAAACGTTGTTCGCCGGGTGCCCCGGGGGTCGGTTGGATTCGTTTCAGCACGTGCTACCTTTCTTGGCGGGGATCAGGTTCCCGCCACCTGGATCCCCTATGGCGGTCAACGGGTCCCGCCGCCCGGGCCGCCCCACTGACGGCGCCCTCCGGGGCGCCGTCAGTCGCGTTTGCGCCCCGAGTTCCGGGAACTAGTCCCGTTTGCGGAGTGCGGTCGTCGCCGACGAGAGCCGGCGGGTGGCGTCGATCAGGGCCCGCTCCACGTCGAAGAGGGTCGACGCCAGCCAGTCCAAATCGGAGCCCTGCGACCGCTCGGCAATAGCGGTAACACGCCGGGTGATGTCGCCCAGGGCGGTGGTGATCGACGACAGCTCCGGACCCGGTGAGCTCGAGGTGGCATCGGCCATGGCCCCCTTCCTACCCCAATCCCCCCGGTGAATGAGGCGGGGGTGGGTGTGGCCCGCCGGTACGATCGAGGGGTGCTCACCCGCCTCGACCTGCGGGGCGCCACCGGCCCCGGGCTCCGGTCGCGCCTGCCTCGCCCCGACCAGGGTGGGGCCACGCCCGTCGACGCGGTGCGGGAGATCCTGGCCGAGGTCCGCAAGCGGGGCGACGCCGCGGTGCGGGAGTACACCGAACGCTTCGACCGCGTGGTCCTCGACGACTTGCGGGTGCCGGCCGCCGAGCTCGCCGCCGCCCTCGCCGCCATCTCTCCCGCCCTGCGGGCGGCGCTGGAGGAGGCGGCCGACTCGGTCGAGGCCTACCACCGCCACCAGGTGCAGCCCGAGGGGCGCCACGAGCGCAACGGCGTCGTGGTCCGGGAGCTGCGGCGGGCGGTCGACCGGGCCGGGGCCTACGTGCCCGGCGGACGGGCCGGCTACCCGTCGACAGTGCTCATGACCGCCATCCCGGCCCGGGTGGCGGGTGTGGCCGAGGTGGTGCTGTGCGTCCCCCCGGGACCCGACGGCCGGGTGTTCGGGCCCACCCTGGCCGCGGCCGCGGTGGCCGGCGTCGACGAGGTGTACCGCATCGGCGGGGCCCAGGCGGTGGGGGCCATGGCCTACGGCACCGACTCGGTGGCCGCGGTCGACGTGATCGTGGGGCCGGGCAACGTCTACGTGGCCATCGCCAAGCGGGAGGTGGCGGCCGAAGGGGTCGTGGGCGTGCCCGCCGCCTTCGCCGGCCCGTCCGAGGTGGTCGTGATCGCCGACGGTTCGGTGCCGCCGTCGTGGGCCGCGGTCGACGTGGTCGTTCAGGCCGAGCACGGTCCCGACGGGCTGGCCTGGCTGGTGACATGGGAGGAGGCGGTGGCCGACGCGGTGACGGCCGAGGTCGACCGGCTGGTGAAGGCGTCCATGCGGCGGTCGGAGATCATGGCCACCCTCCAAGGGGGTGGCTACGCGGTCCTCGTCGACGGGCCGGAGGCGGCGCTGGAGGTGGCCAACGCCATCGCCCCCGAGCACCTTGAACTCATGTGCGCAGGGGCCGAGTCGATGCTGGCCGGCGTCCGCCACGCGGGGGCGGTGTTCACCGGGCCGTGGGCGCCGGCGTCGGTGGGCGACTACCTGGCCGGGCCCAGCCACGTGCTCCCGACGTTCGGTTCGGCCCGCTTCGCCGGCGGCCTGCAGGTGGCCGACTTCGTGCGCACCATCCACGCCATCACCCTCGACCAGGAGGCGCTCACCGCGCTGGCGCCGGCGGTGGCCACCCTGGCCCGCGCCGAGGGGCTCGACGCCCACGCCCTGTCCGTCCAGATGCGGCTGGGTCGCAGCTGATGGCCGTCACCGCCCGACCCCTCAAAGTCAGGGACGACCTCTCCGACCTGGAGGGATACCACTCGGCCCAGGTCACGGTCGACGTCCGCCTCAACACCAATGAGTCGCCCTACCCGCCGCCGCCGGCGTGGCGGGAGGCCTTCCTGGCCGAACTGGCCGAGGTCCCGTTCCACCGCTATCCCGACCGCCAGGCCATCGCCCTGCGCACCGCCATCGGTGAGCTGCACGACGTCGGTCCCGAGCAGGTGCTGGTGGGGAAGGGGTCGAACGAGGTCCTCCAGGCCACGTGCCTGGCCTACGGCGGCCACGGGCGGGCGGTGGCCGTCTTCGAGCCCACCTACGCCCTCCACGCCCACATCGCCCGCATCACCGGCACCGGGGTGGCGGTGGGGGAGCGGGCGGCCGACTTCACCCTCGACCTCCACGAGGTGCGCCGGGTCCTCGCCGAGGCCGAGCCCGCCATCACGTTCCTCACCTCGCCCAACAACCCCACCGGGCTGATCGAGCCCCGGGAGGCGGTGGAGGCGGTGCTCGACCTGGCGCCGGGGGTGGTGGTCGTCGACGAGGCCTACGCCCAGTTCGCGCCCTGGTCGTCGCTGTCGCTGCTGGCCGACGACCGGCCGCTGGTGGTCACCCGCACCTTCTCCAAGACGTGGTCGATGGCCGGCTGCCGGATGGGCTACCTGGTGGGTCCGGCGGCGGTGGTGGCCCAGCTGGAGCGGGTCGTCCTGCCCTACCACCTCGACGCCGCCAGCCAGATCGCGGGCCGCCTCGCCCTGCGCTTCCAGGCCGAGATGGAGGCCCGGGTGGCGGCGGTGGTGGCGGAGCGGGAGCGCCTGCTGGCCGGCCTACGCAAGCTCCCGGTGCAGGTGTGGCCGTCGGCGGCCAACTTCGTGCTCTTCCGTCCGCTCTCCCTCGACGGCGCCGCCGTCTGGAAGGGCCTCGTCGAGCGGTCGGTCCTGGTGCGCGACTGTTCCTCGTGGCCCCGCCTGGCCGGCTGCCTGCGGGTCACCGTCGGCACCCCCGACGAGGACGACGCCTTCGTGTCCGCCCTAGAGGAGGTCCTCGGCTAGATGGCCGGTACACGAGTCGCCACCCGGTCGCGGGTCACCAAGGAGACGTCGATCGAGATCCGTCTCGACCTCGACGGGGCGGGCGACACGAGCGTCGCCACCGGCGTGCCCTTCTTCGACCACATGATCAGCCAGCTCGGCCGCCACGGCGGGTTCGACCTCGACCTGAAGGCCAGCGGCGACCTCGACGTCGACACCCACCACACGGTGGAGGACGTGGGCATCGCCCTGGGCGAGTGCCTGCGGGAGGCGTTGGGGGACAAGGCCGGCGTGCGCCGGTTCGCGTCGATCTCGGTGCCCCTCGACGAGGCCCTCATCGAGGTCGCCCTCGACCTGTCCGGCCGGCCCTTCCTCCACTACGAGGTCGAGCCGGGGGGCGACGCCCTGGGCACGCCACCCTTCGACCCCCAGCTGGCGGAGGAGTTCTGGCGGGCGTTCGTCACGGCCGCCGCCATCACCCTCCACCTGCGCATGCGCAGCGGCAAGAACAACCACCACATCCTGGAGGCCTCCTTCAAGGGCGTGGCCCGGGCCCTCCGCGACGCCGTCCGGGTCGAGGGCGGGGGAGTGCCGTCCACCAAGGGCTCGCTGTGACCACCCCACGAACCGGTGACACAAACCGCCCCCGGGGGGCTGTTTCTGTCACCGGTTGGCCGGGGGCGGCATGATCGCGGTCCTCGACTACGGGATAGGCAACCTGCGGTCGGCCCAGAAGGCGTTGGAGCGGGTGGGGGCGGACGCGGTGCTCACCGACGACGTGGCCGTGGTGCGGGCGGCGGAGGCGGTCGTGCTCCCCGGCGTCGGCCACTTCGGTCGGTGCATGGGGGCGCTGCGGGCGGCGGGCCTGGAGGACGTGGCCCGGGAGGTGATCGAGGCTGGCACCCCGTTCCTCGGCATCTGCGTCGGGATGCAGATGCTCTACGAGGGGTCGGAGGAGGATCCGGACGTGAAGGGGATGGGCGTGCTGCCGGGAACGGTCCGCCTCCTGCCCGACGACGTGAAGCGTCCGCAGATGCAGTGGAACGTGCTCGACCACGAGCCGGGGGCACCGCTGTTCGCCGGGCTCGACGATCCCCTGTGGGTCTACTTCGTCCACTCCTACTCGCCCGAGATGACCTCCGACGTGGTCGCCACCTGCGATTACGGCGGGCCGGTGGTCGCCGCCGTCCGCCGGGGCCGGCTGTGGGCGACCCAGTTCCACCCCGAGAAGTCGGGAGCGGCCGGGCTGCGCATCCTGGCCAACTTCGTTGGATCTGTACCCCGCGATTGACCTCCGGGCCGGTCGTACGGTCCGTCTGTACCAGGGTGATTTCTCCCGGGAGACGGCCTACGGCACCGACCCGGTGACGGTCGCCCGATCGTTCGTGACTGCCGGCGCGAGGTGGATCCACCTGGTCGACCTCGACGCGGCCCGTACCGGCACCCCCGAGAACCGGCCCGTCATCGCCGCCATTACCGCGGCCGTGGGGGGCGCCGCCCACGTCCAGGCCGGCGGGGGAGTGCGCGACCAGGCGTCGGCCGAGGCCCTGATGGAGGCGGGCGTCGACCGGGTGGTGATCGGCACCGCCGCCGTCGAGAACCCCCAGTTGGTACGCGACCTGGCCACCCACCATCAGGTGGCGGTGGGCATCGACGTCCGGGGACGGGTGGCCGCGGTCCGGGGCTGGCTGGAGGGTTCCGGCGTCGACCTGTTCGACCTCCTGGCCCGGTTCGAGGACTGCGGGGTGGCGGCCTTCGTCGTCACCGAGATCGCCCGCGACGGCACCTTCGCCGGCCCCGACCTCGAGGGCCTGGCCGCGGTGCTGGAGGCCACGTCGGTCGCCGTGATCGCGTCGGGCGGCGTCGGGTCGGCGGCCGACCTCACCGCCCTGGCCACCCTCGACGTCGGCGGTCGCCGCCTGGCCGGAGCCATCGTGGGCAAGGCCCTCCACGACGGACTGTTCTCGGTGGAGGAGGCGGTGCACGCGTGCGCAGTGTCCGGGTGATCCCGTGCCTTGACGTCGACGCCGGCCGGGTGGTCAAGGGCGTCAACTTCGTGAACCTCCGCGACGCCGGCGATCCGGCCGAGCTGGCCGCCCGCTACGACGCCGAGGGCGCCGACGAGATCGTCTTCCTCGACATCACCGCAAGCTCCGACCACCGCCACACCATGGTCGAGGTCGCCCGGCGGACGGCGGAGACCGTCTTCATCCCCTTCACCGTGGGCGGCGGCATCCGCCGGCCCGACGACGCCCGCGCCCTCCTGCGGGCGGGGGCCGACAAGGTGGGGGTCAACACCGCCGCCGTGGCCCGGCCCGAGCTGGTGACGGAGCTGGCGGCCGAGTTCGGCAGCCAGTGCGTGGTCGTCGCCATCGACGCCCGGCGCCGGCCCCGGCCCCGGCCCGACGGCGATCCGGCCGGCGCCGGCGGTTGGGAGGTCTTCACCCACGGCGGGCGCACCCCGACCGGCCGCGACGCCATCGCCTGGGCCGAGGAGTGCGTGGCCCGGGGGGCGGGCGAGATCCTCCTCACGTCGATGGACCGCGACGGCACCCGGGAGGGCTTCGACCTCGAGCTCACCCGCACCGTCTCCGACAACTGCGGGGTGCCCGTCATCGCCAGCGGCGGCGTCGGCACCCTCGACCACCTGGCCGACGGCGCCCTCGCCGGCGGCGCCGACGCGGTGCTGGCGGCGTCGATCTTCCACTTCGGCGAACACACCGTCCGGGAGGCCAAGGACCACCTCCGGGCGAGAGGGGTCATCGTCCGCCCGTCGTAGCCGGTCAGTGGCGAGACCGGCAGGAAGGGGTTGGCGGGCGGTGCCGGCGGAGGCAGTAGAGCTCGGCGTCGGCCCGGGCGACGAGTCCCTCGGGCGAGTCGTCCGCCTGCAGCTCGGCCAGCCCGACCGTGACCGAGCCGGGCTCGGGGACCCGGGCCAGCGCGTGGTTGACCAGCGTCAACCGTTTCGTGCCCTCGGCCATGTCGAGGCCGCCGGCGGCGCACACGAACTCGTCCCCGCCGTAGCGCATGATCAGGTCGTAGGACCGCAGCGTGGCCCTGATGCAGTTCACCACCGCCACCAGCATGCGGTCGCCTGCGGCATGGCCGCCGGCATCGTTGATCGCCTTGAGGCCGTCGACATCGATGAAGGCCACCACCAACGGGGCGCCCGTGCGCCGGGCCCGGGCGATCTCCCGCTCGAGTTCCACGAAGCCCGCGCCCCGCTGATAGGCGCCCGTGAGGTGGTCGTGCGACGAGTGTTCCCGGTCGCGGGCCGACGCCCCCCGGTCGGACAGGGCGGTGTCCCGGTCGAGCTCGGCGTGGGTGCGTTCGCTCGCCCCCGCGCCGCGATCGGCGAGGGCGGTGCCGCGGTCGTACTCGGCGTGGACCCGTTCGGTGGCCCCCGCCCGCCGATCCTGCGACGCCTGCCTCCGATCGGAGGCCGCCTCCCGCCGGGCCAGCGCCGAGCGGGTGGGCGGATCCGCCGCCGCCCGGGTGTTCGCCGACGCTTCTGACCGTTCCGCGGCGACATCCCGCCGCTCGGCCTCGTCGTCGCGCCGCTCGGCGGCGGTGTCCCGCCGTTCGGCCTCCTGATCGCGGTGCTCGCCCGCCTCGTCCCGCTGCCGGCCGGCCCGGTCGCGCCGCGCCCCCGCCTCGTCCCGGTGACCGCCGGCCTGGTCCCGCCGCTCGCCGGCCCGGTCCCGCCGGTCACCCGCGTGCCCCCCGACCTGGGCCCGCAGCCGGAGCACTTCGGGACGCAGGGCGATCGCCTGCTGCTGCAGCTGGGCGACCAGCCGGGACCGCTCGGCGGGGTCGGCGAGGAGGGAGTAGCTCTCGCTCGGGATCACCATGGTGTGCTGGTCGCAGATCTGCTTGAAGGCGGCGGTGCTGGACTCGTCGTGGAACGCCCGCATCGGGTAGGCGCAGAGGAGCGTGAAGCGGTGGGTGACGGCAAGGTCGTTCCACAGGTCCTCCAGGGACAGCGTCGACGCCGCGTTGCCGTCCTCCCAGAGCAGGGCCACCATCTCGCCGTAGACGTGGACCCTGCGTCCACCCTCGCCCGCCCGGTCGAGAGCGGCGCCGATCGCGTCACGGAAGCGGATCGGGTCAGGTTCGCCATCGACCATGAACCGGGCCAGCAAGGTGGTGGCGTCGAAGCGGAGGTATCGGCCCTCGGTCCGGGCCGCATCCAGGTCGATCCCGGCGCGGCCCAGTGCGGTCTCGAACATGTCCTGGTGGACGGGGGTCGCCACGACGATGGCCGCGTCGCCGGCGGCCAGCGCCGGCGCCAGAAAGCCGCACACGGTATCGACGAGGAACGACTCGGTCTCGTAGAACTCGACGAGATGGTCGTGCTGGGCGGTCCAGCCTGGTTCGGGGGTCAGGCTCGGAACGTCCACTCCCGCGGTCCTCGACCACCCACCGTCCGTACTTGAGCGCCGGCCGGGCGTCGCCGCGGAGCGGTCGGCCCCTTCCGGCAGCGGTGGCGCCTTCCGCGCCATCAACCGCGGACCTCCGTCCCCGGGGGGAGGCGACCGTCCCCCCAGGGTCCGATGACTCCCCGCCGTCGCCCGTCGTAGCCTTCGGGTGTGGACTGGCCGAGCCGGTGGCGCGCCGACCTGGGCCGGCCGGAGGTGCCGACCGGGTCTGAACCGCGGTGGTTCCTGATCGGCAGCGCGGTGGCCATCGCCACCATCGCCCAGCTCACCGACCCCGGCTCGGCCGCCGACCTGCTCCTTCTGGCCCCCGCGGTCGGGGCCTTCGTGGTTCGAAGCGCGTGGCCCCGGATGCCGGCGGAGCTGTTCGCAGGCGTGGTCGTCGGGTCGGTCACGGCGGCCGTCTCACGGGGCGGCGGCCTGGAGGCGGCCCAGTTCCTGAGCGTCGTCATGCTGCTCTACGCCGCGTGGCACCTCCGCTCGCTGACCCGGGCGGTCGCGATCCTGGTCGTCACCGCCGCCGCCCCCTGGCTCATCGCCGAGGTCCTGGCCCCCGAGTCGGGCATCAACTGGACGCCGTGGGCCGCGGCCGCCGTCTTCACCTTCGCCCTGGGCCGGGAGCTGCTCCGGAAGCAGGACCTCATCGAGCAGCTCGAACGGGCCCGGCGGGCGCTGGCCGAGCAGGCGGTGGCCGAGGAGAGGCGCCGCATCGCCCGGGAGCTGCACGACCTGGCCGGCCACACCCTGGCGGCCATGCTTCTCCACGTCACCGGGGCCCGCCACGTGCTCCACCGCGACGTCGACGAGGCCGAGCGGGCCCTGCGCGACGCCGAGGCCGTGGGGCGGGCCAGCCTCGACCAGATCCGGGCCACGGTGGCCGCCCTCCGCACCCACGAGCGGGGCACCGATCGCCCGGTGGCAGTCTCGGCCGACATCGCCGGCCTGGTCGACGAGTACCAGCGGGCCGGTTTGCGGGTCGACGCCACCGTCCCCGGGCAGGTGGCGACCCTCGACGGGGCGGTGGGCACCGCCCTCCACCGCATCGCCCGGGAGGCGCTGGCCAACGTCGCTCGCCACGCGCCCGGGAACCGGGTGGAGCTGGCGGTGGCGGTGGACGCGGGCGAGGTCCGCCTGGTGGTGGCCGACCGGGGCCGTCCCGGCTCTCCCCCCGATCCGGACGATGGCCACTTCGGACTGGTGGGTATGCGGGAACGGGCCCGGGCCCTCGGGGGCGATCTGGAGGCGGGACCCACCGCCGACGGGTGGCGGGTCGACGCCCGGCTGCCGGCGACGGTGCCCTCGCCATGAGGGGGCGGCCGTGATCAGGGTCGTGATCGTCGACGACCAGGCGGTGGTGCGGGCCGGCGTGGCCCGCATCCTCGGTCCGGACGACGGCTTCGACGTGGTCGAGGAGTGCGACGACGGCGACCAGGTGGTGGACGCGGTGTCCCGGCACGCCCCCGATCTCGTCCTGCTCGACGTGCGCATGCGGCGGGTGGACGGGGTGGAGGCCACCCGCCGCCTGCGGGCCGTGTCCGACGAGCCTCCGATTCTCGTGCTGACCACCTTCGACGACGACGACGCCCTGTGGGGAGCCCTCGACGCGGGCGCGGCCGGCTTCATCCTCAAGGACGCGTCGGCCGAAGATCTCCTGGCCGCGGCGAGGGCCGTCGCCGGCGGGGCGGCGTGGCTCGACCCCAAGGTCGCCCCCCGGGTGCTCAAGGCGTTCCGGTCCACCGTGCGGCCCGGGCGGGCGGAGGCAGCCCGGATCGAACAGCTCACCGACCGGGAGCACGACGTCCTGCGTCACATGGCCCGGGGCGCCACCAACACCGAGATCGGCACCTCGCTCTTCGTGAGCGAGGCCACGGTGAAGACCCACGTGGGGGCCATCTTCTTCAAGCTCGGTGTGCGGGACCGGGCCGCGGCCATCGTCTTCGCCTACGACCACGGGGTCGTCGAACCCCGACCAGGGGCGGAGAGCAGGTAGCGACCGTGGTCCGATGCGCCCCGGACGCGCCGGGCGCACCATCGATGCATGTCCACGACGACCCTTTCACCATCCGCCCTGCGCCCGGGAGCGCCCGCGGGGCCGGTCATCTCGGTCCGCGACCTCCAGAAGCGCTACGGGTCCACCGACGTCCTCCACGGGATCTCCTTCACCGTCGAGGCGGGCGAGCTGTTCGGCCTCCTCGGCACCAACGGCGCGGGCAAGACAACCACCGTCGAGATCCTGCAGGGCCTGCGCCCGGCCGACGCCGGCCGGGTGGAGGTCCTCGGCCTCGATCCCGCCGTCGCCGGCGACCGGCTGCGGCGCCGGGTCGGGGCCCAGCTCCAGGACGCGGCCCTGCCCGAGCGCATGCAGGTGGGGGAGGCCCTGCGCCTGTTCGCCTCCCTGCACCCATCGCCCCGTCCCCTCGACGACCTGGCCCGCGAGTGGCAGCTGGAGGACCTGTGGCGGCGCCCGTTTCGCGGCCTGTCGGGCGGTCAGCGCCAGCGACTGTTCGTGGCTCTGGCGCTCGTCGGCCGGCCCCGACTCGTCTTCCTCGACGAGCTGACCCAGAACCTCGATCCCATCGGCCGCCGGCGGACGTGGGACGTGATCCGGCGGGTCCGCGATGGCGGGACCACGGTCGTCCTGGTCACCCACGACGTGGAGGAGGCCGAGCGCCTATGCGACCACGTCGTCGTGCTCGACCGAGGTCGGGTGGTGGCCGACGGCACGCCCGCCGCCATCGTCGACGAGCTGGGGGGGACGACGACGGTGTCGTTCACCGACGCCGACCTCGACCTTTCGACGCTCCGCCGCCTGCCCGGGGTGGAGGGGGTCGACCGCCATGGCCCCGAGATCCGGGTGACCGGCACCGGACCGGTGCTGGCCCACGTCGGCGCCCGCCTGGTGGCCATCGGCCGGCCGCCCCTCGACCTGCGGGCCCAGCGCCCGTCCCTCGAAGACCGCTTCGTCGCCCTCACCCAGGAGGTCCCGTCATGACCGTGCTCACCCCGCCCGTCGCCACCGTCACCGCCGGCGACGCCGCTACCGCCGACGACGACGGACGGCCACCCCGCGACCGCTGGCTGCGCTCCGTCCTCCGCCTCACCGGCGCCGAGCTGCGGCTCGTGCTCCGGGAGCCGATGGTGGCCGTCGCCCTCATCGGCTTCCCTCTCGCCACCGTCCTCATCCTGGCCGGCGTGTTCGGCCAGGCGCCCGACCCCGACTTCGGTGGGGTGGCGCCGAGCCAGCACTACCTGGCCGGGTACGTGGGCGTGGTCCTGGCCGCTATGGGCCTCATCACCGTCCCCGTGCACATGGCGACCCACCGGGAGCTGGGCGTGCTGCGCCGGTTCCGGTCCTCGGGGCTGAGTGCCGGGGTGCTGGTGGCGTCCGAGATCCTGCTCGGCGCGGTGCTGGGGACGGCGGCGGCGGCGGTCGTGCTCGCCGCGGGGGCGGCCATCTACGGGCTGCGCATGCCGGTCGACCCGGTCGGCGTCGTTGGCTGGTACATGGCCGGGCTGACGTGCTTCATCGCCATCGGCGTCGCCCTCGGCTCGCTGCTGCCGTCGGGTCGGTCGGCCAACGCCCTCGGGAACCTGCTCTTCGTGCCCATGCTCCTCCTCGGCGGCGGCGGCCCGCCCCGCGCGGTCATGACCGGGGCCATGCGCCGGCTGTCCGACGCCCTGCCCCTCAGCCACCTGGTGGGCGGCCTGCGCCAGGCGTGGCTGGGAAGGACCACCGATCCCCACACCCTGTGGTGGCCCCTGGTGGTCGCGGCCGTGGCCGTGGGGGTTGCCGTGGTGACGGCGCGCCGCCGGGCGGGATGACGACGCCGGCCTCAAGGTCGGCTCCCGGCTGGTCGATACGGGGGAGTGACACACATACGCCGTTCTCGCCCGAACCGGGAGGGAACCGGTGGTGTTTCCGCCCCGGCCGTCACCCGCTCAGGCCCTCGTTTTCGGGACCGCTTCCCGGTTCTCCGCCTGGTCAGCATCTCCGTGCTCCTCTGCCTGGTCCCTCTGGCGCTGCTCACCTACGTCACGATCCACCTTGCCAACCAGGCCGTCGTGAAGGAGGTGAACGCCCGGGTGCGCACCACCTCGGCGGTGACGGCGGTGCTGCTCAACGCCCAGTTGCAGTCGATCGCGGGCTTCACCAGCTCCTACGCCGGCCGACCGATCCTGATCAAGGCCCTGGCCGACGGCAACCCCGCCAACTTCGACGAGGGGGTGATCGACGGGCAACTCGCCCAGCTGGCGCCGCCGGGAAGCGGGGGAGCCTTCCTCACCGATACCTCGTGCCGCGTGACCCAGGTCCGACCGGTCACCCCGGAGGTCGTGGGCGAGGACTTCGTCTCCACCGACTGGTGCGAGAGCGTCACGGTTACCGGCGCCCCCTTCGTGTCCGGGGCAAACCGGTCGGCCATCGCCGGCGACCAGCTGGTCGTAACGGTCGCGGTACCGGTGTGGGCCATCAGCGGCGACCCCACCAGCCCCCGGCTGGGCGTCCTCGCCGTGATCTACCCGGTCGACATCATCAAGGGCTTCGCCAACGGCCTGGCCCAGGCCGAGGGCCTCCTCCTCACCTTCACCGACCAGCGGGGGATCGTCCTGGCCGGACGGACGCCGAGCAGTGAGACGAACAGCCTGGTTTCGGCCGCGTCCGATCCCCGGGTGAGTAGCGCCTTGGCCGGGCGCTCCGGCGTCAGCCGTTCCGTCGAGGCGGACGGCGACACGTTGTCCGGCTTCGCTCCGGTCTCCGGCATCGGCTGGACGGTCATCGCCGAGGTGCCGGCCCGCGAGGCGCTCGCCGGCGTCGACCGGCTGCGCTCCACCGTGTTGAGCGTCGCCGGCCTCCTCGGCCTGGTGATGCTGGTCGGCGTCGTCCTCCTGGCCCGCGCCCTGCGGCAGCGCCGGAACGCCGAAGACACCCTCATCGAGCGCGAAGCCAACACCAGGGCCATTCTCGAGGCCGCCACCGACGCCTTTGTATCGATGGACGGCAACGGCATCATCAGCGCCTGGAACGGCCAGGCCCACCATCTCTTCGGATGGACGGAGGCCGAGGCGTTGGGACGGGACGTGTTCCAGACGGTCTTTCCCCCCGGGGACAGGGAGCGCTACGTGCGCCGCTGGACCGACATCCAGGCCGCCGGCGACGGACTGATCGAGAGCTCGCGGGTCGAGATCACCGCCCAGCACCGGGATGGCCACCAGTTCGCGGCCGAGGTCGCCGTCTGGCCTGTCCACCTGGGCGATCGGTGGGGTTTCAACACCTTCGTCCACGACATCAGCGAGCGCAAAGCGGTGGAGGCGGCCCTGGCGACGGCCCGGGACGAGGCCCTGGCCGCGTCGCAGCTCAAGTCGGAGTTCCTGGCCAACATGAGCCACGAGATCCGGACCCCGATGAACGGGGTGCTGGGCATGACCTCGTTGCTGCTGGAGACCGAGCTCGGGGTCGAGCAGCGGGAGTTCGCGGAGACGGTGCAGGCATCCGGTGAATCCCTGCTCAACATCCTCAACGACATCCTCGACTTCTCCAAGATCGAGGCCGGCCGCCTCGACCTGGAGTGCATCGACTTCGACCTGCGGGGACTGGTCGAGGACGTAGCCGCCATGTTCTCCGTGTCGGCCCACACCAAGGGCCTGGAGCTGGCGTGCCGGGTGCCGGTCGAGATGCCCGCGGTGGTGCGGGGCGACCCCGGCCGCGTGCGCCAGATCGTGACCAACCTGGTCGGCAACGCGTTGAAGTTCACCGCCACGGGTGAGGTCGTCCTCGAGCTGACGATGATCGGCGGCGACGCCACGTCGACGACCATGCGCTTCCAGGTGGTCGACACGGGAATCGGCATCGCGGAGAAGGATCAGGCGCCGGTCTTCGAGTCTTTCTCCCAGGCTGACGCCGGCACAACCCGCCGCTACGGCGGCACCGGCCTCGGCCTGGCCATATCCCGGCAGCTGGTCGAGCTGATGGGCGGCCATATCGGGGTCATCAGCGAGGTCGGTCACGGCAGCACGTTCTGGTTCACCATTCCCCTCCAGCTGGGAGGGCCGGTGCCGGCGGCCGCTCCCCGCCCCAGCCTGCCCGGCCTGCGCATCCTCGTCGTCGACGACAACGCCACCAACCGGGAGATCCTGACCCACTTCCTGCAGTCGTGGGGCGTGCGCTCGGAAGCGGCCGACGGGGCCGTCGCCGCCCGCCGGGCGACCGCCGCCGCCACCGTCGCCGGCGACCCGTTCGACGCCGCCCTCCTCGACCTGAACATGCCCGACGTCGACGGCATCGAGTTGGGCCGGGTGATCGCGGGCGACACCACCCTCCCGCCCATGAAGCTCGTCCTGCTCACGTCGTCGGGCCAGACGGGGGAGGCGGAACGGGCGCGGGCGGCGGGAATCAGCACCTACCTGACCAAGCCGGTTCGTCAGTCCCAGCTCCACGACTGCCTGGCGACGCTGCTGGTCGCCCCGCCCGAGATCGCCGAGCCTTCACCCGAGGCCGAGGCCGAGCCTCGATCGGCCGGGACGGGGTCATTCGGTCGCATCCTGCTGGCGGAGGACAACCTGGTCAACCAGCGGGTGGCCACGGCCATGCTGGTGAACCTCGGCTTCGCCGTCGACATCGTGGCCGACGGAGCGGAAGCGGTGTCGGCCGCGACCACGACCCACTACCGGGCCATCCTCATGGACTGCCAGATGCCGGTGATGGACGGCTATGAGGCGACCGCGCACATCCGGAGCCTCCACGGTGAGTCGAGTCGCACCCCCATCGTGGCGGTGACCGCCTCGGCCATGAAGTCCGACGTGCAGCGGTGCCTCGACGCGGGGATGGACGACTACCTCTCCAAGCCTGTCAGGCTGAAGGCCCTGGCCACCGTCATGGCCCGATGGGCCCCGGAACGAACCGACGCATGAGAGGTGGTTCCCATGGAACCGCACGAGATCGAGCACGAAGAAGGAAACGACGTCGACGAGGAGATCCTCGCCGAGCTGTTCGTCCTCCTCGACGACGGGACGCCCGACGGCCTCATCCAGGCGTGCGACATGTTCCTGGTCGGCGTCCCGACGGCCCTGGCCGACCTCCGCAGCGCCCTCGCCGAGGCCCGCCTCGACAACGCCCGGTTCGATCCAGTGGGCAAGATCGCCCACACCCTGCGGGGCACGGCCGGTGCTTTCGGCGCGGCCCGCCTGGGCCGACTGGCGACGCGACTGGAGGATGCCTGCGGCCGGGCGGACGGGGCAACGGCCGACGCCGAGAGGGCCGGCGCTCTCGTCGACCAGATGGAGGGCGAGTTCGTGGCTTTCCGCGCCGTCCTGACGTCGCGGCTGGCATCGCCCACCCCCGCCTGACCGTCAGGCGGGTCGGTCAGGTCAGGGCTGGACCGGGGCCTGATCGAGATCGGACAGCGAGGCCAGGGCGTCGGCCGCCAGCGCGGCGGACGGGCCGCCGTCGGCTGCGATCTGGGTCAACACCTTGGTCCCGAAGGCGCCGCTGGCGAGCAGGGCCAGGGCGGCTGCCTCCGCCATCTGCTGGGCCCCGTTCAACACGATCGCCCGCAGGGCGGGGACCGCTTCGTCGGCGCCGATCTCACCCAGCGCCCAGATGGCCTGGATGCGCATGGCCACGGGGCCGTCGTCGAGGCAGGCGAGCAGGGGGGCGACGGTGCGGGGCGTTCCCATGCGGCCCAGGCAGCGGGCGGCCCGGGCCCGCACCTCCACCGAGGGATCGTGCTGGAGGAGGCCGAGCACGTCGTCGGCCGCGGCCAGAGCCTGGAACCGGCCCAGCAGCTCAACCGTCACGGCCCGGGTGGCGACCGACCGGCTCTTCAGGCCCTGGCGCAGGACCGACACCGGGCAGATGCGGATCTCGAAGACAGCGTCGGCGACGACATCGACGGGAAGGGATCGCGGCCCCTCCAGGGAGGCCAACAGAGGCGAGAGAGCGATGGGATCGCCCAGCCGGCCCAGACCCCGGGCGGCCGACCAGCGGACCTGTGGGTTGGCGTCGCGCAGGAGCTCGAGCAGGTCCTGCACTGCGACCGCGGAGCCGGTGTCGGCCAGGAATCCGCCGGCCCGGAGACGAATCGAGGCCCGCGAGCTCCGGCTGTTGCGACGGGCGGTCTCGACCGCACCCCCCGCGCCACCGAGCAGACGGACGAGCATCTCCTTGTCCGGACCCCGCACGCTGGGCAGCAGGTCGCGGGCGAGGGCGTCGAGCGCCCGGCGCCGAGACGGCTTGAGCCGGTCGAGAATCTCGGGGTCGATGCCACCCCCGTCGGGGCCGGCGCCGTCGGGGCCGGCGCCGTCGAGGGCGTCGAAGAGGAGGGGCCGCACCTCCGCTTCCGCCCGGGCCCGGGTCCGCGCCCGGGGTCCGTTCATGCCGGTGCCTCAGCGCGGCCCAGCACCGCCCGCACCCGCCCGAGCAGCTCCTTGGGGTTGAAGGGCTTCAGGATGTAGTCGTCGACGCCGACCTCGAAGCCGCGCTCGACCTCGGCGTCGGTGCGGTTGGCGGTGAGCAGGATGATGGGGATGGGGGCGGTGAGCGGATTGTCCCGCAGGGCCTGGCACAGGTCGATCCCGGTCATCTTCGGCATCATCCAGTCGACCAGGATGAGGTCGGGGGCGTTCCCGTCGGCCACGGCCGACGTCGCCTTGGCCAGACCGGCCTCTCCGTCAGCCGCCGACAGGGTGGCATAGCCGCCCTTGGTCAGCTTCCACAGGATCAGCTCGCGCAGTGCGTCGTCGTCATCGACGACCAAGACGGTCTTCATGGCTGTTACATCCCCTCGAGGGTGGCATCGGCAAGAAACGCGCCAGCTTCGGCGTTCTCTCCTGATATGACTCGGCGCCGCGGCTCCATCACTGAAGGAATGATTCGGGCGCCCAATGTGCATCCGGGCATGTCGGCGGCGGTAGAAGTCGCCGGCGCCGAGGGTGCGGTCGAATTGTTGTCAAAGAATTGTGCAACGGGACCGCTGGGAGCTAAAGCGGGTAAAACGTCTCACCCGGTGACGGATGATACAACGGTTTGTGGGCAGGTCGAACCACCCTATTGTCCTACAGGTGGATCGCCGATTGGACGATGATGTCCGTAGAGCAACGTCCGGTCTTCGTCCGAAGGCCCCCGGTGCGAAGGGAAGCACCGTGACTCGACGAGCACACGAGCGAGGGGCCGACGAGCGAGGGGCAGCCGTCGTGGAGTTCGCCCTCGTCCTGCCCGTCCTGGTCCTCTTCGTCTTCGGGATCGTCGAGTTCGGCCGGGCCTACAACGCCCGCATCGAGCTGACGTCGGCCGTGCGGGAGGGCGCCCGGGCGGTCGCCCTGGGCGGCGACGGCGTGGCCGCCACCAGGACCGGCGCCCCCGGACTGGCCAGCGCCAGCATCACGGTGACCCAGACGACATGCCCGGCCAACCCCACACCCACCACCAATGCCTCCGTGCTGGCCACCTACCCCTTCCGGTACTCGATCCCGTTCCTGTCCAGCGGCACCTGGACGCTTACCGCCAAGGGGGTCATGCGATGCGGCGGGTGATGTTCGCCCGGCCCGTGAAGGGACCCGGGCGGTCCGACGAGGAGGGCGCCATCCTCATCCTGGTGGTCTTCCTCACGGTCACCCTGGTGGCCATGGCCGCCCTCGTGGTCGACGTCGGTGCCCTCCTCGACGAGCACCGCCAGCTGCAGAACGGGGCCGACGCCGGTGCCCTGGCCGTCGCCCACAGCTGCGGCCTGGGGGCGTGCGACGTCGGCCTGGCTCAGGCCCTGGCCAACGCCAACTCCCGCGACGGCGACAGCCTGGCTGCCGTCACCCTCCCGCCCGTCAACCGGGTGAAGGTGATCAGCAGCACCCGGGGCGGCGGCGGGGCTCTGCTTCCCTTCGCCTTTGGCCAGGTGCTCACCGGTGAGAAGGGCAAGACGCTGCGGGCCACGGCCATCGCCGGGTGGGGCCCACCGTCCAGCGCCAGCGCCATCCCACTCGCCATCTCCCAGTGCGACCTGGAGCAGCTGGGGATCGGAAACTATTCGGTGATCACATTCGCCAAAGCCGGCGGCCCCTGCGTCGCCAAGGATTCCTCGGGAGCCTTCGGATGGCTCACCGCCCCCTGCCCGACCACCTTCTCCGTCGGCGCGACCGTCGCCGGCGACCCGGGAAGCTCGGGCCCCGTTCCATGCCTCGTGATCAACACCGACGTGCTCCTCCCCGTGTTCGACACCGTCACCGGCACCGGCAACAACACCCGGTACCACGTCGTCGGGTTCGCGGCCCTGCACGTGACCGGGTGGCGTTTCCAGGGCAGCAACGCCAGCACCCCCAATCCCTGCGGCAACTCCACCTGCATCGCCGGCACCTTCCTCAACCAGATCCTCAACGACACCACCGGAGCCGCAGCCGGCGTCGGCACCGGAACCGGCTTCGGCGTCTCCCGCATCTTTCTCGTCAGCTAGGAGCACAGCACGATGATCAAGCGACAGAAGCTCATGGGGATCGTCGCATCGGTGGTGCTGGCCGGCGTGGGCACCATCCTGCTGATGACCTACGTGCGGGGCGCCGAGCACAAGGCCACCCAGGGCGAGACGAGAGTAGGCGTCCTGGTGGCCACGGAGGGCATTCCCCTGGGTACAAGGGCGGAGGAGATCGGGGGCCGGGTCAAGACGGAATCAGTGCCGGCCAAAGTGGCGGCGCAGGGTGCCATCGCCGACCTCGGCCTGGTCGCGGGCCAGGTGACGTCGGTCGACCTGATCCCCGGCGAACAGCTGGTGCAGGGTCGGTTCGCGACCGCGGCCGAAGTGGGAAAGGTCACGGTGCCACCGGGTTCGCTCGAGGTGACGGTGCTGCTCAACGTGGTCCAGGCCGCGGGCGGCAAGGTCAGGGTGGGCGACAGCGTCGGCGTCCTGGTGTCGTTCGAGGACCCGACCACCACCCATCTGTTCCTGCAGAAGGTGCCCGTCACCGGCGTGCGCACCGAGGGGGGCGAGCCGGTGACCAGCGAGCCCGAGGCCGCCGGTCCCGTCGGCAACCTGCTGGTGACCCTGGCCCTCGACGGGCCGTCGGTGGAGCGGGTCGTGTTCGGTGCCGAGCACGGCCACCTGTGGTTGGCGGAACAGCCGACCAACTCCGACGAGGGTGGCACGAAGCTGCAGACCAGGGCGGAGATGGACCTGTGAGCGGCACCCTGCTGGTCACGCCCGACACCGATTTCGAGGATCAGATCAAGCGGGCCTTCGACGGCGAGCTCGACGCCGAGCGCTGGTGGGACGAGCGGGTCTCCCGGTTGCCGGCCGACGCGGTGGCCCGGGAGATCGCCCGTCACCATCCCGACGTCGCAGTCATCGGCCCGGGCGTGACCGCGCCCGTGGCCGTGGCTCTGGCCGAGTCCCTCGACCACCTGTTCCCCGAGGTGTGCGTGGTGCTGGTGCTCAAGTCCACGACGAAGGTCTGGGAGCAGGCCCTGCGGGCCGGCGTGCGGGAGATCATCGCCCCCGGGGCCGACGACGTCGAGGTCGGCCAGGCCCTCACCCGGGCCGGCTCGGCCGCCGCCCGGCGCCAGGCCGGCACCGCCACTGCGGTTCAGGCCCGGCAGGAGCAGGCGCCCCGGGGCCGGGTCATCACCGTGATGTCGCCCAAGGGCGGCGCCGGTAAGACCACCACGGCCACCAACCTCGCCACCCAACTGGCCGCCCTGGCGCCGGGCCGGGTGGCGATCGTCGACCTCGACCTGCAGTTCGGCGACGTGGCCAGCGCTCTCGGCCTCGGCCCCCAGTCGACCATGGCCGACGCCGCCCGGGCCGAGGGCAAGCTCGACAGCACGGCCATCAAGGTGTTCCTGGAGCCGCACCCGTCCGGGCTGTACGCCCTGGTCGCGCCCCATTTCCCGGCCGAGGCCGACGAGATCTCCTCCACCACCGCCGGCCACGTCGTCGACATCCTGGCCGGCGAGTTCTCCTACGTCGTCGTCGACACCGGCGCCGGTCTGGACGAGTACACCCTGGCCGCCATCGAGCGCTCCGACGACCTCGTCCTGGTGTGTGTGACCGACGTGCCCAGCGTCCGGGGCATGCGCAAGGCGCTCGACGCCATCGACCTGCTGGGCATGACCCGGCCCCGTCGCCACCTGGTCCTGAACCGGGCCGACGACAAGGTGGGCCTCACGACCCGCGACGTGGAGGCCACCGTCGGCCTGCCGGTGGAGGTGTCCGTCCCGACCTCTCGCGCCATCCAGATCTCGACCAACCAGGGCGAGCCGATCGTGCAGTCGGATCCCCGCTCGGCCCCGGCCAAGGCCCTCGCCCAACTGGCCGCCCACCTCGTCGAGGAACCGGCGACCGCCGCAACCTCCCGCCGGTTCTCCCGGAAGGACGGTCGATGAAGCTCAACCAACGGCTGAAGCAAGCCGCCGCCTCGCCGCCGCCCGACCCGTCCGAGACGTCGCCCGACGCCCGACCCCCGGTCGCCCGCCCCGCCGGCACCCGGCCCCCCCGCGCCCGGCCCCCGGTCGCGCCCGCCGCCGCCCGGGTTGCGACCGATCCCTTCATCGCCATCAAGCAGCGGGCCCAGGAGGCGCTCTTCGCCCGACTGGACGCCCGGATGTTCCGGGCTGAGATCTCCGAGGAGCAACTGCACCGGCTGGTGAACGAGGAGCTGACCTCGGTGCTCCAGGCCGACCGGGCGCCGCTCTCGGCCGCCGACCGCCAGCGGTTGCTGGACGAGATCACCGAAGACGTCCTCGGCTACGGGCCCCTCGAGTCGTTCCTGGCCGATCCCGCGGTCACCGAGATCATGGTCACCGGCACCCGGCCGATCTACGTCGAGCGGGCGGGGCGCCTTTTCGCCACCGAGTCCCGGTTCCTGGTCGAGGACCATCTCCGGCGGGTCATCGAGCGCATCGTGGGCCAGGTCGGCCGCCGCGTCGACGAGTCCTCGCCCATGGTCGACGCCCGCCTGCCCGACGGCTCCCGGGTCAACGCCGTCCTGCCGCCGCTCGCCCTCGACGGTCCCACCCTCACCATCCGCAAGTTCGCCAAGATCCCGCTCACGGTCGACGACATGATCCGGCTGCGCACGCTGACGCCCCGCCTGGCCGAACTGGCCAGCCTGTGCGTGCTGGGCAAGCTCAACATGCTGGTGACGGGGGGCACGGGCACGGGCAAGACCACCCTGCTCAACATCCTCTCCTCGTTCATCCCGGAGTCGGAGCGCATCGTCACCATCGAGGACTCGGCCGAGCTGCAACTGGTGCAGGACCACCTCGTCCGCCTGGAGAGCCGTCCTCCCAACATCGAGGAGCGGGGCGAGGTCACCATCCGCGACCTGGTCCGCAACTCGCTGCGGATGCGCCCCGACCGGATCATCGTGGGGGAGGTCCGCGGCGGTGAGGCCCTCGACATGCTCCAGGCCATGAACACCGGCCACGAGGGGTCGATGTCGACCCTGCACGCCAACACCCCCCGCGACGCGGTGGCCCGGCTGGAGACGATGGTGCTCATGGCCGGCATCGAGCTGCCCTCGCGGGCCATCCGGGAGCAGATCGCCTCCGCCATCCACCTGATCGTCCACCTCAGCCGGCTCCGCGACGGCACCCGGCGGGTCACCCACCTCACCGAGGTCACCGGGATGGAGGGGGGCGTCATCACCCTCCAGGACATCTTCGTCCTGGAGCACGGCGCCGACCTCGGCGACGACGGACTGCTGCACGCGTCGCTCGTCCCCACGGGCATCCGCCCCGCCTTCGCCGACCGGCTGAAGGCCCAGGGCCTGGCCATCCCCGCCCGGCTGCTGGGAGCGGTCGACCCCGTGCGGTCCCTGCGGGCCCGATGAACCCGTCCTCCCCCCTCGGGGACTGGGCGCCGTTGGTGGGCGCCGCTCTGTGCGGGGCGGCCGTGCTCTTCCTCGTGCTCGACCAGGTGCTGTCCTGGGCGCCCCGGGCGGTGGGGCTCGCCCCCCGGGTACGGGGCCGGGGCCTGGCCCGCGCCGCGGCCCGGGCCGAGGCGGTGGGCGACCGCCTGCTGCGCGGCAAGGGTCGGGCGGCGTCGCTCACCAGTGCTCTGGACGCGGCAGGTGTCGACATCCCGCCCGGCGAGCTCCTGGTGGCGGTGGCGGCGGGGACGGTGGTGGGACTGATCGGTGGTTCGCTGCTGGTGTCGCCCGTCGTGGGTGTGGTGCTCGGGGCGGCGGTCCCCCTTCTCGCCTGGGCCGCGGTCGGGTTTCTCGCCGGCCGCCGCCGCCGGAAGTTCGCCGACCAGATGGCCGACACCCTCCAGATCCTGTCCGGCACCCTCCGGGCGGGGCACGGGCTGGGCCAGGGCATCCAAACGGTCGGCCAGGAGGCCGAGTCGCCCACGGCCGAGGAGTTCCGCCGGCTCACGATCGAGACCCGCCTCGGCCGCGACCTGGTGGAGGGGCTCAACGGGATGGCGGACAGGGTGGGCGGCGACGACTTCCGGTGGGTCGTCCAGGCCGTCGAGATCCAACGCGACGTCGGCGGCGACCTGGCCGAGGTGCTCGACACGGTGGCCTCCACCATCCGCGACCGCACCCGCATCCGCCGCCAGGTGGCCGCCCTCAGCGCCGAGGGCCGGTTGTCGGCCTGGGTGCTGATGCTCCTGCCCTTCGGCCTGATGGGCATCATGTTCGTCACCAACCCCGCCTATCTCAGCCCCCTCTTCGGCTCAGGGGTCGGCCACAAGCTCCTCGGGGGGGCGGCGGTCCTCCTCGTCGCCGGCGGACTCTGGCTGCGGCGCATCGTCAGGCCCATCTTCTGATGTCGTCCTCCTCATCCCTGCTCGGCGCACCCCTCTACGTGTGGGCCGCCGCCCTGGCGGTCGTCCTGTCCGTCCCCGTCCTCTGGTTCGCCCTGGCCGTCGATCGGGTGCCGGGGCGTCGGGCCAATCGCAATCTCACCGCCGGGCTGACTCGGGGCGACGTTCGGAGCCTGGTGCTGCCCGGGTCGCGGTTCTCCCGCCTGGTGAAGCCCGTCCTCGACCTCCTCGCCCGCCCCATCCGCCGCCTGACCCCGGGAGGGATGCTCTCCTCCATCGAGCGGCGCATCGAGCTGGCCGGCCTCCCCTGGTCGGTGGAGCGGGTCCTCGTCGTGAAGCTCGGTGGGGGCCTGACCAGCGCCGGCCTCCTCTGGGGTGCCGGGCGTGGTCCCGTCGTCACCCTCTTCGCCGGCGCGGTCGGTTATCTGGGACCGGACACGGTGCTCGCCCGCCGGGCCCGGACCCGCCAGCTGCAGATTTCCAACGAGCTGCCCGACATGCTCGACCAGCTGACCATCTGCGTGGAGGCCGGCCTCGGCTTCGACGCCGCCCTGGCCCGCGTCTCCCGATCCGGCGACGGTCCGCTGTCGATGGAGCTCACCCGCCTGCTCCAGGATCTGCGCATCGGCGTGCCCCGCGCCGACGCCCTCGACCAGCTCCTCGGGCGAACCGACGTGGCCGAGCTACGGCAGTTCGTGCACGCCGTCCTGCAGGCCGACAAGTTCGGCGTGTCCATCTCCAAGGTCCTGCGGTCGCAGGCCGTCGAGCAACGGGAGAAGCGGCGCTTCCGGGCCGAGGAGCGGGCCATGAAGCTGCCCGTCAAAGTCATCTTTCCGCTGGTGTTCTGCATCATGCCGGTGATCTTCATCGTCGTCCTCGGTCCCGCCTACGTCCACCTCACGACGGGCCTGAAGTAGGTGCCTGAGGTAGCTCTCAGACGACGCTCGGAGGGCCGCCAGGATCGGTTGGGCACCCTCGTCGGGGAAGCTCTGAGAAACCGGGTCGACGGCAGGTAGTCCCACCGGGCCGGCGGCGCTCATAAGAGGAGGTGCCGGAGTGCGGCCTTGAGGACTATGAGGCAGATCCAGGCCGCGACCGCCGCGGCCCGCATCCACCGGGGGGCGTACGGGCACAGGGGACTGTGGTCGCCGGCGATCTGGTGACAGTCCGGGCAGGGCGAAGGGATGCGGGAGCACTTCCGCCGGTGGACGCCGAACCGTCCGCACTCCTCGCACTGTGGGGCCCACCGCTTGGGCGAAACGGCCTGGTAGATGCCCCGGTAGAAGAAGTACCCGACCAGGCAAATCCCGCTCCAGACGATGATCGTGCTCAAGGCGGAGACCGGCGCCGGGTCGGTCACGCCGAGGATCATGACGTCGTTGTCGGCGGGCAGCGAGCGTACTTGACCGCATACGAGCGGGAGGCTCCTGCCGCTTGGGATCTCAGGCCCAAGAGGGCGCCCTCGCTAACCTCGTCACGCATGGGGTTCCTCGACTGGCGTGGCTGGAACCGGCTTGACGATCTGGACCGCCGCACAGGACTGCGTCGAGACTGGACCGAGGACTCGATCAGGCGCACCGGGCGATTCCTCTGGGTGCTCACGGCAGTGGAGTTCCTGGCCGCCGTGATCGGCGCGGTCGGGGGCGACTGGCTTTGGGCGGTCACGTTTGCCGCCTTCGCCGCGCTCGGTCCCGTCTGGAACCCCCGCACGATCCGCACGATCCGTACCCGCGCCAAACGCGGCTGACTCCGCTCTCGGCCTACTTCGGGCCAGCGGTGCACACCGAGTTGCGGGCCTCGACGGCGGCGTCCCGGGCGCCGTTGTACGACCACCACGAGCGCCGGGGCCGGCCCGCCGAGCCCATGGTGCACACCCGGTCGAGCACCACCTGGCGGGCGGCGGGGGCGAGGCGGGGGAGGGCGTTGACGAGGGCGGGGACGGCGTCGTCGGACAGCTCGGTGAGGTAGTCGGGGTCGAACCGGCCGGTGCGCTCGGCGAAGGCGACGTTGTGACGGACCACGACCGCCTCCGGGTTGGCCCCGTTGAGCGCCAGCAGACCGACCAGGCCGGCCGCCACCGCCACCGGGGGGAGCCACGACCGCACCCGGCCGGCACCGGCCAGGTCGACGGCCAGTAGGACGAACACGACCCCGATCCAGACGGCGAAGACCTTGCTGTACAGGCGCAGCATGGTCAGGCCGAAAGCGTCCTCGTAGAGGCCCAGGCGGGCGACGGCCACCACCACGATGACCAGGGTGAGTGAGACCGCGGCCTCGGCCAGCACCGTGAACCGGCGCCGGTCGGCGGGGTCGGACAGGTCGGTGGCCGCTCGCAGGCCGAGCAGGACGGCCAGGGTGATGGCCGCCACTGCCAGGAGTTGGAAGAAGCCGGTGCGGGCGTACTCGGCGTAGGTCAGGCCCGAGGTCTCGATGACGTGGCGCCCGCCCTCCGAGGCGGCCACCACCTGGGCCACGGCGAAGGCGGCGAACAGGACCACCACCGACCCGAGGACGATCGTCGCCTCGGTGCGGCCGAGGCGGTAGCCGACCCGTCCCAACGAGGGTGCGGGCGACGCCGACGCCAGCCGTAGCAACCCGGCCATGCCCCACGCCCCGATCACGAGCAGCACCCCGTGCTGGATGGGTGTGAGCAGGTCCCAGCCGGTGAAGAAGCCGGCGAACACGGCGTCGGCCGACGCCAGCAGCACGCCCAGCACGGCCAGCACGGGCACGGCCAGTGCCACCCCCCGAGCCGCCGCCATCGCCCGGCGGGACGTGACCCGACCGCCCCGCCCGGCGACGAGGAAGGCGGGTGCGGTGAGCCCGTGGACGACGGCGTGCACGCCCCGGGTGACGGCCGCGGGCACGGTGAGGTCGAGGACGCTTCCGCCGGCGGCGAACGACGCGGCCAGCACGAGCAGCCCGCCCACGGCCAGGACGTCGAGGGGGAGCAGCCACGGACTCGTGCGGGCGGCCAGGCACACGCCGAAGGCGACCGCGCCCGCGGCCACGGCCCGGGCCTGGGAATTGGCCACCCGGCCGCTCAGCACCAGCCCCGCCGCCACCAGCGCCACCAGCAGCGCCCCCGCCAGCCCGTCCGGCCCCGACCGCACGGCCACGTCGGTCAGCACCGCGGCCACCGCCACCGCGGCCAGGGTCGCCCCGTCGGCCGTCCGCCGGACGGCCAGGCTGTCCTGCAGTTCCTCGAGCGTGTTCACGGGCGACTCCTCCTCGATCGGCTCGTCATGTGCGTCCGGCGGGGAGGACGACAACCATGCGGCAGCCGGTGGGTTGGGCATGCTCGGCCCGGATCTCGCCCCCGTGGAGGTCGACGATCCACCGGGCGATGGCCAGGCCCAGGCCGGCCCCGCCGTGGCTCGACGACCGGGACGCGTCGGCCCGGTAGAAGCGCTCGAAGACGCGGGTCGAGTCCTCCTCGCTGATCCCGGGGCCGTGGTCGCGGACCTCGATGGTGACGGTGCCCTTGCCCCGGCGGGCCCGCAGCTCGACGGTGCCGCCCGGCGGCGAGTAGCGCACCGCGTTGTCGAGGAGGTTGGCCACCACCTGATGGACCCGGGCCGGGTCGCCGTCGGCCACCGGGTCGGGCGACTCGATCACCACCGACACCTCCACGCCCGGCGCGTGCAGGCGGGACTCCGACGCCGCGTCCTCCAGGACGGCCTCGACCGCGAACGGCTGGCGCTGCAACGGCACCGAGCCCGATTCCAGGCGGGACAGGTCGAGGAGCTGGGCCACCAGCCCGCCCAGGCGCTCGGTCTGGCGGAGCATGGTGCGCAGGGTCTCGCCGTCGGCCGGCTCCACCCCGTCGACCAGGTTCTCCAGGTTGGCCCGGAGGGCGGTGATGGGCGTGCGCAGCTCATGGGAGACGTTGGCCACCAGGTCCCGCCGCACCCGGTCGACCTCGGCCAGCTGCACGGCCATGGCGTTGAAGGCCCGGGCCAGCTCGCCCACCTCGTCCCGGGAGGTGGCCGTCACCCGCCGGCCGTAGTCGCCCCGGGCCATGGCCCGGGCCGCGGAGGCCATCTCCCGCAGGGGCGACGTCATCCCCCGGGCCAGGATCTGCACCAGCCCCAGGGCCAGGGCGCCGGCCAGCAGGGCGCTGGCCACGGCCGACATCCCCGCCCCCCGTCCCACCGATACCACCAGCACCGTGACCGCCACCGCGGCCACGATCACCGCCCCCAGCTTCATCTTGATCGACTTGAGCGGGTCGAGCGGCCGGACCGTCACCACGGCCCCGTCATCCGGCGCGATCCTCCAGCCCGTACCCCACGCCGTGCACGGTGCGGACGACGTCGGGCCCGAGCTTGCGGCGCAGGGCGCGGACGTGGGAGTCGACGGTGCGGGCGCCGGAGCCGTCGCGGTAGCCCCACACCTGGGCCAGGAGCTGGTCGCGGGTGTGCACGGTCCCCCGGTGCGACGCCATCCACACCAGCAGATCGAACTCGGTGGGCGTGAGGTGGATCTCAACCTCGCCCTTCCGCACCCGGCGGGAGGCGGGGTCGATCTCGAGGTCGCCGACCCGGAGGACCGTGCCCGGGTACACCAGCGCCCGTTCCGCCCGCCGGAGCACGGTGTGGACCCGGGCCACCAGCTCCCGGGGCGAGAAGGGCTTGGTCACGTAGTCGTCGGCGCCCACGGCCAGGCCGACGAGGATGTCGGTCTCCGAGTCCCGGGCGGTCAGCATCACGACGGGCACGGGACGGTCGCGCTGCACCTGGCGGCAGACGTCGAGGCCGTCGAGGCCGGGAAGCATGAGGTCGAGGACGACCAGGTCGGGGCGCAGGTCCTGGCACAGGGCGACGCCCGACGGCCCGTCCGCCGCCACCTCCACCCGGAACCCCTCGCTCCGCAGCCGGGCCGCAACCGCCGACGCGATGGAAGCCTCGTCCTCGATGACGACCACCGTTCGCTGTTGCACCTACCGAAGGATACGGACGGGAAGTGCAGGAGTCCTGCGCGGGAAATGGAGATGTCGTGCAGGTCGGCGACGTCGACGGCTCTTGTGCTCCAGGTTCGACGTCCGGAGGCCGATAAGGCAGGAGGTTGTCGCGCCATCCGGCTCGGCGCCAGTGCCGCCTCGGCGGCCGGCCTTCGGGTCGGAGGGAGCACGATGGGTAGAGCAGGCACCCGGCCCAACCCGAGCGCGCCCCGGAGGGGGCCGGCGCCGGGCGTGCTCCGGCGCTCGTGGCTGGCCCTGGCCATGGCTCTGGCCTCGGCTGTCGGTGGCGCCGGCCTCCAGACCGTGTCCGCCAATGGCACGGTGGCGACGGCCGAGCCCTCGTCCGCTCCCGCGTCAGCCGAAAACGCGGCGTCGGATCCCGGCCCGGACGCCCGCTCCGGCCACGCCGAGGCCGACCGGCCCGTCCCCGGCCCGCCGGCGGCGATACCCGGCACGACGCCCCCCGGCGGCGTGTCCGACCCTTCCTCCCTCGTCAACGATCCGAGTACCGACGGTGAGTCCGACACCCAGGCCGGGACCTCGGTCGCCCTCTCCGGCGGCAACGTGGTGGCCGCCTTCTCCGACTCCGGGTCGCTCGCCCACGGCGAGCACCGCACCGGCTACTCGGTGTCGACCAACGGCGGCGTGTCGTTCACCGACCGCGGCGAGCTGCCGGCGAGCAGGGCCGGCGACGGCAGCAACGCCCAGCTCGCATCCGACACGACCACCGGGCGGGTGTACATGGCCACCATGAGCTACACCGGACTCGACCAGCTCCAACTGTTCCGGTCCGACGACGGCGGCGTCACGTTCGGCCCGCCGGTGAACCCCACGCCCAACTTCGCCGGTCGGGGCGACCTCCTCGACCGCCTGTGGCTGACGGTCGACAACTTCCCCGGGCCCGGTCAGGGCACCGTCTACCTGGTGTGGCGGCACTACGGGGGCCCCTTGGGCGGGGCGCTCTACCTCAACCGCTCCACCGACGGCGGGACCACGTGGGCCGCGACCGACATCTCCGCCTTCCAGGTGTACAGCGGCCAGGGCCCATTCGTCACCATCGCCCCCGACCACTCGGTGCTGGTGGCCTACCACGAGAGCCCCTATTCGTACGGGCTCGGCCAAAAGGTGCAGTTCCGCCGCTCCACCGACCAGGGCCGGACCTGGGAGCCCAAGGTCACGGTGGCCGACCTCCGGGCCTACGGCGGCAACGGGAACCTGGAGCTCTGGGGCGGCTTCCGCACCAACGCCTTCCCCCAGATGGCGGCCAACCCCGTCAACGGCGACGTCTACCTCGTCTACAACGACCTGTCGGAGGTCTCGACCGACTGGGCCAACGTGTACCTCACCGTCTCCCACGACCACGGCGTCACGTGGTCGCCGCCCGAGCGGGTGGACACCGACACCGGCCTGTCCGACCAGTTCATGCCCTCGATCGCGGTCTCGCCCGACGGGACGAATGTGGTCGTCGGGTTCTACGACCGGCGGGTCGACGACTGGCTGATCCGCCACATGGCGGTCATCGGCGACGTGAGCGGCTCGACGGTGACGTTCGGCCGGGACTTCGCCCTCGGAGTCAGCTACCCGCCCGTCGTCGCCCAGGACCCGTTGGTGGGCCGGACGTTCATGGGCAGCTCCGACCAGATCGTGGCCGACGGGCAGTTCTTCTACCTCACGTGGACCGACAACCGCGACCCCCACCTGGGCCACCGGAACCAGCCCGACGTTCGCTTCGCCAAGATCCCGAAGGACCTCAACTCCCTCACGTCCGAGCTGACCGTGAGCGTGGCGGCCGGGCCCGACCCGGTTCCCGTGGTCGCCGCCACTGAGGCCACCATCCTCGTCACCAACGGCGGACCCGACGACGCCCCTTACGTGGAGGCCACGGCCCAGCTTCCGGCCGACTTCGCCATCCTGTCGATCGCCGCCAGCCAGGGGGCGTGCGCGCTCACCGAGTCGAACAAGGTGTCGTGCGCCCTGGGGACCGTGGCCCGCGGGGCCAGCGCGACCGTCCTCGTGAGATCCGAGGCCGGGGTGGCGCCGGGTCCCGCCACCTTCACCGCCGTCGCCGGCAGCGTCGGCCGCGACACCCAGCCGTCGGGCGACACGTCGACCGCGGCCATCCAGGTCGTCGCCCGTCCGAACACCGTCACCACCACGTACAGCAGCGGCGCCATGTCGGGATCGGTCAGGGGTCCGGAGACGGCGGAGTTCGCCCTCACCGTCCCCGACAACGCCGGCATCGTCGACGTCGACGTCCGATTGCACATCAGTCACACGGACTTCTTCGACGTCAACGTCACCCTCGTCGCCCCCGATGGAACCGAGGTCCGGGTGGTAGACCAACGCGGCATCGTCGAGCGGTCGACCGATCCTCCCGACTGCACCGGCCCCTTCACCGAGCTCGACGATCAGGCCCCGGTCCCGATCTGGTCGGCGCCGTCTCCCTACGCCGGCGTCTTCCGGCCGGCGGCGCGGCTGTCCGGGCTGCGGGGCGGCCCCACCGGCGGCCAGTGGCGGCTGCGGGTGGAGGACCCTTCGTCACCGTTCTCGACCGTGGTGGTGAGCTGCTGGGAGCTCGACATCCTGAATGACACGGCCAACGTGCCGCCGCCCCCTCCTCCTCCGCCACCCCCCACGACCACGACCACGACCACGTCGACCACCTCGACGACCAGCACGACCACCACCACGACGACGACCGTCCCCCTGGCCGCCCAGCGCGCGCCCCAGGCGCCGCCGACGTTCGCCTCTTCCGACCTCAACCTCCTCGGCTCCCATCCCGAGTCCGTCGTGAGCGCCGACTTCACCGGCGACGGTCGGGACGACGTGGCCGTGACCGCCAGCTTCTCCTTCGACGCGGCCAACGACCACGGCGTCTTCCTCTTCACCCAGACCGCAGCGGGCGGGCTGTCGGCTCCGGTCAGGATGTCGACCCATGCCACCCACAACCTGGACGAGATGGGCGCCGCCGCGGCCGACGTCGACGGCGACGGCCAAAGCGACCTCCTGGTCGCCTCCGACCACGGGATCGACGTGTTCCTCCAACGCGACGGCGGCCTGCTCCCCGCCCGACTGGAGGAGCTGTACGGGCCCCAACAGGTGGTCGCGGCCGACATCGACCAGGACGGACGTCTCGACGTGATCGTGGAGACGCTGACCAACGTGGTCACCCTGATCGGCCGGGGCGACGGGACGTTCGAGCCGGCCCGGGAGATCCTCGAACGCCGGTACCGGGGCATCCACACGGGTGACGTCACCGGCGACGGGCTCACCGACATCGTCGGCCGCGTCGACGGGGGCTTCTCGGTCGTCGCCGGTCGCACCGGCGGCGAGTGGGCCCCGCCCGTCCCCTACCCCCCGGGGCCCGGCGACTACTTCCCGGGCGGGATCTCGGTCGGCGACTTCACCGGCGACGGCCGCAGCGACGTGGCGTGGGCCGTCGAGGGAAGCACGGCGCCCCAAGTGCGGGTGTTCGCCCAGACTCCGGCCGGGACGCTGGCGCCGCCGGTGCGCTACGCGGGCAAGGGCGGTGGTCTGGTGGCGGCCGACATGAACGGCGACGGCCGCACCGATCTCGTCCAGAACGTCAGCGTCCTCGTGCAGCAGGCCGACGGGAGCCTCGCCACCCAGCGGGACTTCGACTCCCCGTCCCCGCAGGCGGTGACGACGGGGGATGTGAACGGCGACGGGCTCCCCGACATCCTGGTGGCCTACCTCAGCGGGCTCTCGGTGCTGCGGTCGACCACCGACCTGCGGACGTGGGGCTTGGGCAACTACGGCCAGCTGGGAACGGGCCCGGGCGGGGTCGGGGCCGTACCCGCGGTGGCGCCGTCGCCGGCGCCGGTCCTCACCGACGTGGCCTCGGTGGTCGCCGGCGGGTTCCACAACGTGGCCGCCAACCGGGACGGGACCGTGCGGACGTGGGGCCTGAACCACGTGGGCCAGCTCGGCATCGGCTCGACCGCCAACCGGTCCACTCCGACCGTGGTGGCCGGGCTGTCGCACGTCACGACCGTGGCCGCCGGCTACCAGCACAGCCTGGCCGTCACCGAGGACGGCTCGGTGTGGACCTGGGGCTGGAACAAGTACGGCCAGTTGGGCGACGGAACCACCACCGACCGCCTGGTCCCGGTGAAGGTGGCGGGCCTGCACGACGTGGTGGCGGTGGCGGCCGGCGTCACCCACAGCCTCGCCGTCACCAGGACGGGAGAGGTGTGGGCATGGGGCCTGAACCACGTGGGCCAGCTCGGCACCGGCACCAACGTCGGCACCCTGGTGCCCGTTCGCCTGGCCGCTCCGACCGGGGTGGTGGCGGTTGCGGCCGGCTACTTCCACAGCCTCGCCCTCACCGCCGACGGGCGGGTGTGGTCGTGGGGCTACAACAACTTCGGCCAGTTGGGCAGCGGGTCCGCGGCCCTGTGGGATCTGGTCCCGAAGATGATTCCGCCGCTGTTGAACATAGCCGCCATCGCCGCCGGCGCCTACCACAGCGTCGCTCTCCAGCGATGGGGCATGGTCGAGACGTGGGGCTTCAACAACGTCGGCCAACTCGGCATCGCCAACACCTACAGCACGGGCATTCCCACCGCGGTGCGGGGCCGGGGGAACGACAACGCCTACTTCCTCGACGGCGTCGTCGCCATCGCCGCCGGCGGCTATCACACGCTCGCCATCGGCAGGGACGGGCGGATGACGGCCTGGGGCTGGAACTACTTCGGCCAACTCGGCACCGGCACCACAGTCGACCGCAACGTGCCCACCCCCGTCCCCGCCATCGAGCCCGGCCTGTTCGCCGCCGGCCTGGCCCACTCCCTGGCCGTCACCGCCCGGGGTGGTTGAGGCGGCCTGTGCCCGCCGTCAAGGGGCTGGGGAATGGGGTGATTGGCGGATCGGCTGCCGTACGATGGCCCGGTGCCTGTGGCCACTCCGATCCGGATCGACGAGGACGACCTCGCGGCCGTCGCCTTCAACGCCGACGGCCTGGTGCCCGCCATCGTCCAGGAGGAGGGCACCGGGGCCGTCCTCATGCTGGCCTGGATGAACAAGGAGTCGCTCCGACTCACGCTGGAGACGGGACGCACGTGGTTCTGGAGCCGGTCCCGCGAGGAGTACTGGTGCAAGGGGGAGACCTCGGGCGACCGCCAGTTCGTGCGCCAGGCATACTACGACTGCGACGGCGACACCCTGCTGCTGGTCGTGGAGCAGGAGGGTCGGGGCGCCTGCCACACCGGGGAGCGCAGCTGCTTCTACCGGCGGTTCGGCGACCCGTCGGCAGCTGAGGAGTAGTGGATCTCAGCCGGGACGACTTCCGCGCCCTCGCCGCCGGCCACACCGTCGTTCCCGTGTGGCGGGAGCTGGTGTCCGACCTGGAGACGCCGGTGGCGGCCTACCTCAAGCTCGCCGGCGACGGTCCCGACGCCGCCCCCAGCTTCCTGCTCGAGTCGGTGGAGCACGGCGACACGTGGGGCCGGTTCTCGTTCGTGGGGCGCGACCCCTCGCTCACCCTGGTGGCCCGCAACGGGCGCATCGAGGCCGACGGGGCGGTGCCGGCGGGCGTCCCCCTCGACCGGGGCGTGCTGGCCGCGGTGGAGGGCCTCCTCTCCGTCTACCGGTCGCCGGTGCTGCCCGACCTGCCCCCGCTGCACGGCGGCGTCGTCGGCTACCTGGGCTACGACGTGGTGCGGGAGGTCGAGCACCTCCCGTCCCCACCCCCCGACGACCTCGGCCATCCCGACGCCGTCCTGTCGGTCATCGGCCACGTGGCCGCCTTCGACCACTGGCGGCAGCGGGTGGTGCTCATCGAGAACGTCCGGGTGGGCGACAGCGCGCTCGACGTCGACCACCTCGACCGGCTCTACGACGAGGCCCAGGTCCGCCTCCAGGCGATGGCCGACGACCTCGGCCGGCCCTTGCCCTACACGCCGGCCACGCCCCCCGACCCGTCCGACCCCCTTCCCGAAGTGCGCTCGGTGGTGGGCCGGCGGGCCTACACCGACGCGGTGGAGGTGGCCAAGGAGCACATCCTGGCCGGCGACATCTTCCAGGTGGTGCTCTCCCAGCGCTTCGACCTCGACCTCGACGCCGACCCCTTCGACGTCTACCGGGTCCTGCGTCAGGTCAACCCCAGCCCCTACATGTACTTCCTGCGCCACCCGTCCATCACCGTGGTCGGCTCGTCGCCCGAGCCCATGGTGCAGCTGCGCGACGGGGTGGTCGTGTCCCGTCCCATCGCCGGCACCCGCAAGCGGGGGGCCACGCCGGAGGAGGACCGCCGCCTCGGGGGCGAGCTGCGGGAGCACCCCAAGGAGGTGGCCGAGCACATCATGCTGGTCGACCTGGCCCGCAACGACGTGGGCCGGGTGGTCACCTTCGGCACCGAGAAGGTCGACGAGCTGATGACGCTCGAGCGCTACTCCCACGTGATGCACCTCACGTCGCAGGTGTCGGGGCGGCTGGCGCCAGGGAAGGGGCCGATCGACGTGCTGCGGGCGACCCTGCCCGCGGGGACGGTGTCGGGTGCCCCGAAAGTCCGGGCCATGGAGATCATCGACGCCCTCGAGCCGACCAAGCGGGGCCCGTACGCCGGCGTCGTGGGTTACCTCGACTTCTCCGGCAACCTTGACACCGCCATCTCCATCCGCACCATGTTCGTGGCCGCCGACGGGCGGGCGTCGGTGCAGGCGGGGGCCGGCATCGTGGCCGACAGCGACCCCGCGGCCGAGGACGACGAGTGCCACAACAAGGCGGCCGCCCTGCTGGCGGCCGTCCCCGCCGCCCGCCGGATGCGGGTCTCGAGACAGGTGGCAGCCGGTGCCTGACCTTCACGACAGCGTCGGCGTGGTCGACCTGCCCCGCGATTTCGTCCGGGTGGCGGGTCCCGACGCCATGAAGTTCCTCCAGGGGCAGCTGTCGCAGCAGGTCGACGTCCCCGTCGGCACCTCGGCGTGGACGCTGCTCCTCCAGCCCCAGGGCAAGGTGGTCGCCCTCCTCCGCTTCACCCGCACCGGCGCCGAGGAGTACGTCCTCGACACCGACGGCGGGTGGGCGCCGGCGGTGGTCGAGCGCCTCAATCGCTTCAAGCTGCGGGTGAAGGCCGACATCGAGGTGCAGGAGGGCTGGAAGTGCCTGGCCGTTCGGGGCCCCGGCGCCCACCAGGCGGTACCCGACGGCGGGCTGCCCGCCGACTGGCCGGGGCTGCCCGGTGTCGACCTGGTCGGCCCGGTGGCCGACGTGGTCGCGCCCGGAGGGATCCCGGTCGTCTCGGTCGACGACTACGAGGTGGCCCGCATCGAGGCGGGCGTGCCGGTGATGGGGCACGAGCTCGACGAGTCCACCATCCCCGCCGAGGCCGGCATCGTCGACCGCTCGGTGAGCTTCACCAAGGGGTGCTACACCGGCCAGGAGCTGGTGGCCCGCATCGACTCCCGGGGTGGCAACGTCCCCCGCCGGCTGCGGGGCATCGTGGTCGCGGGCGACGTGGTGCCGCCGGTGGGAGCCACCGTCCACACCGTCGGCGACGCGGCCAAGGAGGTCGGTGTTCTGACGAGCGTGGCCCCGCACTCGTCCCGGCTCGGGGCGGCGGTGGCGCTGGCCTACGTGCGCCGGGCGGTCGAGCCGCCGGCCGAAGTGGAGCTGCGCTGGGACGGCGGCACCGCCCGCGCCCAGGTTCTCGTCCTCCCCCTCGTGTCCTGAGGCGGCCGGTGAGGAGGCTGTTCCCCCTGTTGGTGGCCGCCCTGGTGGCGACGGCGTGCGGCGGCGGGTCGGGCAAGAAGCCGGCCCCGTCGACGACGACCCCGCCGACCACCGGGGTGATCGAGGTCTCCACCGCCCCGCCGCCGAGCTCCGTCCCCGAGACCACCATCGCCCGGGGGACTCCCCGCACCGTCACCAGCCTGGCCACGGCCATGGGACCGGGAACGGCGCGCATCGTGGGCACCGTGAACGGGCCCGAGGGGCCGGTCACCGGCGCCATCGTCAAGGTCGAGCGGTTCATCGGCTCGGCGGTGGCCACCGCCGAGGCCCGGTCCCAGGCGGGGGCGTGGTCGGTCGACTCCATCCTCGGCGGCTCCTACCGGGTCACCATCTACCGTCCCCCCGACCTGGCCCAGAGCGCGGCCGACGTGTTCTTCCTGGCCGCGGACGAGACGAAGACCCTCACCACCACCCTGGCCCGGGTGGGAACCAACGGCATCACCGCCACCATCGACCCCAACCCGCCGCTGGTCGGGTTGCCGGCGATCGTGACCGTCCGCTTCGGCACCGGCGGCGTCGACGCCAACGGCGCGGTCACCTTCACGCCCCAGCCCGGGGTTCGGGTCCAGCTCAACCTGTCCTCCGGCGTGAGCCTGGAGTCGACCCCGGTCCTCGTCTCCAACAGCGCCGGGGTCGCGTCGTGGCAGGTCCGGTGCATCCTGCCGGGGCAGTTCCCGGCCTCGATCGTCGTGGGCAACGCCTCGTCGGCCCTGGTCCTCCCCCCGTGCACCCCGGCCCCGCCGGCGCCGGCGGGGCCCGCCGCTCCCGCCACCACCACCCCCTAACCGACGGGCGCGGCCGCCCGCCAGCGGAGGAGCGTCACCACCACCCGCGTGCCCCCGGGCGCGATCCTCTCGGCCCGCACCGACCCGCCCATGGCCGCGGCCAGCTCGGCCACGATGGCCAGCCCGAGACCGGAGCCGACCTGGCGGACCGCGGCCCGGCCCGACTGGTAGAAGGGCTCGAAGACGTGGGCCAGGTCGGCGGGGGGGATGCCGGGGCCGTCGTCGTCGACCACCACGCTCAGGCCGTCGGCGGCGACGGAGACGGAGATGCAGGCGGTGGCGAACTTGAGGGCGTTCTCCACCAGGTTGGCCACGATCTGGGCCAGGCGGTCGGGGTCGGCCGACGCGGTGGCCGCGGGCCGGGCCGGTCCCGTCCCCAGGTCGATGTCGAGGGCCACGCCGGCCCGCTCGGCCGCGGGGCGGAACCCCTCCACCGTGTCCGACACCACCTCGGCCACGTCGGTTGCCCGGAGGTCGAGGGAGAAGCGGCGGGCGTCGAGCTTGGCCAGCTCCAGCAGGTCGCCCACCAGCCGCTCCAGGCGGCGGGCCTCGGCCGTGATCACCGAGCCGGCGTGGGCGGGATCGGGCGCCCGCCCCTCGGCCAGGGCCTCGCCGAAGCCGCGGATCGACGTGAGCGGGGTGCGCAGGTCGTGCGACACCGACAGGAGAAACTGGCGCTCCATGCCCCGCGACCGCTCGAGGCTCTCGGCCATGGCGTTGATCGACCGGGCCAGCCCCGCCAGTTCGGCCCCGTCGCCCTCGTCCTCCGGCACCCGCACGGCCAGGTCGCCCTCGGCGATGCGCCGGGTGGCCTCCTGCGCCTCCCGCAGCGGCCGGGTGAGGCGGCGGGCCAGGTTGCCGGCCACCGCCGCGGCCAGGGCCAGGGTGGCCACCACCGCCACCAGGAACCACGGTCCGAGCACGGGCCGGCCGGTGCTCACCTGGCGGGTGAGGACGACGACCACCGTCGACGCGGCCCGCTCGGCCGGCGCGGCGGCGTAGGCGAGCCCGCCCGGGGCCACGCCGGTGATGGTGCGGCCGGCCCGCAGGCGGGTCGGATCGAGATCGTCCATGGTGATCCCGGCCGGGGGGACCCCCCGTAGCCGCCCGTCGGGCTCGAGCCGGAGGACGGCGGCTCCCTCCAGGCGCAGGGCCCGGGCCACCGCCGCCAGCGCTCCCGGCGCCTGCACCGTCTCCACCCTCGACGCCAGGCGCCCCGCCTGGTCGCCCAGCTCGGTGCGGACCTGGGCCCGCGCCTCAAGCCGGAGGATCACCACCGTCCCGATGCTGGCCACCGCCAGCGCCGCCGCCACCACCGCCACGATGGTGACGACCAGCCGCCGGGTCACCCGCGTCCCGGCCTGGAACTGGTGACACTTACCGCCCGCAGAGGGCGCTCGGCGTCACCGGTTCGGGTGGACGGCTTCATCCGAGCCGGTACCCGACGCCCCACACGGTGGCCAGGGGGAGAGCGGGGCCCAGTTTCTTGCGCAGCTGGCCGACGTGGACGTCGATGGTGCGCTCGTCGCCGTACCAGTCCCGGCCCCAGACGGCGTCGAGGATCTGCTGTCGGGACAGGGCCAGTCCCTCGTTCTCGGCCAGGTAGCGGAGGAGGTCGAACTCGCGGGTGGCGAGGGCGACGACGGCCCCGTCCACCCGGGCCTCCCGCCGGCCGACGTCGACCTCCACGTCACCCGCCAGCAGCACGCCCGCCCGTCCGGCCCCCGGGGCCGCCCCCTCCGCCCGGCGGAGGATGGCCCGCACCCGGGCCACCAGCTCCCGGGGGGAGAACGGCTTGGCCACGTAGTCGTCGGCGCCCATCTCCAGGCCCAGGACCCGGTCGATCTCCCCGTCCCGGGCGGTGAGCATGAGGATGGGGACGTCGCTGTCGGCCCGCAGCCGCCGGCACACCTCCAGACCGTCCACCAGGGGCAGGCCCACGTCGAGGATCACCATCCGGGGCCGCTGGTCGCGCACCGCATCGAGGCCCCGCTGGCCGTCGGCCGCCTGCACGACCCGAAAGCCCTCCTGGCGCAGGTAGAGCTCGACCAGGTCGGCGATGTGCTGGTCGTCCTCCACCACCACGATCGTCCCCGCGTCAGCCACGTCCTATGGTCGCGCGACCTCTTGTGAGGGTTCTGTGAGCTGGGCCACCTCGTCGCCCCAGGCCGTCCACCCCAGGCGGGGGTAGCGGGCGAACAGCTCGAGGAAGGGACCGGGACTGCACGCCTCGACCACGTCGTAGAGCTGCTCCGGCTTCCGGGAGTGCTCCCGCTTGCGGGTGGCGAGCAGGTTCACCTGGCGCCGGCCGGGGGCCAGCGTGCGCAGGCTGCCCCGCACCCCGAAGAGCACCATCTCGGTGACGTTGCGGAAGTAGAAGCCCACGCCCCGCCGGTCGCTGCGGCCGTCGGCCAGGACCTTGTGCCAGACCAGGTTGGCCTTGTAGGTGAAGCCCCACGCCGCCATCACCTCCAGCCCGTCGGCCAGGAGGGCGTTGGGTACCCACAGGTAGAGGTGGGCGTCGGGGGCGGCCGCGTCCGCCACCGGCAGGGCGGCGATGGCCGGCGTGCGCATGGTGCCGTAGCGGGCGTGGCGGCGGTACTCGGGCGACACCTTCCCGGTGCGGTGGGAGAAGCGCCACGGGGGATCGGCGAGCACGGTGGAGAACGGTCCTCCGTCCAATCCCTTCAGTCCGAGTCCGTCGAGCCCGTCCACGAAGGCCGATCATCCCAGGGTGGCGCGGGCCTCACGCGGATGGTGCGGTCGGTACGATCGGCCCGATGCCCACCGTCCTCGACCAGATCATCGCCGCCCACCGCCGGGCGGCCGAGGCCGACAAGCGGTGGCTCGACGCGACGATGACCGCCGCCTTCGAGGCCCCCGACCCCCGTGACTTCCGGGGGCTCTTGCGGGTGGCCGCCACCCGCACCGGCCGGCCGGCGGTGATCGCCGAGATCAAGCGCCGCTCCCCGTCGAAGGGCGACCTGGCTCCCGACCTCGACCCGGCCACCCTGGCCCGGGCCTACCAGGCGGCGGGGGCGTCGGCCCTGTCCGTGCTCACCGACGCTGAGTTCTTCGGCGGCTCGCCCGACGACCTGGCTGCGGCCCGCGCCGCCGCCCCCGACCTGCCCATCCTGCGCAAGGACTTCACCGTCGACGGCCGCGACGTGGCCGACGCTCGAGCCATGGGCGCCGACGCCGTCCTCCTCATCGTGGCCGCCCTCAACCCGGGCGACCTCGCCCGCCTGCGGAACCTGGCCGACGGACTGGGCCTGGCCGCGGTGCTGGAGGTCCACGACGACGACGAGGTGGCCATCGCCCTCAAGGCGGGCGCCACCATCATCGGGGTCAACCAGCGCGACCTGCGCACCTTCGACGTCGACCCCTCCCGGGCCGCCCGCCTGGCCACCCTCATCCCCGACGGAGTCATGAAGATCGCCGAGTCGGGCATCCACACGCCGGCCCAGGTCGACGCCCTGGCCGAGGCCGGCTACGACGCCATCCTGGTGGGGGAGCAGCTGGTCACCGCGCCCGACCCCGCCGCCGCCCTCCGAACCCTCCGAGGTGAGTCCCCATGACCGTTTCCGACCAGACCCGCTGGCTCCTCCCGCCCGACCGCATCCCGTCGGCCTGGTTCAACGTCGCCCCCCACGTCACCACGCCCCTCCAGCCCCCGCTCCACCCCGGCACCCGCCAGCCCATCGGCCCCGACGACCTCACCCCCCTGTTCCCGATGGCCCTCATCGGCCAGGAGGTCACCGCCGAGCCGTGGGTCGACATCCCGGGCGAGGTGCTCGACATCCTCCGCCTGTGGCGCCCCACGCCCCTGGTGCGGGCTCGGCGCCTCGAAGCCGCCCTCGGCACACCGGCCCGGATCTACTACAAGGACGAGTCAGTGTCGCCGGCCGGGTCGCACAAGCCCAACACCGCCATCCCCCAGGCCTTCTACAACAAGCAGGACGGCACCACCCGCCTGGCCACCGAGACCGGCGCCGGCCAGTGGGGGAGTGCCCTCTCCCTCGCCTGCTCCCTCTTCGACCTGGAGTGCAAGGTCTACATGGTGCGCTCGTCGTTCGAGCAGAAGCCCTACCGGCGGGTGATGATCGAGACGTGGGGCGGGCAAGTCGAGCCGTCGCCGGTGGCCGATCCCAGCTCGCCCGGCTCCCTCGGCTCCGCCATCAGCGACGCGGTGGCCGACGCCGCCAGCCGCCCCGACACCCACTACGCCCTCGGTTCCGTCCTCAACCACGTCCTCCTGCACCAGACCGTCATCGGCCTGGAGGCCAAGGAGCAGCTGGCGGCGGCGGGGGAGGAGAAGCCCGACGTCGTCATCGGCTCGTGCGGCGGCGGCTCGAACTTCGGCGGGATCGCCTTTCCCTTCGTCCCCGACGCCGGGGTGCGGCTGGTGGCGGTCGAGCCGTCGTCGTGCCCCACCCTCACCGGCGGGCGCTTCGACTACGACTTCGGCGACACCGCCGGCATGACCCCGCTGCTGGCCATGTACACCCTGGGCCACGACTTCATGCCCCCGCCCATCCACGCCGGCGGCCTCCGCTACCACGGCGACTCTCCCCTTGTCTCCAACCTGGTCCAGTCGGGACGGATCGAGGCGGTGGCCTACCCCCAGGGCAAGGTGTTCGAGGCCGCGCTGCAGTTCGCCCGGGTCCAGGGGTCGATCCCGGCGCCGGAGACCTCCCACGCCATCCGGGCCGCCGTCGACGAGGCCCTGCTGGCCAAGGAGGAGGGCGCCGAGCGGGTGATCCTCTTCTCCTACTCCGGCCACGGCCTCCTCGACCTGGCCGCCTACGACGACTACAAGAACGACCGGCTGGACGGCTGAGGCGGGACGGCGGAGGGAACCATCTCCGCTTCATCCCGGGCCGGCCGGTAGCGTCGGACCTCGGTGTTCGTGAAGATCTGCGGGACGACGAGTGAGGAGGACGCCCTCCTCGCCGTCGCCATGGGAGCCGACGCGGTGGGCTTCGTGTTCGCCCCGTCGCCCCGGATGGTGTCGCCCTCCAGGGTGGCCGACATCGTCAAGCGCCTGCCCCGGGAGATCCTCACCATCGGCGTGTTCCGCAACCAGGACCCCGAGCGGGTGGTGGCCATCGTCAACCAGGCCGGCCTGGGCGGGGCCCAGCTCCACGGGCGGGAGACGGTGGAACACACCCTCCACGTGCGCCAACGGGTTCGGTTCCTCATCAAGGCCTTTCCCGCCGGCGACCCCGACGTGGCCCGGGCCGCTGAGTACCTGGCCGATGCGGTCATGATCGACTCGCCCGCGCCCGGGTCGGGCAAGGTCTTCGACTGGGCCCTGGCCGAAGTCCCGAGCGGCATCCGCCTCATGCTCGCGGGCGGGCTGACCACCGCCAACGTGGGCGCCGCCATCGCCCATGTCCACCCGTGGGGCGTCGACGTCGCCACCGGCGTGGAGGCGGCCCCCGGACGCAAGGACCCCCGCAAGCTGCGGAACTTCATCGTCGCCGCCCGCGCCGCCGAGCACGCGGTCAACGACACCGACCCCGCCGCGGTCGACGACGACGAACTGGTCGACGAGGCCGACCTCCCCTTCGACCAGGACGACCTGTAGGCCGCGGCTCGGTCCGCGGCGCGAACTGAGCGCCAGACGCTCGATTCGCGCCGCGAATGCGCCGGCGACCTCGGTCCGTCGGCCAGCCGCGGCCGGCGGCAAACCCGTCATCGGCCCGAGCCGGTTGCCGTAGCGTGGTGCCCTTGCTCACCGACCCCATCTCCGCCCCCGTCTCCGGCGGACTCATGCGCGACCCTTCCGCCGGCGGTCGCTTCGGCGACTTCGGCGGCCGCTACCTGCCCGAATCCCTGGTGCCGGCGTGCGGGGAGCTCGAGGTTGCGTTCACCCAGGCCTGGTCCGACCCCGCCTTCCACGAGCGCTACGAGGGTCTTCTCCGTGACTACGGCGGGCGGCCCACCCCCGTCACCGAGTGCCACCGGCTGTCGGAGCGCCTCGGCGTGCGGGTCCTGCTCAAGCGGGAGGACCTCAACCACACCGGCTCCCACAAGCTCAACAACGTGATCGGCCAGGCCCTGCTCACCGAGCGCATGGGCAAGCGGCGGATGATCGCGGAGACGGGCGCCGGCCAGCACGGCGTCGCCACCGCCACCGCCGCCGCCCTCTTCGGCTTCGAGTGCCGGGTCTACATGGGCGAGGTCGACGTCGAGCGCCAGGCCCTCAACGTCTTCCGGATGAAGCTCCTGGGGGCCGAGGTCATCCCCGTCTCCTCCGGCAGCCGCACCCTGAAGGACGCCATCAACGAGACCCTGCGGGAGTGGGTGGCCAGCGTCGAGTCCACCCACTACTGCCTGGGCTCGGTGATGGGACCCCACCCGTACCCCTGGATGGTGCGCGAGTTCCAGCGCATCGTGGGCGAGGAGGCGGCCCTGCAGTGCCGCCGACTGCTCGACGGAGCCGACCCGGACGTGGTGGTGGCGTGCGTGGGCGGCGGCTCCAACGCGGCCGGCACCTTCGCCGGCTTCGTCGACACCGACGCCCGCCTGGTGGGCGTCGAGCCCGAGGGTGGGGCCGCCATCGGCCGGGGCGTGCCGGGCGTCGTCCACGGCAGCAAGTCGTTCCTCCTGCAAGACGAGCACGGCCAGGTCCTGGAGGCCCACTCCATCTCCGCCGGGCTCGACTACCCGGGGGTCGGGCCCGAGCACGCCCACCTCTCGTCCGTGGGCCGGGCCCGCTACGTGTCGGCGGCCGACGGGGAGGTCCTGCGGGCGCTGCGCCTCCTGGCCGAGACGGAGGGCATCATCCCCGCCCTGGAGCCGGCCCACGCCCTGGCGTGGGTGATCCGGGCCGCCGGCACCGACGAGCTGCCTGCCGGCTGCACCGTCCTCGTCACCCTCTCCGGCCGGGGGGACAAGGACGTGGCCCAGGTCATGGAGATGCTCCATCTGTGACCCGTCGCCCGTGACGCCACCGGTGACCTCGGGCGCCATCGAGGCCGCCCTGCGTGCCCGTCGGGACGCAGGCCACAAGCTCCTCGTCCCCTACGTGACCGGCGGCCTGGGCCCGGACTGGCTGGCGGTGGTCGAGGCGGTGGCCGCGGCCGGGGCCGACGCGATCGAAGTCGGCATCCCCTTCTCCGACCCGGTGATGGACGGGCCCGTGATCCAGGAGGCCTCCCAGCGGGCCCTGGCCGCCGGCATCACCCCCGCCGCCATCGTGACCGCCCTGGGCAAGGTGGACGCCGGCGGCGTCCCGATCGCGGTGATGACCTACTACAACCTCGTGTTCCGGGCCGGCCACACCCGCTTCGCCCGGTCGCTCGCCGATCAGGGCATCGCCGGCGCCATCGTGCCCGACCTGCCCCTCGACGAGCTCGACGGGTGGGGCGTCGCGGCCGACGATGCGGGGGTGGAGACGATCCTGCTGGCCGCCCCCACGACGCCCGACGACCGCCTGGCCGCCATCTGCGAGCGCTGCCGGGGCTGGGTCTACGGGGTCGGGATCATGGGCGTCACCGGCGAGCGGTCGGCGCTGGCCACCTCGGCCACGCTCATGGGCAGGCGTCTCAAGGCGGTCACCGACAAGCCCGTCCTCATCGGCGTCGGCGTGTCCACGCCGGCCCAGGCGGCGGAAGCGGCCGCCGCCGCCGACGGCGTCATCGTGGGATCGGCCCTGGTCCGCCGCCTGCTGGAGGGGGCGGGGCCAGACGGCGCGGCCGACTTCGTGGCCGAGCTGCGGGCCGGCCTCGACAACCGGTAGCCCCCTCCGGTCACTGGTTGCCCCCCGGCTGGCCATCGGGACGTGACCCGGATGTAACCCAATGGGGTGCCTCCGGGTCGTACGAACGGTGGCCATAGCTGTGCTCTTCCCCGGCCAGGGGACCCAAGTCCCCGGAATGGGTGAGGTCTGGCGCGCCTCGTCGGCGTGGGACGTCGTGTCCCGGGCCGAATCCGTCCTCGGCCAGGGCCTCGGACACCTCCTCCTCGACGCCGACGCCGACGACCTGGCCCGCACCCGCGAGGCCCAGCTGGCCGTCCTCCTCACCTCGTTGATGGCGTGGGAGGCCGTGCGGGCCGTCCTCGACGAGCCCCCCGTCGCCTTCGCCGGACATTCCCTGGGCCAGATCACCGCCCTCATCGCCTCCGGCGCGCTTTCCCTGGAGGACGGCGTCCTCCTCGCCGCCGAGCGGGCCGACTGCACCCAGGCCGCGGCCGATGCCCGTCCGGGACGCATGGCCGCCCTCTTGGGGGCCGACCTCGAACAGGCCGAAGCGGCCGCCGCGGGAGCCACCACCGGCGGCCGCACGTGCTGGGTGGCCAACGACAACGCCCCCGGCCAGGTCGTGATCGGCGGCACCCCCAAGGGCGTCGAGTCGGCCGCCGGGCGGGCCCGGGACCTGGGCGTGAAGCGAGTGATGCCGCTCAAGGTGGGAGCCGCCTTCCACACCCCCCTCATGGCCCCCGCCGCGGCCCAGCTCCTCGACCACATGGCGACCACCCCCTTCGCCGCCCCCGCGGCCCCGGTGGTGGCCAACACCGACGCGGCAGCCCACGGTGGGGCCGACGGCTGGCCCGAGCGGTTGAGCCAGCATCTCGTGTCACCAGTACGCTGGCGGGAATCTCTGGAGACCCTTGCCGCGCTCGGTGCCCGTACCTTTCTCGAAGTTGGGCCTGGTGCCGTCCTGAGCGGACTGGCCCGACGAACTCTCTCGGGTGTCACCACCCGCAACGTCGCCGCACCGAGCGACGTCCCCCTTCTCCTGGAGGTCGCGTGATGGAAGCCGGATCGGTTCACGGAGAGCTGCTCATGGTCCCCGAACGGGTCATCCTGGCGCCCGCCCCCGGGAAGTTCCGCCCGGTCGACGAGGCCCGTGCCACCGACGGTCCCGGGTCCGTCGGGATCGACCCTGAGGGGATCGACCCTGAGGGGAACGACCTTGGCGGCGCCCACGTGGCCTGCGAGCAGGTCATCGGCTTCGTCGACGGCATCGGCCACTCCACCCCGGTGCGCAGCCCGTTCCACGGCCGCCTCATGGGCCTGCTGGCGTCGGCGGGGGAGCGGGTCCGCGAAGGCCAGCCGGTGGCCTGGCTCCGCATGGCCCATTGATGGCGGGAGCCATCGCGCCCAGCGCCATCCCGGTCGCGGTCGCGGGGTGGGGGATGGCGGTACCCGAGCGGCGGGTCACCAACGACGACCTGGCCCGGATGGTCGACACCAACGACGCCTGGATCTCCGAGCGCACCGGCATTCGGGAGCGGCGGTGGGCGGGCGAGGGCGAGTCCACGGCCACCTTGGCCATCGAAGCGGGGGCCGCCGCCATCAAGCGGGCCGACCTGTGCCCATCCGACATCGGGTGCTGCATCGTGGCCACCTGCACCCCCGAGCAGCCGATCCCGGCCACCGCCGCCTTCGTCCAGGAGGGGCTGGGCCTGCGCTGCGGCGCCTTCGACCTCGACGCCGCCTGCTCCGGGTTCGTGTACGCCCTGGTGGTGGGGGCGTCGATGGTGGCCGCGGGCGGGTTCGGGCCGGTGCTCGTCATCGGTTCCGAAACCCTCAGCCGGGTGGCCGACCCCACCGACCGCAGCACGTGCGTCCTCTTCGGCGACGGCGCCGGGGCGGTGGTGCTGGTGCCCAGCGCCGAGGCCAACCTCTTGTCCTGGGACCTCGCCTGCGACGGGTCCACCGCCCATCTGCTGGCCATTCCCGGCGGTGGAAGCCGGTTGCCGACGACGGCCGAGAGCGTGGCTGCGGGCGACCACTGGCTGAAGATGGAGGGTCGGGAGGTCTACCGGCGGGCGGTGCGGGCCATCGTCGACTCGGCCGAGAAGGCCATGGCCGCGGCCGGCCTCGACGCCGCCGCCATCGACCTCTTCGTACCCCACCAGGCCAACTTGCGCATCATCGAGGGCGCTGCCTCCCGCCTGGGCTTCCCTTCCGGGCGGGTGTTCGTGAACATCGAGCGCTACGGCAACACGTCGGCTGCCTCGGTGCCGATCGCGCTGGCCGAGGCGGCGGACGAAGGCCGGCTGCACGACGGCGACCTGGTGCTGCTGTCCGGCTTCGGGGCCGGCATGTCGTGGGCCAGTGCCGTGCTGCGTTGGGGGCAGGACCGCTGATGGGGGGGCGGGTCGCCCTGGTTACGGGCGCGTCCCGGGGGATCGGACGGGCCGTGGCCATGGCCCTGGCCGCGGACGGCCACCGGGTGGCGGCCTGCTTCGGGTCCGACGCCGGCGCCGGGGCCGAGACGTGCCAGGCCATCGAGAGCACGGGGGGCGAGGCGCTGGCGGTGCAGGTCGACGTCAGCCGGCCCGACTCTGTCGACGCCGCCTTCGCCCGGGTGGAGGAGACGTGGGGCAAGGTCGAGGTCCTGGTGTCGAACGCGGGGATCAACCGCGACGGGCTCGTGATGCGCATGGGCGACGACCAGTGGGGCGAAGTCCTGCGAACGAACCTCGACGGCGCCTTCCACCTGGTGCGCCGGGCCAGCCCGGGCATGGTCCGGGCCCGGTGGGGGCGCATCGTCCTGGTCGGATCGGTCGTCGGGCTCAGCGGATCGGCCGGGCAGGCCAACTACGGGGCGGCCAAGGCGGGGCTGATCGGCCTCACCCGCACCGTCGCCCGGGAGCTCGGGTCGAGGGGCATCACCGTCAACCTGGTGGCCCCGGGGCCGATCGTCACGGCCATGACCGATACCCTCAGCGACGAGCGAAGGGTCCAAATGACGGGGCAGGTACCCTTGGGCCGGTTCGGCACGCCCGAGGAGGTGGCTGCCGCAGTGGCCTTTCTGTGCTCGGACGCGGCAGGCTACGTGTCCGGAGCGGTCCTGCCCGTCGACGGCGGCATGGGCATGGGCCACTGATTTTCCCCATTTTTCACGAGCCCGGTCATGCATTCGGGCGACACCATCACACGACGCCTCAGGAGGAATTCGACACATGGACCGCGCGACAGTCCTCGAGCAGCTGAAAGAGGTGGCCGTCGACGTGCTCGGGGTCGACCCCGGCATCGTCTCCGAGACGTCCAGCTTCAAGGACGACCTCGACGCCGACAGCCTCGACCTGGTCGAGGTCGTGATGGCGCTGGAGGAGCGCTTCTCCATCTCCGTCCCCGAGGACAAGCTGGACGGCATCACCACCGTGGGCGAGGCGGTCGACCTGGTGCTGGGGATCGCCGACCCGGCCGCCGACGGCGCGCCGGCCGCCGGCGGCTCTGCCGACCCGGCCGCCGACGGCGCTCCGGCGTCGGATGGCGAGACCGCCGCCGCGGGCGAGCCCGCCGAGAGCGCCGACCGGGCATGACCCGGGAGGCCCAGATGACGGCGGAGAGGGCCCGCGTCGCCGTCGTCGGCATGGGGGTCAAGACACCGGCCGGTTCCGACCTCGACACCTTTTGGACCACCCTCCTCGAGGGCCGTTCGTGCGCGGCCAACATCCGCCGCTTCGACCCGTCCGACCTGCCCGTGCAGTTCGCGTGCGAGGTGGTGGACTTCGACCCCCTGGCCTACCTCGACTACAAGGAGGCCAAGCGGTCCGACCGGGTGGCCCAGCTGGGCTTCGCCGCCGCCGCCGACGCCCTGGCCGACGCCGGGGACCTGGCTGTCGACCCTGCCCGCTGCGGCGTGGTCGCCGGCACCGGGGTAGGTGGGCTGATGACCCAGGAGGCGCAGGAGCAGGTGCTGTTCACCAAGGGCGCGTCCCGGGTCAGCCCCATGCTGGTACCCATGATGATGGCCAACGCCACGGCCGCCCTCATCGGGATGAAGCTGGGGTGGACCGGTCCCAACTTCTGCGTCGCCACCGCCTGCGCCGCCGGTTCCCACGGGGTGGGGGAGGGGGCCCGTCTCATCCGGGAGGGCTCGGCCGACGTGGTCCTGGCCGGCGGCAGCGAGGCCGCGGTCACGCCGATCGCCATCGCCGCCTTCGCCCGCATGGGCGCCCTCAGCACCCGCCACGACGCCCCCGAGCTGGCGTCCCGGCCCTTCGACGTCGGCCGCGACGGCTTCGTCATCGGCGAGGGGGCCGCGTTCCTGGTGCTGGAGCGGTGGGACCGGGCCGTCGCCCGGGGGGCCCGCATCTACGGCGAGGTCGCCGGCTACGGCCGCAACGCCGACGCCTACCACATCACCGCCCCGTCACCGGGGGGCGTGGGCGCGGCCGAGTGCATGCGCCTGGCCCTGGCCGACGCCGGGATCGAGCCGTCGGCGGTGGCCCACGTCAACGCCCACGGGACGTCCACCGAGCTGAACGACGCGGCCGAGGCGGAGGCGTTGCTGAAGGTCTTCGGCGACGACGGTCCCCCCGTCACCTCCACCAAGGGCGCCACCGGCCACCTCATCGGTGCCGCCGGGGCCACCGAGGCCGTCGCCTCCTTCCTGGCCATGGGCGCGGGCCTGGTCCCGCCCACCGCCAACTTCGAGCGCACGGAGGCCGAACTGGTCGTCGACGTCGTCCATGGCGCGCCCCGCCCGCTGGCCGCGGGCCCCGTCGTGTCGAACTCGTTCGGGTTCGGCGGCCACAACGCCAGCCTGGTGCTCGCCCCCAGGACATGATCGCCACCACGTGACGGCAGTCCCGGTCGCCACTCGCCGGGGTGGCGCCGTCCAGGCGTCGCTCACCGACCTCGACGGGCGGCGGGTGGCCTGGTTCCGCCTGGCCGGCGGCCCCCACCGGGGTGCCATCGGCCCGGCCGAGGGCCAAGTCGTCGAACGCCTCGTCCGCCTGG
>JAXDMK010000066.1:0-43019 GCA_034666105.1 Actinomycetota bacterium | reverse complement strand
GGGAGGCCTCGTGGGGGTAGCCCTCGTAGCCCAGGCTCTGCCACGTCGACAGGGAGAACTGGTAGGCGCCGTAGTACCCGTTCCCCGTGTTGATGGAGTAGTCCCCTCCCGACTCGCAGTCGGCCAGTGCGGCGAAGTCGCCACCGGGCCCGTTGTCGACGGGAGCGACCTCAACCGCGGCCGGCTCGGGCTCGACCACGCTGAACATCGCGTCGAGCGCCGCCGGAGCGACCACCGCCTCTTCCCCGACCGCGGCGTCGTCGGCCGGGGCCGCGTTCGACGGTTGGAAGGAGAGGGACGCCTGGACGTCGTCGAGGCAGGCTTGGAGCAGGTCGGCGTCGAGCATCCCGTCGGCTCGGACCGAGGTGGTGCCGCAGTCGGTGACTGCGGCGGTGGTGCTGGGTGCGGCGGCGGCGGCGGGCGAGGCACCGGCAACCAGGGCCACGCCGAACAGGGCGGTGGCGATGGTCGCGGCAACTGCCAGGGGTCGTCGTTGGGTGCGCATTCGTGCGCCTCCTTGAGGAAGCCCGGTTTGGGCGTCAGGTAAGGCATCGGCATGCGGGCGGTCGTCTTTGAGGCATTCGGCTCGCGAGCCCTGCGGAACGGGGCTCGGGACGTGCGTCCGTACGAGGTGCAGACGTAGCTAACCCTCGGTGGTTTTGGCAGCGGGCGGGCCCTCCTGAGGGTCGCTATCGGGGACTGATCCGGCGGCGTCATGAGGGCTGTCGGCGCGCCGCGGGGTCCGGGCGGGCGGGACAACCGGCGCTCTAGCGGAGGACCGTGTCGGGAAGAGTTGTACCACACGAAATTCCCGAACCGGACGAACAGGACCGCCCGCGACCAGCGGTTTTGTAACCGATCGTTGGCGGTTAACCGGGAAACGCTTCAACTACCGCTTACGCGCCGAGCTCCTCGGTGAGGGCCAGCCACCGGTCCTCGGCGGTGGCCAGGGCGACCTCGGCCTCGGCCAGAGCATGGGCGACGGCGGCCAGCGTGGTGTGGTCGCCGGCTGCCGCCGACAGGTCCGCTTCCAGGCGCCGGCGACGATCGGAGGCGTCGGCCATCTCCCGTTCGGCGAGGGCGACCAGGCGGCGGAGGGTGCTCGCCGAGCGGGCCTTTCCCGCCGCCCCAGTCGGGTCCGCGGCGGCGGGCGCCGGCGCCGCCGCCGCCCGCCCGCCGGTGGTCGCCCGCCCCGCCGCCGGCGTGGTGCCGCGGCCGCCACCGCCGGCCCCTGCCCGCCGCCGGCGCCGGTCGGCCTCGTACTCGGCATAGCCGCCGGGGGCCACCCGGGCGCCGCCGACGCCGTCGAGCACCAGCACGTCCTCCACCGTGCGCTCCAGGAGGGCCCGGTCGTGGCTGACGACGACGAGCGATCCCGGCCAGGCTTCCAGGTAGTCCTCCAGGGCCCGCAGGGTGTCGAGGTCGAGGTCGTTGGTGGGCTCGTCGAGGAGGAGGACGTTGGGCAGCCCGGCCAGCACCAGCAGCAACTGCAGACGGCGCCGCTCGCCGCCGGAGAGGGTGCCGATGGGCGCCCACTGGGCGTCGGCGTCGAACAGGAACCGCTCCATGAGCCGGCCCTGCTCCCACGTGGGCTGGCCGTTGGAGCCGGCCACCGCCTCCCGCACCCGTTGGTTGAGGTCGAGGTCGAATCCGACCTGGTCGTAGTACCCGATGCGGACGGTGGGGGCGGTGGCCACCCGCCCCGCGGTGGGCGACCGGCGGCCGGCCAAGATGTCGAGGAGGGTGGACTTGCCCGTCCCGTTGGCTCCGACGATTCCGAGTCGTCCGCCGGGCTCGAGGTCGAGGTCGAGGTCGCGGAACAGCCACGACGACTCGTCGCCGAAGCGGTGGCCGACGCCCTGGAGGTCGACCACCCGGTCCCCCAGCCGGGGCGTGGTGCCGCCCAGCTCGAGGTCGACCGCCGAGGCCGCGACCGGCCCCCGTCCTTCGACGATGGCGGTGGCGGAGGCGATCCGGGCCTTGGGCTTGCGGGTCCGGGCCGGCGCCCCCCGGCGCAGCCAGGCCAGCTCCGACCGGGCCAGGTTGCGGCGGACAGCGTCGGCCGCCACCTCCCGCTCGCCCCGTTCGCTGCGGGCGGCCAGGTAGCCGGCGTAGCCGTCGTTGTGGACGTAGCCCCGCCCCCGGTCGAGCTCGAGGATGCGGGTGGTGACCCGGTCGAGGACGTGCCGGTCGTGTGTGACCAGCACCAGCCCGCCTCCGAAGCCGGCCAGTCGGTCCTCCAGCCAGGCGATGGCGTCGATGTCGAGGTGGTTGGTGGGCTCGTCGAGCACGAGCAGGTCGACCTCATCCAGCAGGGCCCGGGCCAGCGCCACCCGCTTGGCCTGGCCCCCGGAGAGGGTGGTCACGTCGGCGTCGCCCAGGTCGCCCATCCCCAGCCGGTCGAGGATGGCCGCCGCCTCCCACCCTTCACCCACCGCCGCCCGCACTGTCCCCGGCGACAGCGACGGGTGCTGGTCGAGGAAGGCGATCCGCACGCCCCGGCCCCGGCGCACCGCCCCCTCCTCGGGCTCGCCCGCGCCCGCCAACACCCGCAGGAGGGTGGACTTGCCGGCGCCGTTGCGTCCGACGACCCCCAGCCGGTCGCCGGTGGACACGGTGACCGACAGGTCTTCGAACAGGGGACGGTCGGGCCGGCGGGCGGTGACCCCCTCCACGTCGACCAGGATCATTTGTCCAGCGTACGAGCGGCGGCCCCGTACCCTGACCGGGTGCTCGAAGTGCACGGCCTCACCATCGACCTGGGCCACCGGGTCCTCGTCCGCGACGCGTCCTTCCAGGTCGCGCCGGGGGAGAAGGTCGCGCTCGTAGGGCCCAACGGGGCGGGCAAGACCACGCTCCTCCGCACCATCGCGGGCGAGCTGGAGCCCACCTCGGGGCGCATCCTGCTGCCGACGACCTACGGCTGGCTGCGTCAGGACGTCCAGGCCGCACCCGACGACGCGGCCAAGATCGGCATCGACCACATCCTGGCCGGGCGGGACACGGCCGCGGTGGCGGCCGAGCTGGAGCTGGCCCTGGCCGAGATGTCGGCCCTGTCACCGAACGGCGACGGCCAGCACCAGAACGGCGCCGCCAACAACAAGAACGGTCTCGACCGGGCGGTGAAGCGCTACGGCATCCTCGAGGAGCGGTTCAGCACGCTCGGCGGCTACCAGGCCGAGGCCGAGGCCCGGCGCATCGCCGCCGGCGTGGGCCTCGACGACGACGTGCTCACCCGCCGGGTGGGCGTGCTCTCCGGCGGCCAGCGCCGGCGCCTGGAACTGGCCCGCCTGCTCTATGCGGGGGGAGAGCTGCTCATCCTCGACGAGCCCACCAACCACCTCGATCTCGACGCCAAGGCGTGGGTGATGCAGTTCCTGCGCTCGTCACGGTCGGCGGTGCTGGTGGTGTCCCACGACATTGCGCTGCTCGACAACGCCATCGACCGGGTGATCGCCATCGACGGCGGCATCCTCGACCTCTACAAGGGCACCTACACCCGTTATCTCGAGCAGCGAACCGCCCGCGAGGCGCAGCGCGCTCGCGACGACCGCCTCCGCAACCAGGAGATGGCCCGCCTCTCGGCCACCGCCAGCCGCTTCCGGGGCGGCAACCAGACGATGGCCCGCAAGGCCAAGAACCTCGACCGCCGGGTGGAGCGGCTGGCGGCGGAGGGCGGCGTGCCCCGGCCTCGCCGCCGGCCGTTTCCCAAGGTCAAGTGGCCCGACCCGCCCCGCGCCGGCGACGTGGTCCTGGTGGCAGAGGGGCTGGCCAAGTCCTACGGGGAGACGCCCGTGTTCGACGACGTGTCGTTCACCGTGGAGCGGGGCGACACCCTCCTCATCCTGGGCCTCAACGGGGCGGGCAAGACCACGCTCCTGCGCATCGTGGCCGGGCTGCTGCCGGCCGACGAGGGCGAGATCCGCTTCGGCGCCAACGTCGGCCTCGGCTTTTACGCCCAGGAGCACGAGGACATCCGCCCCGGCGTGAGCGTCCTCGACCACATGCGGGAGCGGGCCGACATCCCCGACACCGACCTCCGCTCCGTCATCGGCCACTTCGGGCTCACCGGCGAGGCCGCCCTGCAGGACGCGGGCACCCTGTCCGGCGGGGAGAAGACCAAGCTGGCCCTGGCCCGCCTCATCGTCAGCCGGTCGAACCTCCTCATCCTCGACGAGCCCACCAACAACCTCGACACCGCCTCCCGGGAGGCGGTCCTGGGGGCGCTGCAGCGGTACGCAGGCACGATCATCGTCGTCAGCCATGACGCCGAGTTCGTGCTCGGCCTCGCCCCCGACCGGGTCATCGTGATGCCCGACGGCGACCTCCTGTCCTTCGACGAGAGCGCCCTGGAACTGGTCGAATTGGCGTAACAGGGGCCCATTTCGGAAAAGGGTCGCTCACCGATCTACGCTGGTGCGACGAGAGAGGTCCCTTTGACCTGCTCGCGAAGAGAAGAGAGAGTGCCGTGGCCACAGGAACAGTGAAGTTTTTCAACTCGGAGAAGGGCTACGGCTTCATCTCGCGTGAGCAGGGCGAGGACGTGTTCGTGCACTACTCGAACATCCAGGGACAGGGCTACCGGTCGCTGCAGGAGGGCCAGAAGGTGGAGTTCGACGTGGCCCCCGGTCGGAAGGGCGAAGAGGCGCAGAACGTCCGGGCCATCTGAGCCCGACGTTCCCTTTTCCCCGCACACCCCGATTCTGAAGGAGGGCCAACGTGGCGCAGCGCGCCAGTTTCGGCAAGCTTCAACGCGATAGAGACAAGAAGGCCAAGGCCGCGGCCAAGCGCGAGAAGCGCCAGGAGCGATCGGCCGAACGAGCCGACGGCACCACCGACGAGGTCGTCATCCCCATGGAGGGCGAAGTGTCGGCCGCCGACCTGCTGGTGCTGGTCGAGCGCCTGCACAAGGGCTTCGAGGACGGCACCATCGACTACGAGGAGTTCGAGATGCAGAAGTCCGAACTCTTCGCCCGCCTCCCCATCGACTAACCGGGGGCGCCGGCGCCTCCGAGGTGTGCCGAGCGATCGCCACGAAGACCCCCTCCCGGGGGGCACTCGTGGCGATCGCTCGCCCGCCGCACTTCTACCTAGTCGTGATCGTGGCCCTCGTGGCCGGGCTGGGTCGACGTCTTCTTGGCCTGGGAGGCGGGGGCGAGCTGGCGGCGCCAGTCGGCGAGCATCTCCGGGGTGCCGGCGATGCCGACGCCGCGGAAGTTGCAGCGCACGAAGGTGCAGTTGGCCAGCACCAGGCAGCCGACGACCTCGGGTGCCTTGGGGAAGCGCCACAGGATGCTGCCGATGTCGGTGCCCGGGTGCTCCCACGAGCAGTGATCGAGCGTGCAGCCGTGGAGAACGACGACCTGCGGGCCGAGGATCAGGCAGTCGGTGGCGGTGATGCCCTCGATCAGCTGGTCCTCCCGGATCTCGAACTGGCCCAGCCGGACGGTCTGGCTCTGGAAGGTGGTCTCTGCCATCGATGCTCCTCGGGGTGATTCGGCGGGATTGTATGAACGGCGGCTTACATCGACAACCGTCGGCTGGCTACTGTCACCCTCATTCAAACCCAGGAGGGACGGATGCGCAGAATCGAGACTGTCAGTCGGTCCCGCTGGCTCGTGGCGGGGGTAGTGGCGGTCGTGCTTCTGGGAGCCTGCGGCAAGGACAAGAAGAATGACACGGCCTCGACCGACAAGGGACCATCCAAGGTCAGCGTCCTGGCCGGCCTCAACGACCAGCAGGACCCCAACGTCGCCGTCACCGAGTTCCTGCCCGAGGCCATCTCCGTCAAGGCGGGCGCGGCGGTGGAGTGGCGGTTCTCCGGGCCCGAGCCGCACACCGTCACCTTCCTCCCGGCGGGCCAGTCGCCCCCGTCGCCGGAGAGCCCTGCAGCCTCCGCCCTGTTCGCCCCCAGCACGCCCGTCGTCACCAGCTACGACGGCAAGTCCCTCGCCAACTCCGGCCTCCTCCCCCAGGGTCCGGTGCCGGCGACACCGTTCGTGCTCACGTTCCCCGACGCGGGCCAGTTCACCTATGTCTGCATCATCCATCCCCTCATGACGGGCAGGGTCACCGTGGTGGGCGACGGCTCCGTCGTCGACACCCAGCCCGACATCAACGAGCGGGCCGACGGCGAGCTGAACAAGTGGCTCGACGAGGGCCGGGCGGCCAAGAAGAAGCTCACCGACGCCGCGCCGGTGCAGGTCAAGAACCCGGACGACTCGACCACGTGGACCTACGAGATGGGCAACGGTACCGAGCACACCCAGGTCAACGCCTTCGCCCCGGTCGAGGCCGAGGTCCGTCCCGGCGACAGCGTGACGTTCGTGAACAACAGCCCCGCGCCCCACACGGCCACGTTCGCCTCTGGCGGCCAGGTGCCCCAGAACCCGAACGATCCGTCAGTGGGGCCTCCGAGCGGCCCGCAGCCGTTCACCCTGAAGGCCACCGGTGGGCCCTACAACTCCGGCGCCCTTCCCCCGGCGATCCCGCCCAACGCCCCGCCGCCCGAGGCCCGGAGCTTCACGTTCGTGCTCCCTGACGCCGGGACCTACCCCTACGTGTGCGTCTACCACGCCTCTAGCGGCATGGGCGGGTCGATCAAGGTCGCCTAGCCCGCGCCTCTCCCGGATCCGTCACCCGAGGACGGCGTCGGTCAGCTGCTCGACCAGTTGGTGGTGCCGGACCCCTCGTAGTGGCAGTCGCACTGGCAGGAGAAGGCGTCAGCCCCTCCGCCCATGATGGCCGCCCACCACTCCCGGCAGTCCTGGTGGCGGCCGGCCAGGCACGAGCTGCTGGTGGGCTTGAGGCCGACCAGGGCGACGCCGGCGGCGGAGAAGATGAGCGCGGCGAAGGCGGCCACCGTGAGCCGGCTACGGCCCTTGGCCGGGCAGTCGACGGCGGGGCGGATGAGACCCTCCACCGGCGCGTCGAGGGTCTTGGGCTCCCCCCCGAACAGCGGCGCCTCGCAATCGATCGTGTTCGCGAACCGGTAGGGGAGCATCGTGTAGCCGACCGCCCCCAGGAGCAGCACGATCACGAAGACGGGGACGAGTTTCTGCTGGCTGGTGTACAAACGTGCCCCCCGGAAGCTGGTGTTCGGCCGGTGACTGTCTAGACCCTGGCGAGCGCTTCTGCGATCTGCACGGCGTTGAGGGCCGCACCCTTCCGCAGGTTGTCGCCGCACAGGAACAGAGCGAGGCCGTTCTCGGCCCCCTGATCGCGGCGGATCCGGCCCACCAAGGTGGGGTCGGCGCCGGCCGCCGCCAGCGGTGTCGGGACGTCGGCCAGGACGACGGACGGGGCCGACGCCAGGAGCTGGCGGGCCCGCGCCACCGACAGCGGACGCTCGAACTCGAGGTTCAACGACAACGAGTGGCCGGTGTACACCGGGACCCGCACGCAGGTGCAGGAAACGGCCAGGCCGGGGATCTCGAGGATCTTGCGACTCTCGTTGCGGAGCTTCTGCTCCTCGTCGGTCTCCCCAAATCCGCTTTCGTCGGGTCCGTCGTCGACGAGCTTGCCCGCCAGGGGGATGACGTTGAAGGCGATGGGGGCGACGAACGCCTCGGGCGCAGGGAAATCCACGCCCGCGGCCCCGGAGAGGGCCAGCTCGTGGGCTCGCCCGCTGACGTTGGCCGCCTGCTTCTCCAGCTCGGCTACGCCCTTCACCCCGGCGCCGGACACGGCCTGGTAGGTGCTGGCCACCACCCGCCGCAGCCCGGCCTCGACGTGCAGGGGCTTGAGCACCGGCATGGCGACCATGGTGGTGCAGTTGGGGTTGGCGACGATGCCCTTGGGGATGTGGGCCAGGGCGTGGGGGTTGACCTCGGCCACCACCAGGGGGACGTCGGGGTCGGAGCGCCAGGCGGACGAGTTGTCGATGACGATCGCCCCTTCGGAAGCCACCCTGGGCGCCAGGGCCCGGGAGACGGTGGCGCCGGCGGAGAACAGGACGATGTCGAGTCCCCGGTAGTCGGCCGTCCCCGCTTCCTCGATGACCACCTCGCCGCCCGCCCACGGGACGGACGTACCCGCCGACCGGGCGCTGGCGAACAGGCGCAGGCGGTCGATCGGGAAGGCGCGCTCGGCCAGCAGGGTGCGCATGACCCCACCGACCAGGCCGGTGGCTCCGACCACACCAACGTTCATGGGGCCCAACCTACCGGACCGCGTCCCGCATCAACCGGGGAGATTCTGCAACTCGAAGCGGTCGTGGAGGGCACGCACCGCCCGCTCGACGTCGGATCCGCGCACCACGCAGCTGATCCGGATGGACGACGTCGAGATCATCTCGATGTTGACGCCCTCGTCGGCCAGGGCCTCGAACATGGTGGCGGCCACGCCCGGGTGGGTCTTCATGCCCGCCCCGATGAGGCTGATGCGGCCGATGTCGGAGTCGGCGAAGACCTCGGTGGCCCCGATCTCGCTGGCCATACCCAGGGTGACCCGGCGGGCGGCGGGGAGGTCGGCCTTGGGCAGGGTGAAGGAGATGTCGGTGACGCCGCCGAGGGACACGTTCTGCTCGATCATGTCCACGTTCACCGCCTCGTCGGCCAGGGCCCGGAACAGGCGGGCGGCGATTCCCGGCTTGTCGGGCACTCCGACCACGGTGACCTTGGCCTCGGTGAGGTCGTGCGTCACCCCCGAGATGATCGCCTTCTCCATGTCGCCCTCCTTTTCACGGTCGGTTTCCGTCCGGACCCAGGTGCCCGGCGCCCAGGTGAAGCTCGATCGGACGTGCAGGGCCACGCCGTGGTTGCGGGCGAACTCGACCGACCGCAGGGCCAGCACCTTGCCCCCGGTGGCCGCCATCTCCAGCATCTCCTCGTAGGACACGACCGCCAGCCGGCGGGCGTTGGGCACGACCCGGGGGTCGGCGGTGTAGACGCCGTTGACGTCGGTGTAGATCTCGCAGGAGTCGGCGCCCAGGGCCGAGGCCAGCGCCACCGCGGTGAGGTCGGACGCCCCCCGGCCCATGGTGGTGACCTCCTTGTCGAGTGACACCCCTTGGAAGCCGGCCACCACGACCACGTGGCCGAGCGCCAGTCCGTCCCGCAGCCGGTCGGCTCGGACCTCGATGATCTTGGCCTTGCCGTGGGTGGAGTCGGTGACGATCCCGGCCTGGCTGCCGGTGAAGGAGGTGGCGTGGACGCCCATGTCGTGGATGGCCATGCACAGCAGGGCCATGGAGATGCGCTCGCCGGCGCTGATGAGCATGTCGAGCTCCCGCAGGTGGGGCTCGGGCGAGACGTCGTGGGCCAGCCGCAGCAGGCTGTCGGTGGTCTTGCCCATGGCGCTGACCACCACCACCACGTCGTGGCCCTGGCGCTTGGTGTGCACGACGTGCTCCGCCACCGCCCGGATGCGGTCGGAGTCGGCCACCGACGTGCCGCCGTATTTCTGGACCACCAGAGTCATGGACGTCCATTGTGGCTGGTCCGGGGACGGTCGCCGCTACGGTGGCTCCCCGTGTCTCCCAAGTCGAAGGTGAGAAAGAAGCCGGCCAAGTACCGCGACCCGCGGGCTCAGGCCCGCCACGCGGCCTACGAGGCGAGCCGGAAGTCCACCCGCCGGAAGTGGACCCTCGCCGCCGCGGTGGTGCTGGCGGTGGTGCTGGTGTTCGCCGCCACCCAGGTCTTCGACACCGGGGCTGGCGACGATCCCACCGTCGACGCCACCAACACCACCGTCGCCAGCACCCCCGCGGGGACGCCCGTGAGCCTGCCCACGCCGGCCAAGGGGGCGTCCATCACCGGCGACACCCCCTGCCCCAACGCCGACGGGTCGTCGCCCCGCACCACCAGCTTCGCCAAGGCCCCCCCGACCTGCATCGTGGCCGGGAAGACCTACACCGCCGACCTGCAGACCTCCAAGGGCGTCATCACCATCGCCCTCGACTCCACCGCCGCTCCCAAGACGGTGAACAACTTCGTCGTCCTGGCCCGCTACCACTACTTCGACACCCTGCCGTTCCACCGCATCGTCCAGGGCTTCGTGGTCCAGGGGGGGTCCCCCGACGCCACCGGCTCCGGCGGACCCGGGTACGAGGTCGCCGACGAGCTGCCGGCGGAGAACGTCTACGTCCCCGGAGCGGTGGCGATGGCCAACCCGGGCCAGCCCGACAGCAACGGCAGCCAGTTCTTCATCGTGTCGGGCGACGCCAGCCACCTTCCCCCCAGCTACTCGGCCTTCGGCAAGGTCGCCGCGGGCATGGACGTGGTCGCTGCCATCGACGCGGTGGGCACCCCCAACTCGAGTCCCCAAGCCGGTGCCCCGACCGCAGTGGTCACCATCCAGTCCGTCACGATCAAGGAGTCCTAGTGGCCACCGAATGCCCCCCCGCCGACGGATCGGCGCCCAAGAAGCAGCGCTTCAGCGGCCCGCCCCCGATGTGCATCGACCCTGAGAAGAAGTACACCGCCACCATGGAGACCACCAAGGGCACCATGGTGATCGCCCTCGACCCGGCGGCCGCGCCCAAGACGGTGAACAACTTCGTCGTCCTGGCTCGCTACCACTACTACGACGGCGTGAGCTTCCACCGCATCATCCCCGGGTTCGTCATCCAGGGCGGTGACCCCGAGGGGACGGGGCGGGGTGGTCCCGGCTACAAGTTCGAGGACGAGCTACCCAAGCCCGGCCGCTACGAGATCGGCTCCCTGGCCATGGCCAACGCCGGTCCCAACACCAACGGCAGCCAGTTCTTCATCATCACCGGCCACCACGGGGCCAGCCTGCCGCCGAACTACTCCCTGTTCGGCAAAGTCGTCTCGGGCATCGACGTGGTGCAGGCCCTCAACGCCGTCGGTTCCCCGGGGGCGGGCACGCCCAAAGAGAAGGTCGGCATGATCTCGGTGACGATTTCCGAGGATTAGTTCGCTAGGGTCGGGCAATTCGGCAGGTTTCTGGGAGGAATCACATGCGTTTTCGACGTGCTCTAGGGTTGGTCACGATCGTGGTTGGGACGGTTGGCTCGTTGCTGCTGGGGGCTGGGCCCGCCGCCGCTGCCAATCCGCCTCCGACGGCTGCGCCCAAGGGGATCGTGGTCGTCGACCCGACCAATCCCAACCAGGCCTACGTCCAGGCGACGTACACGTGTTACGGCGGCACCGCCAACGGCGAAAACCACCTCTGGGTGTCGGTGAAGCAGGGCTCGGGCGACCTCTCCCAGGAGGGGAGCAGCTCGATCGCCACCGCCTGGTACGACGCCCACCCGTCGAACCGCACGTGCAACGGCAAGTCCCAGACCACCGTCTTCACCATCTTCCGGGAGCCCGGCTGGGCTCAGCTGGTCCCGGGTTCGGGCTACATGCAGTTCTGCCTGATTCCGACGACCGGCCCGCCGGCCATCGTCAACCTGACCGTGGCCGTGGTGCGCCCGGGCTACCACCCGAGCTGACTCAGGCGGGCAGGGCCTCCAGCCCTGTCTCCTGACCGTTGACGAACACCCGTGCAGTTCCGGCACCGGCGATCGTCCAGGTTCCCTCGGGGGCCCGGATGATCGCCGTCTGCTCGTCCACGCCCACCACCGCCAGGCCGGCGGGGGCCAGGTGGATCGTGCGCCGAGCCTTCTCCGGCGACCACCCGTCATGGTGGGGGAGGATGGTGAAGCCGGCGAGGAGGCCCAGGCCGACGGTGAAGGCGCCGCCCCGCATGTCGACCATCGGGTCGCACAGCACCATCGCCCCCGCCGACGATGCGGCCAGCACCGCCCCCCCGTTCCACGCCTCGACCAGCGCGTCCCACACCGCCGAGTCCTTGAGCACCGACCGCAGGTGCATGGGCGACCCACCCGACAGGTAGAGGAACTTCGCCTCCCGCACCGCGGCCGCGTTGGCCTCGACGTTGGCGTCGGCCCGGCGCAGCACCATCAGGCCCCGGGCCGTCCCCCCCAGGCCGGCGAAGTGGGCCGCGGCCGTCTCCACCGCCCGCTCCGGGTGCTCGTAGGCGGCGGCCGTCGGCAGCACGAGCACCTCGGCCCCCCCGCTCGCCTCCAGCAGGTCCTTGTCGAACCAGCAGCCCGCTCGCCACTCGCCCCCGCCCACCAGCGCCAACGGTCCGTTCATGGCGCGAACCTATCCGGACGAGACTGAGGCGGTGGACGACGACCTGACGGTGCGCCCGGTCCCGGGCAAGGGGCGGGGAGTGGTGGCCCGACGGGCGTTTCGCCGGTACGAGGTGGTCGAGTCGGCCTCGGTGGTGGTGCTCTCGGCCGAGGAGTGGTCGGCCATCGAGGACACCGTCCTCGGCCAGTACGCCTTCCGGTGGGGCGACGAGGGCGGCCAGCGGGCGATGGCGTTGAGCATCGCTTCCTTCTTCAACCACTCCTACACGCCCAACACGTGTCCGAAGCTACGGATCGACGACCTCCGCATCGACTTCCTGGCCATGGACGACATCGCCGCCGGCGACGAGCTCACCTTCAACTACAACGGCCGCCCGTCGGACGGGGCGCCGCTGTGGTTCATGCCCGCCGACTAGTCCCACGCCTCCCAGCGCCACTGACTGTGATCGGGCGGCGGTGGGACCTGATCGGCACCCGGCTCGAGCATGGTGGCGGCCAGGGCCACGGCGATGGCGATCACCTCGGGCGGGACCGGCCCCGACGCCGGCCCCGGGTCAGAGGGGGACGTTGCCATGCCGGCGGCGGGGACCGTCGCCCCGCTTCGATCGGAGCATGTCCAGGCCGCGGGCGATCGCCGACCGGGTCTGGGACGGGTCGATGACGTCGTCGACGAAGCCCTGCTCGGCCGCCACCCACGGGTTGGCGAAGCGTTCGGCGTAGTCCTCGGCCAGGTGGGCGTGGAGAGCGGACCGGCCGGCCCCGGCCTCCTCCAGCTCCCGCCGGTGGAGGATGTCGACCGCTCCCGGGGGACCCATCACCGCCAGCTCGGCCGTGGGCCAGGCGAAAGCGAGGTCGGCGCCCACCGCCTTGGAGTTCATGACCACGTAGGCGCCCCCGTAGCCCTTCCTGGTGACGACCTGGATGCGGGGGACGGTGGCCTCGCAGAAGGCGTAGAGCAGCTTGGCCCCGTGGCGGATGATGCCGCCCAGTTCCTGGTCGGTGCCGGGGAGGAAGCCGGGGACGTCGACGAAGGCGACCAGGGGGATGTTGAAGGCGTCGCACGTGCGGACGAAGCGGGCCGCCTTCTCCGAGGCGTCGACGTCGAGCACGCCGGCCAGCACCTGGGGCTGGTTGGCCACCACGCCCACCGGCCAGCCGTCGACCCGGGCCAGCCCGCACACGATGTTGCGGGCCCACAGGGGCGAGTACTCGTAGAGCTGGCCTCCGTCGACGACGGCCGCGATCACCCGCTTCATGTCGTAGGGGCCATGGAGGTTGGCCGGGAGGACGTTCTGCAGCTCGGGGGTGGCCCGGTCGGCGGGGTCGGTGGCGTGGGGCAGGCGGGGGGCGGCCTGGCCGCTGTTGGCTGGCAGGAAGCCGAGGAGGAGGCGGACGTCGTCGAGGCACGCCTTGTCGTCGGGGGCGGTGAAGTGGGCCACACCGGAGCGGGTGGCGTGGGTGATAGCCCCGCCCAGCTCCTGGAGGCTGACGTCCTCGCCGGTGACGGTCTTCACCACGTCGGGGCCGGTGATGAACATGTACGAGGAGTCCTCGACCATGAAGACGAAGTCGGTGAGCGCGGGGCTGTACACCGCGCCGCCGGCGCAGGGGCCCATGATCACGCTGATCTGGGGGATGCGACCCGACGAGCGGGTGTTGCGCTGGAAGATCTCGCCGTAGCCGACGAGCGACGCGACGCCCTCCTGGATGCGGGCCCCGGCCCCGTCGTTGAGGCCGACGAGAGGAGCGCCCACGCTGGCGGCCAGGTCCATCACCTTGTGGACCTTGCCCGCGAACGCCTCGCCCAGGGACCCACCGAAGACGGTGAAGTCCTGGGAGAAGACGAAGACCTGGCGGCCGTCGACCGTCCCCCAGCCGGTGATGACGCCGTCGGTGTAGGGCCTCTCGTCCTCCAGGCCCATGCCCCGGGCCTGGTGGCGGACGAGGAGGTCGAGCTCGTTGAAACTGCCCTCGTCGAGGAGGTACTCCACCCGTTCCCGGGCCGTCATCTTGCCTCGGGCGTGCTGGCGGGCGACCGCCTTCTCCGACCCGGCGTGGACGGCTTGGTCGCGGCGCCGGGCCAACTCGGCGGTTCGCTCGGGCATCGAGTGGTCCATGCGGCGACCCAGGCTACCGGGAGGCGAGTTTGGCGACCCTCTCGACCAGGCGGGTGGCGGCCAGATGGTCGGCCAGCTCGGTCAGGTCGCCCGCCGGACCGGCCCACCGGATGTCGTCGATGTCCTCGAGGACGGGGGCGTCGGCCCGGAGGGTGGCCAGGTCACGGAAGAGGAAGGCGAGGTCGCGCTCGGCGTTGAAGGTGGCCGAGAGAGCGTTGGCGCCCCGCACGTCGACCGCCCACCGCCAGCCGTGTTCGGGGATGTCCTCCAGATGCGGGTAGCGGAGGAGGACGGTGGCGGCGCCCTTCTTGCCCCATCCCTTGAGCCCGGGGAAGCCGTCGGCGGAGTCGCCCACCAGGGCCAGCCAGTCGGGGATCGACTCCGGGGGCACGCCGTACTTGGTCTTCACGCCGGCCTCGTCGGTGAGGATGTCCTGGCGGCGGTCGAGCTGGACCACCCGGGTGCCGACCACGCACTGGGCCAGGTCCTTGTCGGGGGTCATGATTACCACCTGCTCCACGTCGGGGTGGGCGGCCGCCGTCTTGGCCGCCGCGGCCAACGCGTCGTCGGCCTCCAGGTCGACCATGGGCCACACCGCGATGCCGAGGGCGTCCAGCGCCTCCTCCAGGAGGGGGAACTGGGCCAGGAGGACGGGCGGCATGCCCGCGCTCGACTTGTAGCCCGGCCACAGGTCGTTGCGGAACGACTCGATCACGTGGTCGGTGGCCACGCCCAGGTGGGTGACGCCCTCCTCCAGGAGGGTCACCACGCTGTACATCACGCCCCGCACGGCCCGGACCGGGTCGTCCTCCGCCGTCGCCCCCGGCGGGAGGCCGTAGTAGTGCCGGAAGAGCTCATACGTCCCGTCGAGCAGGTGGACCTTCACGCCTCCCAGCCTGTCAGGTCGCTCACGACCCGGGTTGCGGGCCCGATCGACCGCGGCGCGGGGACGGTGAGTCCTGGGGCGAACGGATCGGCCAGGCCAGCATCTTCGTCCTCCTGCAGCTCTTCCTCGGCGGCAACGACTGAGTCGTCAGCTCTCCGGTTCGATCATCGCCCGGTGAGTCGAGTGTGCGAAGACCGACGAAAAATGTGGCTACTGCCCGCTCGATCAGCCGTCGAGGGTGCGGCGGCCCTCCAGAGCCCGGCCCAGGGTGAGCTCGTCGGCGTACTCGAGGTCGCCGCCGACGGGTAGGCCGCTGGCGATCCGCGTGGTCTTCACGCCCAGGGGCTTGAGCAGGCGGGCCAGGTACATGGCCGTCGCCTCGCCCTCGATGTTGGGGTTGGTGCAGAGGATGACCTCGACCACCCCCTCGGGCTCGAGCCGCAGGAGCAGCTCCCGCACCCGCAGCTGGTCGGGACCGATGCCCTCCAGGGGGTTGATGGCCCCCTGGAGCACGTGGTAGCGGCCCCGGAACTCCGACGTCTTCTCCACCGCCACCACGTCGCGCGGCTCCTCGACCACGCACAAGATGGACGTGTCGCGGCGACCGTCGGTGCAGATGCCGCACTCGCTGCCCTCGGTGACGTTGAAGCATCGCTGGCAGAACGACACCCGGTCCTTGGCGTCGGTGATGGCCTTGGCCAGGCGCCCGGCGTCGTCCTTCGACAGCTTGAGCAGGTGGAAGGCGATGCGCTGGGCCGACTTGGGCCCCACGCCGGGCAGGCGGCCGAGCTCGTCGATCAGGGTCTGGACGGGGACTGCGTACACGCGGCGGGGGTGTGGGAGGTCACCCTCCCAGGAGCCCTCCGAGGCTGCCGAGATCGATGCCGCCCATGGCCTGCTCCGCCACCTCGGAGGTCTTGCCCACCGCGTCGCGGATGGCGGCCAGCACCAGGTCCTCGAGCATGCCGATGTCGTCGGGGTCGACGGCCGACGGGTCGATGGACACGGACAGGAACTCCATGGCCCCGTTGACGCGCACCTTCACCACCCCGCCGCCCGACTGGCCCTCGATCTCGGCTTCCTCGGCCGCGGCGCGGGCCGCCATCATCTGTTCCTGCATCTTCTGGGCCTGCTTGAGCAGGGCGCTCATGTCAGGCTGCTGGGGCATCGGCTGCTTCGGCATTCGTCACTCCTCCACCAACGTGGCGCCCTCGAACGCCTGCATGACATGGTCGACCGGCGACGTTACCCCGGGCGACGGCGCGTCACGTAGGTCGCGGGGGTCGATGTGCTCCTCCTCGTCCGGCTCGGGGGGCGTCGGCGGGGCGCCCACCTCGGTCTCCACCAGGAGCTTGAGCGGGACCCGGCGGCCGAAGTGGGCGGCGAGGGCGCGCTCGACGTCGCCCTGCACTTCGGCGCACCGCTCGCGGTGGATCGGCGTGGGGAGGGCAAAGCCGGCCACCCCCGGCTCGCCCACGTCGACGAACCGGCCCGCTCGGAACCGGGCCCGGGGCTTGGGGGGAAGGTTGGGGAGGATGACGTCGCCCCACGCCAGGGTGAGATCGTCGCGGGTGGGGAAGGCGGCGGCGGGTGAGCGGTCTGCCGGCGGGGCCGGGGCGGGCGGGGTTTGGGACGAAACGGGCGCCGACGGCGGGGGCGAAGGCCGCGGGGCGGGCGGAGGCGGGGCGCCGGCCCGTCCGGGGGCGGACTGGCCCCGGACGCCGCCGAGCGCCAACCGGGCCGCGGCTGCGGGAGGCGCGGCCGGAGGGGGAGCGGCGCGGGCACCGGTCGAGGCCGGCGCCGCCGCTGGCGGACCGACCGACGTAGGCCGAGGCGTCACCGGGGTCGGGGCGGCCGTTGGGGCGGCCGTCGCCGCCCGCCGTTCCAGGCGCTCGATGCGCTCCAGCAGAGCAGCGGGGGAGACGTCGGCCTCGGGACGGCACATCCGCACCAACGAGACCTCCAGCAGCACCCTCGTGTCGGGCGCGTCGCGCATGGCGATGAGGGCGTCGCCCAACACCTCCATGGCCCGGACGATCGCCGCCCGTCCCATCCGCGACGCCTGACTCTCCATGCGGGCCACCTCGTCGTCGGGCAGGCCTACGAGCCCCCGGGCGACGGTGGCCAGGAACGCCTGGCGGAGGTGTTCGAGCAGCTCGCCCGCCAGCCGGCGGGGGTCGTGACCGGCACCGATCCGCTCCGCCACCGCCACCAGGGCCCGGCCCACGTCGCGCTCGCAGAGGGCCTCCACCACCTCGTCGGTGGAGGGTCCGGAGTCGTCGATCCCGCCCGCGGCCGCCACCTGATCGAGCTTGGAGAGGGCGTCGCGGGCCGATCCGGCCCCCCGCTTGGCCACCAGGCGGATGACCTCGTCGGGGATGTCGAGCCCGGCCTGCTCGACGACCCAACGCAGGTGGTCGGCCAGCACGTCGACCGACAGCAGGTGGAACTCGAAATGCTGGGTGCGGCTGCGGATGGTGGGCAGCACCTTCTGCGGCTCGGTGGTGGCGAGCACGAAGATGACGTGGGCGGGGGGTTCCTCCAGCGTCTTCAGGAGGGTGTTCGACGCCTCGGTGGTGAGCATGTGGACCTCGTCGACGATGTAGACCTTCCACCGTCCGGGCGTGCCCAGGCTGGCCCGGGAGACGAGCTCACGCATGGCGTCGACGCCCCGGTTGGAGGCGGCGTCGAGCTCCATCACGTCGAGCGAGCGGCCCTCGGCGATCTCCACGCACGAGGTGCACACCCCGCACGGCTCGCCGGCGTCGGGATTGGCGCAGTTGAGCGCCTTGGCCAGGATCCGGGCGCTCGACGTCTTCCCCGTCCCCCGGGGGCCGCTGAAGAGGTAGGCGTGCGCCACCCGACCGTCGCGGACGGCGTTGCGGAGGGTGTGGCTGACGTGGTCCTGGCCCCGGACGTCGACGAAGCGCTGGGGCCGGAACCGCCGGTAGAGCGACTGGAAGGCCATCGGAGCCGACGTTAGGCCTTCGGTGAGACATCGATGCGAGGGGCCGCCGATCTACGCAGCGGCCAGGCTGGACTGCGGCACACGGGTCCCGCCGCTGAGAGCTGCTGCCTTCCGGCCCTGACTCGGTTCACGGGGTTCCGTTGCGCAGGACCCAGCCGCTGCGTGGATCGGCGGCCCGGCACCTCGCCAGTGACGATACCGTTGTTTGCACACGGAGGGGTGCGGGAGCGGCCGATCCGGCACGCCTGGAGAGCGTGTAGGGGGCAACCCCTCGTGGGTTCAAATCCCACTCCCTCCGCCACAAGGAAGGGATCCGGGCGTCCCCAGCCCGCCCGGATCCGTCTTCCCCTTCTATCGTCGGCGCGCGATGGCCGCCGCTGGAGTTGTCGTTTTTATGAACGATGCATGGGCCATGGGCATCGCCCTCGACGAGGCCCGGGCCGCGGTCGAGCACGGGGATGTCCCGGTGGGAGCGGTGGCGCTGGTCGGCGGTGAGGTTGTCGCCCGGGCCCACAACGAGCGGGAGCGGCGGGGGGATCCCACCGCTCACGCCGAGATCCTCGTCCTCCGGACCGCGGCCGAGGTCGTCGGGGGCTGGCGGCTGGGGGACGTGACCGTGGTGGTGACGTTGGAGCCGTGTCCCATGTGCGCCGGCGCCCTGGTCGCGGCGCGGGTCGGCCGGCTGGTCTTCGGGGCGGCCGACCCCCGGGCCGGTGCCTGCGGGTCGCTGTACAACCTGTGCGCCGATCCCCGCCTCAACCACGAGCTCCCCGTCACCGCCGGCGTGAGGGCCGACGAGTCCGCCGCCCTCCTCGCCGCCTTCTTCGCCGAGCGCCGGGCCCGCCCGCTACCCTGACCCCCGGAGGGATGCGAGAGCGGCCGAATCGGACGGTCTCGAAAACCGTTGTGGCGCAAGTCACCGTGGGTTCGAATCCCACTCCCTCCGCCCCCGTCTGACCAGCCCGTCCGCCGCGAAAGCGCTGGTCAGACGGCATTTCCTCCCTTCAGGTGAGGTGTGTCCGAGGCGGTCCGCGGTGACCCGGCAGGACCCGCGAATGACCGGAATCTTGGGGTGCGAGAGGGGTGTAGGAAATTCGTGGGGTGCGAAAGGGGTGTAGGAATCGCCGCCGAACGCATCGGTTTCGACGTCGTCGAGGCCCCTCACGCCGTCGACAACGACCACTCTGCGCGCGTAGCTACCGACCGGGCCCTTCCGTCGCAACGGTGGGGTCGCGCAGCTCGTTCGGCCGCGCCTGTCGGGATTTCCCGTTATCGCCCGCCGCCTGACGCCCACCGTGCTGTTGCCGCACCGGTCGGGACCCGGCATTCTGCTCGCCTCAAGACGCGCGAAACTCTGTTTGTGAACAGGTGGGACGAGTTCTGGGGCCTGGACTGGGCCCCTGGCTCGAAAAGATGGGCCTCGGGCGCCATCTGGCCAGTGAGTGCAGGTTTCGTCATCCTCTGTCTTATCGGGGTCGCCCTGTTCCTAAGCGTCCATCTGTGGCTGGCGGCAGCCGCCGGATCAGTGATGACGGGCCTCCTTGCCGCCGAGACATGGTTCGCCCGTAAGCGCTGGCGAGCACAGAGATAGTCCAGGGGGTGGCTCCCCGTCCTTGCATCAGCGGCGCATTCCTGATCGGTGTCGGGCAACGCCACGGGCGTCGGTAGCCGGCACTTACTCTTGGTGTGGCATGGAACCAAGGTCTCTGGCCTCGACGGTGTCGAGTTGCTCGCTGACGCGGACAAGCGCGCCTGCGGCGACGGACCTCCCGGACACCGACCGGAGCCAACTGTCTAGTGTTCTGAGAGCAGCGCAATGAGCTCTGTGCGAGGGACCTATCTGGCCCGCGTGGGCATCGCACTGGCGATCGCTCCGATCACTCTCGCCGCCGCTCTGCAGCTCGGGTTCATCGTGGCGACCGCCGCAGTTCTTGCGGTCCTCGCTGTCCTCTTCATCGCATTTCGGCCCGCGATAGTGCGGGCACGACTCCACGCACGAGATAACCGCTTTGAGCCAGAGCTCTTCATCGGGCAGGCGACGGTACACGCCAGTGTCCTCCTCGCTATAGGTGGACACGGTCCGCGCGATCCTCGCTCGGCGGCCACCAAATTGCTACGCATGGGTTTGGTCGAGGGCCGCCTGATCGTCGATTCGACGAGCATTGCCTTCTCCCCATACGACACCGACTGGGACGCACAGTTCAAGGTCAAGGTGCCAAAGTCGAACCTCGTGAACCTCAGGGTAGACGTCATCGGCCGACAGGCTGCTCTGGCCTTTGAGACGCCCGATGGGCGAACCGCATTCATACAGACTGTGCGGCCAGACGCGCTGCGTGTAGCATTGGCGTCCGGCGCTGGAGCCAAATAGCCCGGTCTACGGGCGGACCAAGGAGCTCACGGGGAAGCACCCGGGCGACCCTCAAACTTAACCGTCCCGGGATGCCAACTCCGTACTCGGGGCATGACCAGGAAGTGCCGTTCCTCGCCGCCCTGGGTTGGCCGTGAATGGTGGTTCTGTCGGCGGACTGGTCCGGTGGGTACGCCCCGATTCTGCTCGGGCAACGGACCACATGTCGACGGTCATCTGAGCCCCCGAGCGTCGCTGGCAGCGGGTCTCCGAGCGGCGGCCAAGAGTCTCTGCGCCAAGTACTGGGCGGGGTCTCGTTGCTCAGGCGGGAGGTGCTCGCCGCCGTTGCTCTCGGCCATGACGAACACCCGATTCCGCAGCCGGCCTCTCGTCAGGGCGGTGTAGCCGGACTCGGCACCGATGTTCTCGCCCCAGACGAGGGCAACGTCGCAGGTGGCGCCCTGGGCCTTGTGGACGGTGAGGGCGTAGCCGTGGCTGAGGTTGCCGGCGGCCAGGTAGGCCTCGGGTAGCACGACGTCTCCTCCAGCGAGAGTGACGACGAGGCCGTTGTCGCCAGCGCCCACGACGGTGCCGGTGTCGCCGTTGACGACGCCGATGCGCTTGTTGTTCCTGGTGCACACGACCCGGTCGCCGACGGCGAACTCGACGTGGCCGACCTCGGCGACGACTGGGCCGAGCAACCCTTCGGCCTCCATGCGCTGCCGGGCCCGGGCGTTGAGCTCGGCGACGGTGTCGCGGGTGGGGGCGAGCATGAGCACGTCCTTGCCCGCCTTGGTCGCTGCGGACCAGTCCTCGACCATGGCGTTGGCCAGGGCGTCGGCGTTGACGAACACGGCCATCCCACCGAGGCGGCGGAGGCGGTCGATCGCGCGCTGCACGTGGCCATCGCGCAGGTCGGCCACCACCGCCCGCTCGCCTGGGTGCTGTTGCCGCCGGTTGCCGGTGAGCTGCGTCGTCCCTAACCGGGACGCGAGCGCCTCGAACAGCCCCCCGGCCTCGATGGCCGGCAGCTGCTTGGGGTCGCCGACGAGCACCAGCTTGGCCTCGGCCCGGGCGCAGGCGTCGACCAGGCAGGCCAGCTTGCGGGTCCCGACCATCGCGGCTTCATCGACCAGGACGATCGCTTTTCGGTCCAGCGACTCGTTCCCGGCGTCGAGGTCGAGGAGGAGGCGGTCGATGGTGCGGCTGGAGATGCCCGAGCCGGCTTGAAGGCCGCGGGCGGCCCGGGCGGCGAGGGCGCAGCCCACCACCCGGGAGCCGCCCGCCTGCCACACGGCCCGGGCGGCGTCGAGGGCGAAGGTCTTGCCCGAGCCGGGGGCGCCGACGACGACGTCGATGTGGTCGCCGCTCGTGGTGATCCGCCGCACCATCGCAACCTGCTCGTCGGCCAGCGACGGCCGGGCACCGAGGGCGTCGTCGACACTGCTGTGATCGGCGGTTCCATGCCCGCCGGCCCGACCAGCCAGGGCGATGGCGACGACCCGTTCCTCCAACGCCAACATCTCGGTAGTCGTCCACCGCCCCTCGGCCAGCCCGATGACGAGGGGAGTGGCCAGGAAGGCTTGCGCCCGCTCCTCGATCTCCGCCAGGCCGGCGCCGTCCGGTGCGGCGGCGGCCACCGCCCACACCGCCTTGGCCGCGTCGAAGGTGGCGGCGTCCAGGGTGATGCGACTGGAGAGGGCATCGTCGGTGGGCAGGGCGGCGAACAACCGTCGGGGCGAACGGGGGACGGAGGTCGCGTCGAAGCCGAGCTGTTCCGCCTCCTGTCGCCATCCAATGCGCAGGTCTAACTCGGACACCGACTGGTCCTTGGCCTGGCGGGTGGCCAACGTGGCGACCTCGGCCGCCCTGGGCCCGGACGTGCCCTTCCTGCGCATGTGCTCCTCGATGGCGGCCCGGCGCTTGCTGAACTTGGCCCGCACCTCGGCCGGGACACCGACGATGTCGCCGGTGCCATCTCCGAACAGTTCGAAGCGAAGTCCCAACCTCTCGACCAGCCCCCGGCGTAGGAGGGCCTGATACACGGCCGTTGCCGCCTTGGCGTGGGCGAACAGGCCGGCGCTGTCGATGCCGGTCCACCGGCCGTCGGGCCCGGGGGTTGCGTTGGCAATCAGGACGTGGGTGTGCAGCTGAGGGTCGCCGGCCCGGCTGGTGTGGTGGACGAAGGCGGCCGCGACCATCCCTCCACCCGCCTCGAAGCGCACCCCCTTGCCGTGGATGCCTCCCCGCCGCACCCGGCATGCGTGACGCTCCAGGTACTCGATGGCTCCCGCCACCGCTGCGTCGTGGGCGGCGACCACCGCCCGAACATCGTGGCGGTCGCCCAGGGCGAAGAGGACCGAAACTGACTTCGGGGCGGAGAAGGTGGCGTCGTAGCCGGGGCGGAGCACCCAGCCGTCGCGCAAGTCGCCGCCGTCGGGCCGTCGGCCGGCGAGCAGAGAGCGCAAGTCGTCGGCGCCGACCGTCCCCGCCAGACCGAGCGCCTCGGCGCAGCGCCCCAGCCAGCGGGCGGGCACCTCGCCCTGACGCAGGTAGTACTCCTCGGCGCCGAGGGAGACGGCCTCGATGTAGTAGCGGGCAGGGTCGGACGTCCGCAGCGGGAAGATGCTCAGCATGTCGAACTAGGCCCTCGACGGCCACGGAATCTCGCGTCCCGCGGCGCGGGACGGCCGATTGCACCCCTCGGGGTGCCAGGGTGTGCTCGATCTGCGGGACGGTTCCGACGCTGGTGGCGGGCAGTTCGGAGGCCTGGAATGGTGCGGGTGGGGTCGAGCGGATGCTGAAGATCGAGGCCGGTTGTCCGCGAGATCTGGAGGGCTTCGATGGCCTAGTTGCGTGCGAGGTTCAAACGACTGAGGAGGTTGTCGTGGCCGCAACAAGGCATTCGGCTGTCATCGAGCAGGAACCGCTCATGGACATCGAGGCGGTGGCTCGCCGGCTCGGGGTGCCGGTCCGTCACGTCCGCCGGCTGGTGGCGGAGAGGCGGATTCCCTTTCTGAAGTGGAGCCACCTTTTGCGCTTCGACCCGGCCGAGATCGAGGCCTGGCTCGACCAGGCCCGGCGGGGCTGAGGCCATGGGCGCGCTGCTCGACGACCTCTACGACCACGAGGGATTCGCGGCCCGCCGGCTGGCCGACGGGACCCTGACGGCGACGTGGACGAAGGAGACGGCCAAGTTCGACGCCTACGTCGCCGCCTGCGACTGCGGGTGCGGGGGGACGAGGATCGTCCTCCGAACGACGCCGGCCATGAGATTGCCATCGACGACTGGGAGCGCTCCCACGCCCGGCCGCTGCTCGCTCGCACGGTTCCCGCTCGGGTGACCAGGATGATCGGCGAGCTGCGGACCGAGGTCGGAGCCCTGGCCAAGGAGCGGCCGGCGGCGGCGCAGCAGGCCCTTCGCGACGTGCGGGCATGGACCGATGCGGCGTTGGCATTCGCCCGCGGTACGGTCCGACCGCCCAGCAGGGGCGGTGGGTCGCTTCGGCGGTAGCGGGACTACGATTGACCTGCCGGCCTGCATGGCGGCCTCGCCGACCACTCGGCCTCCAGCACGACGAGGCCTTCGGGCGCGTCCGGTCGCCGGCTACCTGCGGCCCTTCTGACACGCTCGAACGTACGCCTCGTCTCCTGACAAGAAGGAGCGACGGTGGCCTACGTGCGGCCGGTGTATCCGAGAAGCTCGGGCGCGGACCGTAGGCCGATCGGCTACGAGGTCCGGTACCGGGACGCCGACGGTGTGCAGCGCACGAGGGGTGGGTTCCGTCGCAAGCGGGACGCCGACGCCTACGCGGTGGAGATCGAGTCCAACCGGCAGCAGGGCGTGGTCATCCCGCACAGCTTCGGCGGCGTGCCCCTCGGCGAGGTCGCTGACGCGTGGCTCGCGTCCATCCATGGACGTCGGAAGCCGAAGACAGTCGCGGGTTACGAGATGCTGCTCAACGCCCACGTCCGCCCCGCCTTCGGCCGACGACCAGTCGGTTCGATCACGTACGCCGACGCCGACCGGTTCGTGCGATCCCTGGAGGAGAAGGGCCGGCGTCCCGGCACGGTCCGCAACGCGTACTTCGTCCTGAAGATGGTTCTCGACTTCGCCATCAAGGACGGGCGAATCAGGGTCAACCCGTGCGCCGGAGTCGAACTTCCGTCGCCCCGCTCGCCGGAGATGCTCTTCCTCACCGCAGCGGAGGTTCGCAACCTCGCGGCGGCGGTCGATCAGCGCCGGCTGGAACGGTCTCAGCGCCGGCCGGGTCCGTCGGTCGCTCCGCCCTACGGCCTGCTGGTCGAGTTCGCTGCCTTCACCGGTCTCCGGGCGGGTGAGATCTCCGCCCTGCGAGTTGGGAGCCTCGACCTGCGGGCACGCACCGTCCACGTGGCGCGCTCGGCCTCGACCGTGAGGGGCCAGAGGATCGAGGGTGAGCCGAAGACGCGAGCGGGTCGCCGGACGGTGTTCGTGAACCAGGCGCTCTCCGAGCGGCTACGGGCTCACCTCGGCGACCGGCTACTCGACCGGGCCGGCTACGTCTTCGCCGGCGCTGATGGCGGGCCGCTCAACTACGGCACGTTCTACAGCCTGCACTTCAAACCCACGGTGCGGGCGGTGCTGCCCGAGCGCCTGCACGGGCTCCGATTTCATGACCTCCGCCATACCTTCGCCAGCCTCCTGGTCGAGCAGGGAGCGCACCCCAAGGAGATGGCCGAGCTCATGGGCCACTCATCGGTGCAGATCACCCTCGACCGCTACAGCCACGTCATGCCTCGCCTGACGGCCGCGCTGGCCGACCGGATCGACGCCGCGTACCGGGCCGCGGAACCGGCACCCCCGGCCGCGGTGGCGCAACGGACGACGACCGTGTTGCTCCGAGACGGGTTCGAGCCGTAGTCGCCGAATAGTGATGTCGCGATATCATCAGGTCGTGAAACCGAGACAGACAACAGTGCGGCTCCCCCAGGAGTTGGCCGACGAGGCCGAGGCGGTCGCCCGTGTTCAGGGGGTGAGCGTGAACTCGCTCATCGTCGAGGCGCTCTCGGCCGAGATCGAAAGAGTGCGTGCCGACGTAGATTTCACATCCCGCGCCAAGCGACTGCTGGAGCGAGACAAGGAGCTGCTCGACCGCCTGGCCCGGTGACTCGGCGTGGGCCACGCTCTGCGGTTCGTCGAGGTCAACGGCGGCCAGTGGAACCCCGATCCTCCCGATGCCGTCAGGTGCCATCGCGTCGGTCCCGATTTCGGAGTAGGTACGTCAACGTCGACCGAGCGCGGTCGGGGTCCGCTGCGTAGGCCCACACTCGTTCGTCCTCGAGTAGTGCCGTGGCGCCCATCAGCCACCTGCGGTCGCTGTTCGTCAGGCCGTCATCGATTGCTCGGGGATCGCCCGCCAACCCACACAGGAACGCCAGATCTTCGGCGTGCCGTCGTGAGTCGGGAAGGGTGAGGGCAGCCGCCTTCCCGACGATGGCGGCGCTCAAATCGGGACGTGGAATCCAGTGAACCTGACCCGCCACCGACACTGGGCAGCGTCGGGGGCGTCGAGCAGTCGCGTGCCGGCGGGCACCTGCACGGTTCGGGCTGGCGGGATGGTGGTGAGCGTGGCCCGTCCTCCGAGGTGATCCGGAGCGAGGACGTCGACCACCAGGCCCTGGCCGACGAACCGGTGACCGACGCCACCGGTGTTGATGCCTTCAAGCTCCAATCCCATTTCGGTCAGTGCCGCTGCGAGACGGATGGTTCCTCGCGGCGCGACCCGGACGTCAACGAGGGCGTCGGCGTCGTTTGTCTCCCGCCGAGGGAGCTGACCGTTCTCCATCCCGTGAAGGAGCACCATCTGGCCGCCAATGAGCACCCACTCGCCGGGGAACCGCTCGGCAAGCAGGCCGAGGAATGGCCAGAGGTGCCCGTTGACCTGATCGCCATCGACTGTGGCCGGTCGATGGCGGGGAACGGGTCAGGCACGGCGGAGCAGCTCGTGAGCGACGCGGCGAGCCCGAATGTCGCTGCCGTGTTCGAGCAGGTCGACGGCAGCAACTTCGGGCCACGCCACGCGTTCCCCGTGAGTGAAGGGCCACGGGCCCCGCACAACCCGGGCGATCAGGTTGGGCTCGGCGGCACTCTGGTCGGGCACGTACCGCTCAACGAGTCGATCAACGACGTCACCGGCGATGTAGGCGTCGATTGGACCGCTGTCGCGGAGCTGGCCGCTGGCCCTCGCCCCGCCCACGACGACGCCATCCTCGGCGAGGAGGTCGTCGATCATGCCGGGATGCACGTACCAGGCACGCCGGTCGGCGCGCCGACGGAGCTGGGATGCCAACTCGACGACCTTCCGGTCGGCGAGCACGTCATGAAGTCGACGGATCTCGGCCGGTACAAGCCAGGAGACGTCACGGCCGGCGGCGAGGGCCAGCAGTCCCCATGCCCGAGCCGCCGCCCATGGCCGTCCGGCGCGGCGCTGCTCGTGGGCGAGGCGGTCGACGCTGTCCGGGTCGATCAGCCACCGACCGGAGACCTGGCGTGCATCGAGTCGTCCGTCTCGGATGAATTGACGGACGCGTTCGAGTGAGACGTCGAGGGCCTTGGCGGCGACGGCGGCGCTCATCCGTTCCACGAGACAATCCTACCGGAACACCAAGGGATGTTGACTAGAAATCCTTTTGGTCTACACCAAGTATTGTCAAGGGCGAATCGCGCGCAGCGTGGTCGTCCGCGAAGCCCGACTATGAGCCACTGGTGACCGGGATTCGCCGGCATGCCGTGATCATCGTGGGGTGCGAAAGGGGTGTAGGGCTCGTCGAGGGACCGACTCTTTGCCCACCCGCATGGCCTCTGACCTGGGCTTTTACCGCCCAACGAGCCCCTAGCGCGACCGCCGTGAACGGTCTCGAAAACCGTTGTGGCGCAAGTCACCGTGGGTTCGAATCCCACCCTCCGCTCCTGTCTGACCGGCCCGTCCGCCGCCCCTCGCGGGCGTCGGGCGACGACCCCCAGTCGGGCCACGGCCACGTGTCAGGTCGGCGGCGGCTTTGTCCATGGCCACGGGCGTTTGAGCAACCAGCGCCAGGCGCCCCCGACGGTTCCGGCCACCACCAGCAGGCCGCCGAAGCCCTGCACCAGAGGGTGGTCGACCACGTTGCTCGACCAGCGCTTGATCTTCTGTCCCAGGTCCTCCGACACGCCCACGTCGATCTGGGTCGTGTACAGCTTCGTCGTGGCCCCCTCGATTCTCCGGCCCTCGATCACCGCCACCGATCGGATCTCGAGGGTCAGCCGGCCCTTCCCCCGCTTCGTCGGCGTCACGTCCCACGTCCACGGCACCGTGGGCTCGTCGAGGAAGGTCCGGTCCCGGTACCCCTCCGGGTCGATCTCGAAGTCCTCGCCCCGCAGGAGGGCCTGGACCTCGCAACGCAGCGCCACCCTCTCGATGGTCGTGTTCGTCACGCCGGTCGTCGGTGACGACACCACCGGAAGGCGTTCCTCGATCGATGCGGTCACCTCGATCTGATCGATCTCGCCGACGGTCATCTTCGCCGACGGCGGGTAGGACACCTGGGCATCCGCCGCCCGGCGCTCGCACTCGAGCAGACGCTGGGCGTCGTCACGGCTGGGGACCGAGGTCGTGGTCTGCGGCGACGTCGTCACCGTGGAACCGAGCGCCGTCGTCGTCACCGCGGACACTGGAACGGTCGGCGATGTGGTCGAGGCGGGAAGCTTGATGGTCGTGGTGGTGGTCGGGGAAGGCGGCACCCCGTCGCCGATCACACTCGACGTCGACGATCCCAGGTTCGTCCCGATCTCCAACCCCCGCGAGTAGTGGCCGGACTCGACCGGCGAGAACACGATGGTCACCTGGCAGGTCGCCCCGGAGGCCAGGGTCGTGTCGTGGCACAGGTCGTGGTCGACGAGGAACGGCGCCGTCAGCGGCTTCGCCCCCTCCACCACCACCGTCGCCGATCCGGTGTTCTTGGCGGTCACGACGACGGACTTGGTGCCCCCGACGGCGACCGTGCCGAAGGCGACGGGGGCCGGCGAGAGCGTGAGGGGACCGGCCGCCGCGGCCCGTTCGACGCCCGAGTCGAGCACGACGCAGACCGACATCGACGACATCACCGCCAGCCGGCGCCACCGCCGCGAGGAGTGGGAGGTCCCTGCCGTGTCGGTGCGTCCCCGGAGCCAACCGTGATCCTGCACGCCCGCCCTCCCGAACGGGAGGCTAGCGGGAACCTCCCCGATGACCCCAGGTGGTTTGTCCAACAAACTAGTTGACGAGATCCCAAGCGACGCGCTAGGTTTGTGGTGCCAACCAGTTTGAAAGAGGGCACCGAGATGGAACGGAAGCAATTGGAGTCAGCGGCGGCCAGCAACCATTACCTGCGGGGGCTGCTCGCCATCCCGTTCGGCGTCGTTTGGATCATCAGCGCCTTCGGAAACCTCGAGTGGGGTCCGTTCCGGTACCTGTGGACCGTCCCCGTCGGATTCCTCCTCTGCGCCGGCGCCTACGCCGTCGTCATGCGGTACTACAACGACAACTACGGGCGGGTCACCCCCAAAGGCGGCCCCCGGGCCGTCGCCGGCGTGGTGGCCAGCCTGACCGTCATGATCGGCGGACCCATCCTCGTCCAGGTCCTCGACCTGCCCCTCAACGGCTTCGCCCTGGCGTGGGGCGTGGTCACCCTCGGCTATTACGCGGTCACCGTCGGCCTGCGCGCCCACCACCTCGTCATCTGGGGAGCCCTCCTGGTCGCCAGCCTCATCCCCTTGTGGGGCGACCCGCGGACCACCGACACGCCCAATTTCGGCATGCTGATGATCGGCGTGGCCGCCATCATCACCGGGATCTTCGACCACCGCCTGCTCGTCCGGGCCTTCGGGTCAGCCCGCGACCCGCACCTGGCGAACGACAATGTCGGAGCCTAGGGACGAGCTTGTCCTCGATCGGCTGATCCACGAGCCGGGTCGGCTGGCGATCCTGACCGTGCTCTCGTCGGTGAAGGCGGCCGACTTCGTGTTCCTGCAGCGCACCACCGGCCTGACCAAGGGGAACCTCTCCAGCCACCTGACCAAGCTGGAGGAGGCCGGTCTCGTACGCATCGAGAAGCGGTTCGTGCTCAAGAAGCCCAACACCAACGTCGCCCTGACCCCGGAGGGCAAGCGGCGGGTGGCCCTTCACTGGCACCAGTTGGAGCGTCTCAAGACTCTTTCCGAGACGCCGGCCGACGTGACCGGCGACCCGGCCTGACCGCTCGGCTTACCCGGGCACCGGGCCCCGAGCATTGACAGAAGGCCGGGAGTAGCGTCTCGCATCGTGGCCGCGGGGGGACGGAACACGAGGAAGGACGGGGCCAAGAACAAGCTCGAGTTCGTCGTCCTCACCCGGTTCAAACCCCTCTGGTGGCTGGTCCAGCGCAACCGTTGGCTGACGCGGAAGCTCAACCACACCCTCGTCAATCTGTTGATCGACAAGATCCCGACGCGGCCCCACGCCTTCAGCACCAGGTCGCTCTACACGTCGTGGGACTCGCTCATCGACCGTTCCTACAGCGGCCTTCACCTGCCGCCTCTCGACTGGGAGCCGTTGACAGACGAGGGCCGGGCCCGGGTCGCCTCCGCGTCACCCGGCTTCGGTACCGACTTCCCACCCGCGGCCGAGGTGGCGGAGCTGTTCCGCGGAGCCGAGACGAAGTACTCCCCTAAGTCGAGTCTGACATTTCCCCACTTCGTGCAGTGGTTCACCGACGGGTTCCTCCGCACCGACCGCCAGGACGTCCTCAAGACCGTCTCCAACCACCACATCGACCTGTGCACCGTCTACGGGCTGCACCCGCCGATGACCGATCAGCTGCGCTCCCACCAGGGCGGCAAGCTCAAGAGCCAGATCCTCGAGGGCGAGGAGTACCCGCCCTTCTATTACGACGGCCAGGGCCGGCCCAAAGCCGAGTTCGACGCTCTCGCCCACCTGGTCCGCGAGCCCACCGCGGCTGAGGGCTACACCGACGCCAAGAAGTCCCGCCTCTTCGCTATGGGCGTGGAGGTCGAGCGGGCGAACGTGCAGGTCGGGTACGTGATGCTCAACGTGCTCTGCCTCCGGGAGCACAACCGGCTGTGCGACCTCCTGGCCCGCGCCTACCCCACGTGGGACGACGAGCGTCTCTTTCAGACGGCTCGCAACGTGGTGATCGTCGAGGTCATGAAGATCGTAATCGACGAGTACATCAACCACATCTCGCCGTACCACTTCAAGTTCGTCACCGACCCCCTGTCGCTCTCGGGCGAGAAGTGGTACCGCCTGAACTGGATGACGGTGGAGTTCAGCCTCGTCTACCGGTGGCACAGCATGTTGCCGGAGACGTTCCTCCACGACGGCCAGCCCATGCCGGTGGCGCAGACGATGTGGAACAACGAGCTGGTGGTCGAGCGGGGCCTGGGGGCGATGTTCGAGGAGACGTCCAGTCAGCCGGCGGCCATGCTCGACCTGTTCAACACACCCGACTTCATGGTCCCGGTGGAGCTGGCCGGCATCAACCTCGGACGGGCGGCCAAGCTACGCAGCTACAACGACTACCGGGAGATGCTCGACTATCCCCGGGTCACCTCGTTCGACCAGATCAGCAGCGACGAGCGCATCCAGAAGGAGCTCGAGCGGATCTACGGCCACGTCGACAACGTCGAGCTGTACGTGGGCTTCTACGCCGAGGACGGCCGCCCCAACTCCGCACTCCCGCCGATGGTCGGTCGGCTGGTGGCGATCGACGCCTTCTCCCAGGCCCTCACCAACCCACTGCTCTCCCAGCACGTCTTCAACCCGGAGACTTTCTCGCCCGTCGGCTGGGACGAGATCATGAACCTGCACTCCCTGTCGGACCTGGTCCACCGCAACATCCCAGGCGACCAGCGTTACCGGGTCAGCTTCTACCGGTCGGACTGGCGCCGGGCCTGAGGCGCGCCGGTCGGTCGCCCGCGGCGGCGCAGGTGACGCAGCGGGTCGCGGTGGCGTGGGCCGCCAGGCGCTCGGCGCCGATCGGCTGGCCGCAGCCTTCGCAACGGCCGTAGATGCCGGCTCGCAGGCGCTCCTCGGCCTGGTCGAGGTCGGCCATGCGGGCGCGGGCCTGGTCGAGCAGGCTGGCCACCTGGGCCCGCTCGAAGCCGATGGTGGAGCCCTCGGGATCGTGCTCGTCGTCGGCGTTGGCGTCGGCCGAGGCGTCGATGATCGCCTGCAGGTCTCCGGCCAGGTCGGCGACCTGGGCCGCGGCCCGCCGGCGCTCGGCGGCGAGGGCTTTCTCCACGGTCATGGGGCAGTCACTACCCACGGAGGGGCCGGGTAACGTCGGGTCCGTGCCGTTCAAGGGCTGGCCCCCGGAGGCGATCGAGTTCTACGAGGGCCTGGAGGCCGACAACTCCAAGGCCTACTGGCAGGCCCACAAGGCGTTCTACGAAGCCGAGGTGAAGGGCCCGATGGACGCCCTCCTGGCCGAGCTGGCGCCCGAGTTCGGCGAGGGCCGGGTGTTCCGGCCCAATCGCGACGTCCGCTTCAGCAACGACAAGTCGCCCTACAAGACGTCGATCGCGGCCATGGCCGGCGTCGGCTACATCCAGCTCTCGGCCCGGGGCCTGGGCGTGGGCAGCGGGATGTGGAGGATGGAGTCCGACCAGCTCGACCGCTACCGGAAGGCGGTGGCCGATGACAGCACGGGCGACGAGCTGGTGCGGATCGTGGCCGAGGCCAAGGTCCACAAGGTGGAGATCACCGGCCACGACTCCCTCAAGACCGCGCCCAAGGGCTACTCCAGGGACCACCCCCGCATCGACCTCCTCCGGGCCAAGGGGCTCATCGGGTGGAAGGAATGGCCGGTCGGCGCGTGGCTCGGCACCCGTAAGGCCAAGGACCGGGTGGTCGACTTTCTCCGGGCGACGGCGTCGCTCCGTTCCTGGTTGGACGCCAACGTCGGGCCGTCCGAGCTGCCCGAGGACCGACGCCGCTGACGACGCCGGCCGGTCGTACCCTCGTCGGGGTGGACGCGGCGATGGAGGAGGCCCTGGCCCGGGTGGGCGCGGCGTTCGCGGCGGGCGACGTCGGCTTGGCGACCGAGATCCTCGACGACGGAGTGCAGGCGCTCGGCCATCCCGAGTTGCGCCTCCTCCGGGGTCAGCTGGCGTATGCGCTCCTCGACTTCGACGGGGCCCGGGGCCAGCTGATGGCGGCGATGGTGGCGTTTCAGGAAGGGGGCTCGCCCCGGCGGGCGGCCCTGGCCGCCAGCTGGGTCGGCCGCATCTACCACGAGGGCCTCAACAACCGCATGGCCGCCCAGGGGTGGTTCGCCCGCGCCCACCGCCTGCTGGAGGGACAGGGTCCGTGCGTGGAGGAGGGATGGGTGGCGGTGGCCAGCATCGGCTGTGTCGTGGCCGACGCCTCCGCGCTCGAGGCCAACGCCCTGCTGGCGCTCGACCGGGCCCGCCGGTTCGGCGACGTCGGCCTCGAGGGCAAGGCCCTGGCCGACGGCGGACTGGCCCTGGTGTCGGCCGGGCGGGTCGCCGACGGGATGGCGTGGCTGGACGAGTCGATGGCCATGATGTCGGCCGGCCAGTTCGACATGCGGATCTCGGGCCAGGTCCTGTGCTCGATGCTCAGCGCCTGTGAGCGCGCCGGCGACCTGGCTCGGGCCGAGGCCTGGCTCGAGGTCCTCGACCAGAGCTGGACGCTGCTCGTCACCCACTGCCGCATCGCCTGCGGCACCCTGCTGTGCGAGGTCGGCCGCTGGGAGGAAGGGGGCGAGATGCTCCAGCAGCTGGTCCGCCGGGACGGGCCGATGTTCCGCTACCACCGGGCCGCCGGCCACGCCGCCCTGGCCGCCCTCCGCATCCGCCAGGGACAGCTCGACGATGCCGAGCGCCTTCTGCTGGGCTTCGAGGACCAGGTCGAAACCCTCGCTCCCCTCGCCCAGCTCCACCTGGCCCGGGGCGACTTCGACCTGGCCGCGGCCGTCGCCCGGCGGGGCGTGCGCATGCTCGGTCGCGACCGGGTGCGGACCGCGCCCCTGCTGGTGGCCCTGGCTGAGGCCGAGCTGGGACGGGGCGATGTCGAGGCGGCGGCGGAAGCGGCCGCCTCGGCCCGGGCCGGGGCAGCCGAGGTCGATGTCCCCATGATCGCGGCCCAGGCGGCCCTGGCGACGGCCCGGGTCATGGCCGCGGCCGGCGATCCGGCCGGCGCGGTGGAGGCTCTCCACCAGGGCCTGGTCCGCCTCGGACCCGAGCAGCTCCCGCTCCTGCGGGGCACGCTGCACCTGGAGTTGGCCCGTCTCCACGCCGACTCCGATCCGGCCGCGGCGGCCACCGAGGCCCGGGCCGCCATCGCCCTGCGGGCCCGGGCGGGGGTGCAACCCGACCCCGAGCTGGCGTCGTTGGCGGACGGGTCGGGCCCGCCGGCCGGCGGGCCCGCGGCCGCCCCGGCCACCGCCGCCGCCCTCGCCTGGGACGGCAAGTGCTGGACCGTCGCCTACGGCCCGGCCACGGCCCGCCTCCGGGACACCAAGGGCCTGCGCTACCTGGCCCAACTGGTGGCCCGCCCGGGCGTGGAGCACCACGTCCTCGACCTGGTCGGACCCGACGCCCGCGACACCGGCGACGCGGGCGGGATGCTCGACGCCCAGTCCAAGGCCGCCTACCGCCGGCGGCTCGAACAGCTCCGGGCCGACATGGACGATGCCGAGGCGCTCCTCGACGACGAGGCGGCGGCGCGCATCCAGTCCGAGATCGACGCCCTGGTGGCCGAGTTGGCCCGCGCCGTCGGCCTCGGCGGGCGCGACCGGCGAGCGGCGTCGGCCGCGGAGAAGGCCCGGCTCAACGTGACCCGGGCCCTCCGCTCCGCCATCCGCACCGTCACCGACGTCCTCCCCGACCTCGGCCGCCACCTCGACGCCGCCATCCGTACCGGGATCTTCTGCTCCTACGACCCGGCCGCGGGAGGTGCCGTCCGGTGGCGCCCGTCACCCCACCGGCGCCCCTGAGAGCAGGAGGTCGAGGAACGCCTGGTCGGGCATCGGCAGCGGGTCCATGGTCGAGACCGCGGCCAGCATGTCGCACAGCTGCTGGGAGATGTCCCGGGCGACGGGGCCGTGGGTGCTCACCAGCACCTTGGGGTCGAGGCGGCGGATGATGTCGACCTCGGCCTCGATCTTGGCCGGGTCGGTCAGGACGTGCCACGGGTGGTTGGCCCGGTTGAACCAGTTGAACCCGTCCCGGTAGGTGTCGGGGTCGACGTCGCGGGCGTCGGTGCAGCTCTCGGGGATGACCGCCCCGAAGGCATCGGCGCCGAAGTAGAGGCCGGTGCGGGTGTCCCACAGGCCCCGGGTGGCGGGGGAGTCGAAGAACGGCGGCCGGATGGCCACCAGCTCCCGGTCGCCCACGTCGAAGCGGTCGCCGTTGTTGGCGATCAACACCCGGTGCAGGGGGAGGTCCCACTCCTCGCCCATGCGGCCGATACCGGTGAAGTTGGTCACCAGACGGGCGTTGGGGCAGAGGTCGAGCACCTGCATGAGGTTGCCGGAGTGGTCACGGTCGTCGTGGCTGAGGAAGATCCACTTCACGTCCTCGGGGTCGACCAGGTTGAAGGCCCGGCTCAGATACTCCTCCCGGAACACGGGCGCCCCGGTGTCGACCAGCACCGGCTCGGCCCCCTTGATGACCATGGTGTTGATGTAGAGGATGCCGAGGGGGAGGGGGAAGGGCGTGGGCAGGACCCACGTGTCCTCGGCGACGAGGATCGGGTCTTCCATGGACAGGGTCATCGGGGTTCCTCCTGCGGGTGTGGGCCGACGTTCAACCAGGAGGCGTTCAATCGGACACCCTCCCGTTCACCCGGTCGTGAACGATTCGGCCACCGGGCCGATTGGGTAGCGTCGGCGGCACCTGCGATGGGAGGTCGGATGTCTGCTGAGAACGAGGCCCTCGTGCGGCGGTACTACGAGGACATGTGCAACGGCCGCCAGAACGGGCTGGCCGACGAGCTGTTCTCCGACGACCACGAGTACCACGACCCGTCGATCCCGGGGGCCGAGGGGCCGGAGCCGATGGCCAAGATGATCGGGGTCTTCCAGGACGGCATCGAGGGCAACTGGGACGTCCAGGACGTCTTCGCCGGCGGTGACCGGGTGGCTGTCCGCTGGACCCTGCGGGGCGAGCACACGGGCGAGATCATGGGCGTCCCGCCGTCGGGGTACGCGATCGGCGTCGAGGCTCTCTCCGTCCACCGGATCGCCGACGGCAAGATCGCGGAGACGTGGACGGTGTGGGACTTCCTCGGGTTCCTGCAGCAGCTGGGCGCCCTGCCCACGCCCCCCGAGGAGGACTAAGCGGAGGCGCCCCGTTACCTGGAGTTCGACCCGTCCCACCTCGAGGAGGTGGTGGCGGTGATGGACGCCCTGGCCGAGGCGGGCAGGGGGTGGGTGAACTTCGAGCCGGCGGTCGATCCCGACGACCTGTCCGGGTCGGGCGACGGCTTTTTCGGTCTGTTCTCCGGTCGCGGGCCTGAGGTCGCCCTGGCCACGTGGACGCCTCCCACCGCCGGTCGCCGGGGACGGGTCGAGCCGGCCATGCTCGGCCTCCAGCACGGCGCCGGCCGCCGCATCAAGACGAAGCTGGCCGACGCCGGCCACCCCGTCCCCGAGGGCTGGGTCGTGGTCCAGGACTACGTCAAGAAGGGCCTGGTGATCACGCTCCCGCCGGAGGTCGACCACGCCGCCGTCGTCGCCTGGCTGCTGGCCGCGGCCCGGGCCACGTCGCCGGTGCCCATCGGGCCCGGGTGGCGGGCGGCCGTCTACGACGGCTGACGCAGGTCCAGCTCTGACGGCAGGCGACATGGCAGCATGGGCGTCTGGACGAGCCGCCCCAGCCCGGGAGCAGCCGGCGCTCGATGCTCGCCCGCGGCTTCGAGGGGGTGGAGCACCTCCTCAACGCGGCCATCGCCGTCGCCCTGGCCCTGGGCGGGATGGCGCTGTTCGTGTACGTCATCGTCCGCTTCGTCCGCGACGTGAGCGACCATCCCTTCGTCGAGCTCATCCTCGGCCTGCTCGACGGTTTGATCCTCGTGTTCATCGTGACCGAGCTGCTCCATACCTTGCGGGCGGTGATCTCCGACGGTGTGCTGACCACCGAGCCGTTCCTGGTGGTGGGCATCGTGGCCATCATCCGCCGTCTCATCGTGATCAGCGCCGAAGCATCGGGCGTGGTGGGCGAGAAGAACTTCCACGACCTCATGCTGGAGATGGGCCTGCTCATCGGGGCCGTGCTCGCCCTGGGCCTGGTGATCTACCTGCTGCGCCACACCGAGCACGTGGAGCCCAAGCCCCGGATGGGCGACGACCAGGGGCAGCCCGCTAGGTCGGACTGAACAGGTCGTAGAGCGACCGGTCGCCGCCGTCGACATCCTGGATGAACAGGACGGCCACGTCAGGGCTTCTTTCGGGCCGATGCGCCCGCGGCCGCGGTCAGCACCGCGACCACCAGGGCCACGATGAGCAGGAAGCGGAGGGCCTTGATGACCAGGCCGATGAGCGACAGGGCGAGGAGAACGGCCACGATCACACCGACGACGCGCCACACGGGAGGCTCCTCTCTGCCAAGCTCCGCCGAAGGCTACCTGCCGGCTCGGAGGCGACCACGGAGGATCGGACGCACGCTTTCGCCCGGGGCGAACGCGGTCAATCGTTGTCCGGCAGATAGGTGTTGTCGGCGTAGTACTCGAACAGGTCGCAGAACGCGGCCAGGTCGTAGGTGACCAGCTCGTTGCCCTCCCACACCGCCCCCAGCTCCTCGGCGTCGGATATCTCGTACAGGGCCTGGGGGGCGGCGTCGGTCCACCGGATCTTCACCATCGACGAGTCGCCTTTGTGCCCCAGGACCACCCGCTCGTTCACGGACGAGTTTTACCACCACACGGGCTCGGGTAGTCGCGCGGCCAACGGGCAGCCGCGAGGAGGGTTCTCCATGGCCGACGGACAGCCATCCGAGTCGAACTGGGAAGAGCACGCGCACGAAGCCATCGTGCACTCGCACGTCCACTACCACGTCACCCACAACTTCCGGGAGCTGACCGGCGGCTTCGAGCACCTGAGCTCGGCCCACGAGCACGACCACGACCACGCCCCGATCACCCATTCCCACTATCCCCACCAGGAATTCGAGCAGGAGCACGAGGGCGAGGCCCACATCCACGACCACGTGCAGCCGGCCCGCCAACTCGAGGACGGGAACGGCGAGGCGTCCGCCGGCAAGGCGCCTGGCACCCAGGCCGATGGCGGCAACGGCAAGAAGGCGCCCGCCCGGCGCCCGAAGGCGTCCCGCGGGGCCGGGTGATGGTGCTGCCGGCCAGGTAGCGCCAATCAGGTAGCACCCGGCAGGCCGTAGCCTGGCGGGCACCGTGAGCGACTTCGGATTCCGCTACCACCGGGTCCGCGACCCCGACCTGCTGGCCAACCGCACCCTCGACCGGGCCGTTGTCCGCCGGGTGTGGAGGTTCGCCCAGTCCTACCGCCTGCTCCTGGCCGGCCTGCTGGGCGCGATCCTGGTGGCGTCGCTGGTGGAGATCCTCCCGCCGTTGGTGTTCCGGGAGATCATCGACAAGCACGCCGTTCCCCGCCGTGACCTCGGGGGCATCAACCGGCTGGCGTTCCTGGCCCTGATGCTGGCCGTGGCCGACGCCGGGATGGGGGTCGTCCAGCGCTGGTTGTCGGCCCGCATCGGCGAGGGCCTCATCTTCGACCTGCGCTCGTCGCTGTACGACCACGTCCAGCGCATGCCCCTCGCCTTCTTCACCCGCACCCAGACCGGCGCCCTCATCAGCCGCATGAACAACGACGTCCTCGGCGCCCAACAGGCGTTCACCGGCACCCTGGGCACGGTGGTGCAGAACATCTTCGAGGTCGTCGTCACCCTGGGCGTGATGATCGGCCTGGAGTGGCGGCTGACCCTGATGGCCCTCGTCATCGTCCCCACCTTCATCATCCCGGCCAAGCGGGTGGGCCGGGGGATGCAGAAGCTGACGCGGGAGTCGTTCCAGCTCGACGCGGCCATGAACAACAACATGACCGAGCGCTTCAACGTCTCCGGCGCCCTGCTGGTGAAGCTGTTCGGCAGTCCCGAGCGGGAGTCGTCGGAGTTCCGGGCGCGGGCGGGACGGGTGCGCGACATCGGCGTGCGGCGGGCGCTCTACAGCCGGATCTTCTTCACCGCCCTGGCCCTACTCGGGGCCGTGGGCACCGTCGCCGTGTACTGGTGGGGCGCCCGGCTGGTCTTCAGCGGGGCCATCACCGTGGGGACCCTGACCGCGCTGGCCGTCTACGTCAGCCGGGTCTACCGGCCGCTGACCAGCCTCACCAACGCCCACGTCGACGTGATGACGGCGCTGGTCTCGTTCGAGCGGGTGTTCGAGGTGCTCGACGCCCCCCATCCCATCGCCGACGCCGCCGACGCCGTCCCCCTGGTCGACCCCAAGGGCCGCATCGAGTTCGACGACGTGTGGTTCCGCTTCCCGGCCGCGTCGAGCGTGTCGATCGCCTCGCTGGAGGCGGCCATGACCACCCCGTTGAGCGACGAGCCGTCGGGGATGATCCTCAAGGGCGTGTCGTTCGTGGCCGAGCCGGGGCAGATGGTGGCCCTGGTGGGGCCCACGGGGGCGGGCAAGACCACCATGTCGCACCTGGTGCCCCGGTTGTACGACGTGACCGCGGGGACGGTGCGGGTCGACGGCCACGACGTGCGGGAGTTGACCAGCGCCAGCCTCACCGGGGCCATCGGGATGGTCACCCAGGACCCGCACATGTTCCACGACACCATCGCCTCCAACCTCCGCTACGCCCGACCCGAGGCCTCCGACGAGCAGTTGGTGACCGCCTGCCGGGCGGCCCGCATCCACGACCTCATCGCCAGCCTGCCCGAGGGCTACGACACCATGGTCGGGGAGCGTGGGTACCGGCTGTCAGGGGGCGAGAAGCAACGGCTGGCCCTGGCCCGGGTGCTGCTCAAGAGCCCCGCCATCGTGATCCTCGACGAGGCCACCGCCCATCTCGACTCGGAGACCGAGGTGCTCATCCAACAGGCGCTCGACGTGGCCCTGTCCGGGCGGACGTCGCTGGTGATCGCCCACCGGCTGTCGACCATCCAGGCCGCCGACCAGATCCTGGTGGTCGACGGCGGACGGATCGTCGAACGGGGCACCCACGAGGACCTTTCCGTCGCCGGCGGGCTCTACCAGGAGCTCTACCTCACCCAGTACGCCCGCACCGCCCGCCCCACCCCCGCGCCGGCCAGCGCGGCCGAAGCCGACTAAAACCCGGAGCGCCCCGAGCGATCGCCACGAGTACCCCCTGGATGGCGTGTTCGTGGCAATTGCTCGACTGGCACCGGCGAGTCCGCCGAGCGATCGCCACGAGTACCCCCTAGAAAGCGTGTTCGTGGCAATCGCTCGGCGCGTCGAAGGCCCAACGCGAGCGATCGCCACGCGGGAGCCGGGCTCTCGGTGGCGATCGGTCGTGCGCCGGTGGACCGGTGGGCCGGTGGGCGGTTAGCGGTCGGTGCGGTGGGCGCGACGGCGGAAGCGGTTGTGGCGGTTGGCGGAGCCGTCCTCGGTCCGCTCGTCGTCCTGCCACGTCTTCTGGGCCCGGGCGTCCTCGATGACGGGGTCGGGCGCACCGGCCCGGTTGGTGACGATCGTGTTCTCGTTCACCGCCCGCCCGGTGCGGACCCGCTCGCCGTCGGCGGCCCGGTTGTGGCCATGGCCGAAGCCGTTGCGTGCCGAGGTGCCGGGCTCGGTGGGATCGTCGTCGAGCACCTGACGGTCGGCGTCGGACAGCGCGTCGCGGTCGACCCGGCGGGCCCGGGCCGGGTTGGTGGTGCGGGCCCGGTCGAAGGCGAGCGTGCGCTCCTCCTCGGCCTTGGCCATGTCGGCCTGAGCCCGGCGCCGGGCTTCGGCTTCGGTGCCGATGGCAGGGTTGGCCGCCCGGTTGAGGAGCTTGCCGTGCCACCGCTCGCCCAGGCTGCCGCCCAGCAGCGAGCCGAGGAGGATGGCGGCCAGGGAGGCGATCCCGGCGACGGTGAAGGCCTGGCCGTACTCGTCGGCGGTGGTGGGAACACCCAGGGAGCGCAGGTTGGAGTTGATCGTCGTGGCGTCGGACGCCCGCACCAGGGCCGCCACCGCGGCGGCGATGGCCAGGCCCAGGATGGCGACCAGCAGCCCGTTGAGCACGCCCGCCCGGCGGGCCATGCGCCCGGCCACGTAGCCGCCGAACAGGTACGACAGCAGGAGGATGCCGGCGACGATCAGCCCCCCGACGATGCCGAGCCGCTCGTAGTCGGTGGTGATGTCGGTGTCGATGTTGAGGGCGTCGACGATGGCGGCCGCGATCCCGACCAGGATGGCGAAGGCGCCGTAGGCCACCAGCACGCCGGCCAGCACCGATCCGATCGACAACGACCCGAAACCGGCGTCGGCGGCCAACGCCCGGCGGTCCCTCCCGCTCTCCCTGAGTCCCTGTGTGCGTCGCATCACGCCTTCCTTTCCGTCTCCGCGTCCGAGATCTCCTCGCCGACCTCGGACCGGCCCTGCTGCATCAGTTCCTCCTCCAGGCCTTCGCGCTCGAGGACTTCGTCGTCCTTCACGGCTTCGGCGTCGGCCAGGTCGGAGGCGGGATCCGGGGTCATGTCCCGCGCGTACCGCATCGAGAGAGGGGGCAAACCTCTCCTACCATCGGCCGGACATGGCCCTGCCCACCCTCACGCCGGCCTCGTACCGGCGGGTGACCCTCGTGGCCCTGGTGGCGCTCACCTTCATCATCGTGTCGGGCGCGGCCGTCCGCCTCACCGGCTCCGGCCTCGGCTGCCCGGACTGGCCCACGTGCGCCCGTAACCGGGTGGTGGCGCCGTTGGAATACCACGCCATGGTCGAGTTCGTGAACCGGACGGTGACGGGGCTGGTGTCGGTGGCGGTCATCCTGGCCGTCCTCGGCTCGCTGCGCCGCACCCCTCGCCGGCGGGACCTCACCTGGCTCTCGGTCGGGTTGGTGGCCGGCGTGGTGGGCCAGATCGTGCTCGGCGGGCTCACCGTCCTGTTCGAGCTGCGGCCCGGCTTCGTGATGGCCCACTTCCTGCTGTCGATGGCGATCCTGGCCGACGCCGTCGTCCTCCACGACCGGGCCGGCCGCCCCGACGACCACGACGAACCCGCGGCCGGCCCCGACCCCGCCCCAGGATGGGTCGCCGACCGGGACCTGCGCCGGTTGGGCGGGCTGGTCGTGGTCGCGGCCGGGCTCGTGCTCTTCCTGGGCACGGTGGTCACGTCGTCGGGGCCCCACGGCGGCGACGAGAACGCCGAGCGTCTGCAGTTCGCCCTGCCCGAGGTGGCCCGGTTCCACGGGGCGAGCGTGTTCCTGTTCCTCGGCCTCACCCTGGTCACCCTGTGGCGCCTCCGGGCGGCGCCGGCGCCGGCGGCCGTGCTCCGCCGGGGCGAGGCCGTGCTGGCCGTGTCCGTCGCCCAGGCCGCCATCGGTTACATCCAGTACTTCAACGGCGTGCCCGCCCTCCTGGTGGGGTTCCACGTGGCCGGCGCGACCGCGGTGTGGGTGGCCGCCCTCCGCTTCCGCCTCGCCCTCACCGCCGGCGTCCGGGAACGGCGGCTGGAACCGGCTTAGTAACCTGGATGCGTGTCGCCGTCGCTCTCCGTCTCCCCGGTGGAGGTCAAGGAGCCCGAGATCACCGAGGTCGTCACCCCCGACACGCCGTGGGTGGTGATCGTGTGGAACGACCCCATCAACCTCATGTCCTACGTGACGTTCGTGCTCCAGAAGCTGTTTGGCTACAGCCGGGACAAGGCCACCAAGCTCATGCTCGACGTCCACCACAAGGGCAAGGCGGTGGTGTCGAACGGAACCCGGGAGAAGGCCGAGCTCGACGTGTTCCGCCTCCACGAGCACGGGCTGTGGGCCACCATGCAACATGACGAGTAGGGCCGCCCGATGAGTAGCTGGGCCGTCCGGCGCAACCGCAAGGGGCAGTACGAGATCCGCCTCCCGGACGCCGAGCGGGCCCTCCTCCGTTCCCTCGGACCCCAGATGCGCGATCTCCTGTCCAGCGACGATCCCGTCCTCGACCGGCTCTTCCCCGTCGCCTACCCCGACGACGAGGACCGGGAGACCGAGTACCGGCTGCTGGTGCGGGACGAGCTGCGGTCGTCGCACGAGGCCGCCCTCACCGCCCTGGAGGAGAGCGCCGACGCCGAGCGGCTCGACGAGGAGCAGCTCCTGGCCTGGATGCGGGCGATCAACGAGGTCCGGCTGGTGGTCGGTACCCGGCTCGACGTCACCGAGGAGGGCGACGAGCGGCCCACCGAGCCGGGCGACCCCCGGGTCAGCGCCTTCGCCGTGTACGACTACCTGACCTGGCTGCAGGGCACGATCGTCGAGGCGCTCTCCCCGTAGACGCCTACCATCGGCCCTGATGTCGGTGATCGAGCTCGACCCGGGTCTGCACGAGGAGGTCAGCCTTCGGCTGGCGCGCGCCGGTCAACGGTGGACGGGTGGCCGGCGCCAGGTGGTGGCGGCGGTGGGCCGGGGCCCCGCCCCCCACACGGGGGTGG
>JAXDMK010000065.1:0-12354 GCA_034666105.1 Actinomycetota bacterium | reverse complement strand
CCGAGCTGCTCCGGGTCGACGTGGAGGACTGGCGGGCCGAGGTCCCCTCGATCGAGGAGCACTACGCCAAGCTGGGCGAGCGCCTCCCCGTCGCCCTCAAGGACGAGCTCCAGGCCCTCGAGAAGCGGCTCAGCTCCCAGTCGTAGGGGCACATAGTCCTCGGGCGCCTAGTCCCGGCCTAGTCTTTCGGCGACCCGGGAGAAGGAGACTGCGGGATGTCGGTTCGTGCGTACGTGCTGATCCAGACCGAGGTGGGCAAGTCCACCCAGGTTGCCCACACCGTGGCCGACATCGAGGGCGTGGTGGCTTCGGAGGGCGTGATGGGGCCCTACGACGTCATCGCCCGGGCCGAGGCGGAGTCGAACGACGCCATGAACAAGCTCGTCGTCAACCGGATCCAGCTCATCGACGGCATCACCCGCACCCTCACCTGCCCCGTGGTCACCCTTTAGGGAGTGGCGTAACGCCCTACTGCAACACCACGGCCCGGATGCCGAGGCCCATGATGAAGAGGCCGCCCAGGCCGTAGAGCAGGTACAGCCGGTGCTTGAGCTGCTGGCGGTAGGAGTGGATGATCGCCACCGAGATGATGGTGAGGAATCCGTAGAAGGTGTGAAACTTGGGGGCCTCGATGTGGTCGTGGGCCATCAGGTACACGCCCAGGAACACCTGCACGAACACCGCCACCTGGGCGAAGCCGATGCTCCACCACAGGGCCCGGGTGCGGGACTTCGGCCACCTGGCCGTGGCCAGGGCCCACGCCCCGGTGCCGCCGTTGCCCAGGATGACGACCCACGACCAGAAGCCGTGGAGGGACCGCACCAACGCTGGAGAGGCCGGGACTCAGAGGCCGGCGAAGACGTCGGTTTCGAGGGTGCCGTCGGGGGCGTCGACCAGGATGTACCACTCCTGGCCGAAGGCGATCTTGAACATCTCAGGGGCCATGGCCAGGAAGAACGACGAGTCCGAGATCTGGCTGCCGTGGCAGGCCATGGCCTTACGCTTGAGGTCGACATAATCGCCGACCTCGACGGTGGTGGTGATCTGCTCGTGGGGCACGCCCAGGTTGAGCTCCTCGGGATCGAGATCGCCCGGCATCTCCGCGCCCGACGCGGCCGCGGCCGCCATCGATTCCCGGATGAAGTCGTTGTCGACGGTGTTCAGGTAGACCTTGGGCGTGCCCGCCAGCTGGGCCGCCCGCACCCCCACCCGGTGCACCTGGACGTGATCGGGGTGGCCGTAGACCCCGTTCTCGTCGTAGGCGGTGAGGATGTCGGCTCCCTCGTCCTCCAGGATGTCGGCCAGGCGCCGGGCCGCCTCTTCCACGTCGGCCTGCCAGAAGCAGGCGGGGTCGTCGTTGGTGGGCGTGTCGACCATGCCTGAGTCGACGTAGCCCAGGAACTCGACCCGGCTGGCGCCGAGGACCGCGGCCGCGGCCTGCGTCTCCTGCACCCGCCGCTGCCACAGCTCCTCGCCCGGCTCCAGGTAGTCGTCGGCGACCTCCCCCCGCTCGCCGCGGGTGGCGACCACCAGCACCACCCGGTGCCCGGCGGCGGCGGCCTTGGCCATGGTGCCGCCGGTGGCGATGGCCTCGTCGTCAGGATGGGCGTGGAAGACGACCAACGTGCTCATCGCCTCGAACCTAGCCCCCCGATCCGATGGGGCTGATCAGCCCTTTCCGACCGCGGTCACCTCGGTGTACTGGAGGAACGAGAAGCCACCGGCCAGATGGCCGACGAGGCCGGCGCCGAACGCCTTCGACCAGTCGGCCCCGTTGTGGGCCGCCTCCGCGTCGTCGTCGTCGAAGACCATGAGCAGGGTGAACCGGAGCGGGTCGGCCTTGTCCTGGAGGGGCAGGAACAGGCGGGTGCCGGGCTCCCCGGCCCGCACCGCGGCGCTGAGCATGGCCACCGCCCCCTCAACCTGGTGGAGCGACCCGGGACGGGCCCGGAAGCCGGCGGTGCGGATGATGGCCACGGGAGGTGCCGGCTACAGCCGGTCGAGGAGCTTGGCCTTCTTGACGTCGAACTCGGCCTGGGAGATGACGCCCCGCTGGCGCAGCTCCTCCAGCTTCTCCAGCTGCTCCAGGGGCGACAGCTCCCGGCGGCCGGCCACGCGGTCGGCGTCGCGGTCCTGGGCCAGCTCGATCTGGTGGTGGATCAGGTTCTGGGTGCGCTCGGGGTGGGGGAAGCTGGCGAACAGCTGCTGGCCCCGCTCCCCCGCCGACTCGATCAGCAGGTCGCCCGCGCCCAGCATGCGCTGGAAGATCGTGGAGTGGAAGGAGACGTCGTTCAGACGCTCGAGGGGGATCTCCCGACCCGACTTGGAGACGACGCCCGTGCGGTGGATGAGGCGGTCGGTGGTGACCACGAAGGTGGTGGTGGCCCACTTGGCGTAGCGGACGACGAACCACACCAGGGCCAGCAGGACCAGGAGAAGCAGGGGGATCATGGCCAGGCGCTGGACGTCGCCCGCCACCCGGATCGATACCGCGATGAGCAGGACGAGCGCGCCCAGCAGGGCGAGGGCGGGGCCGGCCAGGAAGAACCAGTGCGGCCGCATCTCGACGACGATGTCCTCGCCCTCGTTCAGGTACTTGCGGGGAAAGGGCATGGGCCGCCCAGGGTACCGAACCCGATCGGTGAACCGCCGGGATGGCTCAGGCGAAGAGGCGCAGCTGGCACAGGCGCCCGACGGCATCGTCCCACGACGCCAGCCGGCGGGCCCGGAGGAGCGGATGATCGCGGTTGTAGGGCCGGTCGAGGAGCCACGACTGGCACACGCCGGCCAGCAGCTCGGCCTCGACCGGGTTGTCCTCGATGGCGGCGTCGATCCCGAGGGCGAGCCCCCGCTCGGCCTTGCCTCCGACGACGGTGTGGTGCACCTCGTCGAGGGGCAGGCCGTGGGCCTCGAGCCAGGAGACGGTGGCGGCGGCCAGATGGGGCGCCCGGGCGGTGATGCCCACCAGGCGCCAGCCGGCGCGCACCAGGGCGGCCACCGCCGCCGCCGCCCCGTCGGCCACCGGGGCGGTGCGGTAGAGCTCGCTGTCGGCGAACGTCTCGTCGAGGAAGGCGTGGAAGTGGGCCTCGGGCAGGCCCAGCGGCAGGAGGCGCAGGTCGTAGGTGCGCCACGTGGCCGGGTGGCTGGACACTCCGAAGCGGTCGGCGATGCGGGCCGCCACCGCCGGCCCGATGTCGCACAACACGCCGTCGAGGTCGAGACCGAGGAGCATGCCCTGAGGCTACCGGGGCCCTACGACACTGAACCCGCCGCCAACCTCGCCGGTCCGACCATCCGCGTTTCTGTCGCACCCCGTCGGTACGGTCGAACGCATGGTCGACGAGGAGCTGCTGCCAGACCTGTTGATCGGCCTGAACCCGGCCCAGCGGCAGGCGGTGGTCAGCGAAGCGGCGCCGCTGTGCATCCTGGCCGGCGCCGGTTCGGGCAAGACCCGCGTCCTCACCCGTCGCATCGCCTGGCGGGTGGCCGAGGGCACCGCCGCCGCCCCCCACGTCCTCGCCCTCACCTTCACCCGGCGGGCGGCGGCCGAGCTCGGCATCCGCCTGGGCCGGCTCGGGGTGCGGGAGCAGGTGGCCGCCGGCACCTTCCACGCGGTGGCCTACGGGCAGCTGCGCCGGCTGTGGGCCGACCAGGGCGATCGGCCGCCGGCCCTGCTCGACCGCAAGGCGCGGCTGTTGGCGTCCCTGCTCCCCCCCACCGCCGGGCGCCAGGTCCACCCGGGCGATGTCGCCACCGAGATCGAGTGGGCCAAGGCCCGGATGGTGTCGCCCGCCGGCTACGAAGAGGCGGCCGCCGCCGCCGGGCGCCGGCCGCCGGTCCCGGTGCCGGCCCTGGCCGCCCTCTACCAGCGCTACGAGCAGGAGAAGGCCAAGCGCCACCTGGTCGACTTCGACGACCTCCTCCTGCTGTGCGCCGCCGCCCTCGAGCACGACCGCACCTTCGGTGCGGCCCAGCGGTGGCGGTTCCGGCACCTGTTCGTCGACGAGTTCCAGGACGTCAACCCGCTCCAGTTCCGGCTGCTCGAGGCCTGGCGGGGGGAGCGGTCCGACCTGTGCGTGGTGGGCGACCCCAACCAGGCGATCTACGCCTGGAACGGCGCCGACCCCCGCTACCTCACCGAGTTCCGGGTCCGCTTCCCGACGGCCGAGGTGGTGCACCTCGACGACAACTACCGGTCGTCACCCCAGATCCTGGCCGTGGCCAACGCCGTCCTCGACAGCTCCGCCTCCGCCACCGGCGACGAGCACGCACCCCACCGGCTCCGGGCCCACCAGTCCCCCGGCCTCGCGCCCACGGTGAGCCCGTGGGCCAACGACCGGGAGGAGGCGGCCGAGGTCGCCCGCGCCCTCCGGCGCCGGGCGGGCACCACGCCGTGGTCGCAGATGGCCGTCCTCACCCGCACCCACGCCCAGCTCCTGCTGTTCGAGGAGGCCCTGCGGGCGGCTCGGGTGCCCTACCGGCTGCGGGGCGACGGCGCCTTTCTCGACCAGCCCGAGGTCCGTTCCGCCCTTGCCGAGATGCGGCGGCGGCCGGCCGACACCCTGCTGGCGGCCGTCCTACCCGACCTGCGGGAGATGGCGGAGGAAGCGGAGCCGGAGAGCCCGGCCGGCGAGCGGCGGGGCCACCTCGACGGGCTGCAGCGGATGGCCCAGGAGCACCTGGCCACCGATCCGGCGGCCAACCTGTCCGGGTTCATGGGCTGGCTGCGGGCCGCCCTGCGGGGCGACGACGCCGTCGACAGCGAGAACGCGGTCGCCCTCACCACCTTCCACGCGGCCAAGGGCCTGGAGTGGGATGTCGTGTTCCTGGCCGGCCTCGAGCACGGCCTGCTCCCGATCAGCTGGGCCGAGGCGCCCGAGGCCCGGGCCGAGGAACGGCGCCTGCTCTACGTGGCCGTCACCCGGGCACGGGTCGAGCTCCACGCGTCGTGGGCCAGGAAGCGGGCCTTCGGCGCCCGCACCCTCGGCCGCCAGCCCTCGCCCTACCTGGAGGCGATCGAGGCCGCGGTGCACGATCTGGCCGACGGCGGCACCGGCGACAGCTGGCGCCGGTGGATCGACGAGGGCCGGGCCCGGCTGCGGGCGGCCGAGGCCGGCCGGCCGGCGATGGCCGGCGCCGGCGCCGACCGCCAGGTGCTCGACGCGTTGAAGACGTGGCGGGCCCGCACCGCCCGGGCTTCCGGCGTGCCCGCCTTCGTGGTCTTCCACGACACCACCCTGGCCGCGGTGGCCGAGGCCAAGCCCCGCAACCGAAGCGCCCTCCTCGCCCTCCCCGGCGTGGGGCCGGTCAAGGCCGATCGCTATGGCGAAGCGGTGCTGGCCGTCGTGGCCACGTCGGCTCCCGGAGGTTGACGAACAGCTCCGTCCGGCGCGAGAACAGAGCCATGGGTTCCTCTGATCGGTTCGGCGACTGGCCTGGTGAGGACGGGTGGGCATACCCGGACACGGAGAAGGAGCTGGTCGACCCCGACGGGTGGTTCGACGACGACGCGGTGGCCCTGCGGGCGACGCCACCCCGCCTCGACGGCCTCGATCCGCTGGAACGGCAGGTGATCGTCGCCCACTACGGCATCGACGGCAGTCCGCCCCGCACCATGAAGCAGCTCCACCACGACCTCAACCTGCCCCGCTCCGACCTCCGCACCGCCCTCGCCACCGGCCTGGCCAAACTCCGCACCGACTTCCTGTCCTGACGGGTCGGGGCTCTCCCGTTGGCGGTGATGGCCGCTGGCGGCGCAGCGCGGGCGCTCAACCGAAGTCGGCGAGCAGGGGGGCGTGGTCGGAGGGGCCCTTGCCCTTGCGGGCGAAGCGGTCGATGAGGGCCCAGGTGGAGCGGTCGGCGAGGATCTGGGTGGCGAGGATGAGGTCGATGCGTAGGCCCCGGCCCTGGTGGAAATCGCCGGCCCGGTAGTCCCACCACGAGTAGAGGTGGTCCTCCTGGTAGTGCTGGCGGAAGACGTCGACCAGACCCCAGTCCCGCAGGGCCGCCACCGCCGCCCGTTCGGCCGGGCTCACGTGGGTGTTGCCGTGGAGCTTCGTCGCATCCCAGACGTCGCGGTCGTCGGGTGCCACGTTGAAGTCGCCACAGATCACGAGCGGCGACGTCGGGTCGCAGCCGGTGACCAGGTGCCGGTGCAGCCGCCCCAGCCAGGCCAGCTTGGCCTCGTAGAACTCGCTGTCGACCACCCGCCCGTTGGGGACGTACACGCTGGCCACCCGCACCCCGCCGCACGTGGCCCACAGCAGGCGGGCCTCGGTGGTCTCGTCTTCGGTCTCGTCGGAGAAGCCGGCGACCACGTCGTCGATGCCGACCCGGCTGAGGATGGCCACCCCGTTCCACTGGCCCTGGCCGCAGTGGGCCGCCTCGTAGCCGAGGGTGGCGAAGGCGAGGGACGGAAAGGCGCTGTCGGCCAGCTTCGTCTCCTGCATGCACAGGACGTCGGGCTGGGCGTAGGCCAACCACTCCTCCACCCGGCCCAGCCGGGCCTTCAGGGAGTTGACGTTCCAGGTTGCGATGCGCATCGCTGCCGAGCGTAGGCGTGCGGGCGGGGACGCGACAACGCCGCATCCCCCGAAATAGCCGGCGGCATGCGGCGGACAATCGCTGGTACTGACGAACAGGCTTTGTGTTACATCACGCCTGTCCTGACCGCCACGTTTCGGCCATGATGTTCAGGCCGAACGACGTGGCGATCAAGGAAAATCGAACTAGTTGGACGCGACCGGGCCGTTGCCGGTGCGGCTGCTGCCGTACTGACGGGCGATCGAGTCCTGGTTGGCCTTGTTCGAGACGCTCTCGCCGGTCGAGCGGCCGGGCCACGGGGTGACGTCATTGATCGTGAGCGTGCCACCGGGGTGGTTCATGATCCCGGGGGTGTAGGAGCCGCTGACTTGAGTGGCCTCGGGGTTCCGCGGGATGCTGGCGATAACGGTCATGTGATACTCCCTTTTCCGTCCAGCCATACTTGGCTCGACCGTTCGACCATACCCGGGAAAAAACGCCCAAATCCTGCAACCTGCGCTTTGTGGATGCAGCGAGGCTATTCATACCGTCTCTGACCTGCACCTATCCGATCGTTTTTCCTTGTGAAAAAAAACACAAGCATCGCGTTTCGACTTGGAGGCTGGCCATCGCCTGCTACCATCCGGGGAGGGTCTCGGACGGCCCTCTCCCCCGACCGGCTATGCCAGCCGGGCTACTCCGCCGGGGGAGCCTTCTTGCTGGCCTTCTTGGCCGCCTTGGCCGCCTTGGCTGTCTTCGCCGCCTTGGCCGGCGTCGCCTCCCCGCCGCCGGCGGGCCCGGCCTCGCTCCCGGTCGGAGCCGCAGCTCGTCCGGTGTCCTTGCTCGCGCCGTCGGCCCCGGTACGGCCGCCGCCGCGCCGGGAGCGAGACGACGTAGCCGCACCCGCCGACGGCATGTCGCGGCTCGGGGCCGTCGGCGACGTCGGCGCCTTCTTGATCGTCGACCGGCGCGGGCCCGACCGGGCGGGCGCAGTGTCCTCTACCGAAGCGGGGGCCGCCACCACCGGCGCCTCGACGAACGGTGCGGCCGATGCCACCGACGCCGAGGCCGCCTTCCGGGACCGCTTGGCGGCGGGTTTGGAAGCGGGAGCGGCCGCCGGCTCGGACGCCGGTTCGGAGGCGGCCGCCGGGGCTGGCCCACCACGCTTGGATGCGGCCCTGGTCGACGGCCGCTTCATCGCCGGCTCGGCCGCCGCCGGCTCCGACGGAGAAGCGTCTGTTGGAATCGTCAACGCCGCGGTGGCCTTCTTCGCCGTCCGCCGGCGGGAGGATGCCTTCGCCGCGGGGACCGCCTCAGGCGCCTCGGCCGGAGCCGGTGTATCGGCGCCCGCCGCCGGTACCTCCTCAGCCACCCGCTTCGACGCTCCCCGGCGCGATCGCTTCGCCGGCCCGCTCGCCTCGGCGGCCAGCTCGGGCGCAGCGTCAGTCTCCGGTGCAACGGCAACCTCCGGCGCGGTCGCCGGGGCCACCGCAGCCGACGACGCCGTCCGGCGCGACCGCTTCGCCGCCGCCTTCACCGGCGCCGCGGCGGCCTCGGCCGCCTCCGCCACCCCAGCCGCGGCGGGGGCCGCCACCCGCTTCCTCGTCCGCTTGGCCGGAGCCGCGGCCGGCGCCTCGGCCGCGGGCGCCTCGTCGGCGACCGCCGCCGACTCCTCGATGTCGTCGATCTCGGCCTCGACCGTCTCCTCGGTGGGCTTGCCCGCCAACCGGGCCAGGCCGGGAAGAGCCAGCTCGATGCCCCGGCGGGGCGGGTCGAGGGCCTGGACGACGAACGTGCGGGTCTCCCCCCGGGTCAGCACCTCCTTGGCGCTGCGGGGCGGCGGGTCGCCGAGGCCGACGACGGGCGCGTAGCAACGGGCCCCGTCGGCGTTCACGAACGCCCCGTGGGAGGTGAAGCTGTCGACGACGCCGTCGACCTCGCTCCCCAACCGGTGGTTGGCGATGAACGTGATGAAGGGCAGGGGGTCGTTGACCGCTTCGGGCGACGGTGCCGCCGGTCCGGGTCCCCGCTTGCGTCCCCTGCGGGTGGCACCGGGCGCGGCCGGCTCGATGGCCTCGGCCGTGGCCTCGGCGATCGCCTCCGCCACCGGCTCCTCCCGCTTGGTGGTTCGCCGCTTGGCCCGCTCCGCGTCGCGCACCGCCACCCGGCTCTTGGGGCCCCGCACCGGCGTACGGGGGGTGAAGATCCACCCCACCCCCGGCACCGGCTTGCCGCCGATGAGCCGGCCCTCCTCGAAGAGCCACTTGTAGTCGCCGTGGAACTCCTGGAAGGAGTCGTTCGACAACACGACCGCCCCCGTCCGGTCGGCGATTCGGAGCAGGAACCCGTCGCCCCGGCCGATGGCGCCGGCGGGCGGGGACACGATCTCGCCCGCCTCCTCCGCCTCCTCGAGGATCCTCCGCTCCGACTCGTCGATGCGGTAGCTGAAGGACGCGTCGACGACGACGATGATGTCGTCGTCCTCGTGTTCCTCCCGGAAGGCGCGGACGGCCTCGTCCAGCTGGGCCAGGCTCGGCAGTGATCGACCCTCGGTCGCCAGGTTCGAGCCGTCGACGACGACGCGCTGTCTTTCCCCTTTATCTGCGGTCACGGTGCGCTCAGTCAAGCATCCGCACGCAAGCCCAGCGGTGATCCATGTCTCACAGACCGACGAATGTCCGCTCGAGGAGCTCGGCCTGCTCGTGTTGGTGCACGGTGTGGCTCCCGCTGGCGGGGCTGGCCGACTCCCTCCGACTGACGTGGCGGAGCGACACCGCCTCGGGCAAGAGGCGGGTCAGACGGCGGCTGACGAAGTTCCACGCCCCCATGTTCTCAGGCTCCTCCTGCAGCCACACCACCTCGGTGGCCGCCGGGTAGTGGGACACGGTGTCGAGGATCAGCAGGCCGGGCCAGGGGTAGAGCTGCTCGACCCGCACCACCGCCGCCGGCAGGCCCCGCTGGTCGCGCAGGCCGATGGCGTCGAGCGCCACCTTCCCCGAGGCCAGCACGACCCGCCTCACATCGTCCCGGCGCGGCGTCCCGTCGCCGGCGACCTCGAAGGCGGGGTCGTCGAGCACCTCGTGGAACCGGCCCGTAACCAGCTCCTCGACGGGCGAGCGCGACGTGTGGGCCCGCAGCAGGGACTTCGGCGTGAGGACGATCAAGGGCCGGCGCCGGACCCGACGGACCTGGCGCCGCAGGACGTGGAAGTACTGGGCCGCGCTGGTGGCGTTGACGACCTGCAGGTTGTCGTTGGCGCACAGGGTGAGGAAGCGCTCGAGGCGGGCCGACGAGTGCTCCGGACCCTGGCCCTCGAAGCCGTGGGGCAGGAGCAGGACCAGGCCCGAGCTCTGGCCCCACTTCGACTCGGCGGCGGCGATGAACTGGTCGATCACGACCTGGGCCCCGTTGCCGAAGTCGCCGAACTGGGCCTCCCACGCCACCAGGGCCTCGGTGTGGACGACCGAGTAGCCGTACTCGAAGCCGAGGGCGGCGTACTCCGACAGCAGCGAGTCGTAGACCCGGAACCGCCCCTGCGGCATGTCGTTGGCCTTCCCGCCGGGGGCGCCGTCGAGGTTGGCCAGGGGCACGTGCTCGTAGCCGGTCCGGGAGTCGACCAGCACCGAGTGGCGTTGGGAGAAGGTCCCCCGGCGGGTGTCCTGCCCCGCCAGCCGCACGTCGACGCCCTCCAGCAGCAGCGAACCGAAGGCCAGGGCCTCGCCGAGGGACCAGTCGACCTGACCCTGCCGGTAGAGGTCGTGGCGGGCCTCCAGCACCTTGGTCAGCTTCGGGTGCACGGTGAAGCCCTCGGGAGCGGTGTGCAGGCCGCCGGCGACCCTGTCGAGCACGGTCCGGGAGACCCCGGTGTCGACCGGTGGGAGCATGACCATCGGCGTCGACTTGAAGGGCACCACCGGGGGCGGAGCCGACTGCCGGGTCTCCTCGAACGAGGTCTGCATGCGGGCCAGGAAGTCGTCGAGGGCCTTCTCCGCCTCGTCGGCGGTGATGTCGCCCCGGCGCACGAGGGTCTCGGTGTAGAGCTTGCGCACCGACCGCCGGCCCTCGATGAGCCGGTACATGAGGGGCTGGGTGAACGACGGGTCGTCGCCCTCGTTGTGGCCGTGGCGGCGGTAGCAGACCATGTCGATGACGACGTCCTTGTGGAACCGCTGCCGGAACCCGAACGCCATCCGGGCCACCCGCAGGCACGCCTCGGGGTCGTCGCCGTTGACGTGGAAGATCGGGGCCTGGACCATCTTGGCCACGTCGGTGGGGTACACCGACGACCGGGCCTCCTCGGGGGCGGTGGTGAAGCCGAGCTGGTTGTTGACCACCACGTGGATCGTCCCGCCCACCCGGTAGCCCCGGAGGGCGGACAGGTTGAGGGTCTCCGCCACCACGCCCTGGCCGGCGAAGGCGGCATCGCCATGGATGACCAGGGGCAGCACGGCGAACGCCTCCGGGTCGCCGATGAGGTCCTGGCGGGCCCGCACCATGCCCTCCACCACCGGGTCGACCGCCTCCAGGTGGGACGGGTTCGACGCCAGGCTCACCGGGAGGGGCTGCCCCGACCGGCCCACGAACTTGCCCGTGGCCCCCAGGTGGTACTTCACGTCGCCCGAGCCCTGGGTGGTCTCGGGGTCGAGGTTGCCCTCGAACTCCCGGAAGATCTTGCGCAGGGGCTTGCCGATGATGTTGGCCAGCAGGTTGAGCCGGCCCCGGTGGGCCATGCCCAGCACGGCCTCCTGGATGCCGGCGCCGGCGGCCTGGTCGAGCACCTCGTCGACCAGGGGGATGAGGCTCTCCGCCCCCTCCAGCCCGAAGCGCTTGTGACCCACGTACTTGGTGTGCAGGAAGCGCTCGAAAGCCTCGGCCGCGTTGAGCCGGCCCAGCAGGTAGAGCTGCTCGGCGGTGTCGATGCTGGTGGGCACGCCCTCCACCTGCTCCTGGATCCACCGCTTCTGCTCCGGCTCCTGGATGTGCATGTACTCCACGCCGATGCGGCGGCAGTAGGCGTCGCGCAGCACGCCCAGCAGGTCGCCCAGGGTCATCATGTCGTGGCCGGCCACGCCGTCGGTGTAGAACTCGCGGTCGAGGTCCCAGATGGTGAGGCCGTAGGTGGCGGGGTCGAGCTCGGGGTGGGTGCGGGGTTCCTTCCACCGCAGCGGGTCGAGGTCGGCGATGAGGTGGCCCCGCACCCGGTACATGTTGATCAGGGTCTGGACGTGGACCTGCTTGATGCGCTGGGTGTCGTGGTCGTCGGGCGGGTTGGCGTCGGGCCGCCACCGCACCGCCTCGTAGGGGACGCCCAGGGAGCGGAAGACGTCGCGGTAGAACCCGTCCGCGCCACACAGCAGCTCGTGGACCTGGGCCAGGAACATCCCCGACTCCGCCCCCTGGATGACCCGGTGGTCGTAGGTGGACGACAGGCTGACCGTCTTGGAGATGCCCATCTGGGCCAGCGTGCGCTTGTCGGCCCCCTCGAACTCGGCCCCGTAGCCGAGGACGCCGATGCCCACGATCACGCTCTGCCCGGGCATGAGGCGGGGCACCGAGGCCACGGTGCCGATGGTGCCCGGGTTGGTGAGGGTCATGGTGACGCCGACGAAGTCGTCGGGGGTGATGCGGTTGGCCCGGATGCGGCGGATGAGGTCCTCGTAGGCGGCGTGGAAGCCGGCGAAGTCGAGGGTGTCGGCGTCCTTGATGCAGGGGACGAGGAGGGTGCGGCTGCCGTCGGGCTTGGGGACGTCGACGGCCAGGCCCAGGCCGACGTGGTCGTGGCTGACGACGGCGGGCCCGTCGTCGGTGTCGGCGTAGGTGTTCTTCATGGCC
>JAXDMK010000064.1:0-44895 GCA_034666105.1 Actinomycetota bacterium | reverse complement strand
TGATGAACAGGGCGATGGTGTCGGTCTTGTTGAGGGTGGCGGTGAGCTTGCGCAGGGCCTGGGACATGAGCCGGGCCTGGAGGCCGACGTGGCTGTCGCCCATCTCCCCCTCGATCTCGGCCCGGGGCGTGAGCGCGGCCACCGAGTCGACCACGAGGACATCCAGCGCCCCCGAGCGGATCAGCATGTCGGAGATCTCCAACGCCTGCTCACCCGTGTCGGGCTGGGCGATGAGCAGCTCGTCGACGTTGACGCCGATGGCCCGGGCGTAGACCGGGTCCATGGCGTGCTCGGCGTCGATGTAGGCGCAGGTGCCGCCGTTGCGCTGGGCCTCGGCGACGACGTGCATGGCGAGGGTGGACTTGCCCGACGACTCCGGGCCGAACAGTTCCACGATGCGACCCCGGGGCAGGCCGCCGACTCCCAGGGCGAGGTCGAGGGCGAGGGCACCGGTGGGGATGGACTCCACGTCCATCGAAGTCTTCTCTCCCATGCGCATGACCGCGCCCTTGCCGAAACTCTTCTCGATCTGGCTCATCGCCATGTCGAGCGCCCCACTCCTCGGCGACTTGTCTCGTTCCACCGGTGGTTCCCTTCTGCTCGTCGGACTGGACGGCGATCACCCTACGAAGGGGGTGTGACAGTTTCGCACCTGTAACTTCACGAGCGTAGTTCCGAACGCACGTTCGGGTCAAGGATCACCCACCGGCTCGGTTTTCGTCCCCGTTGTTGTCCCGGTCGGCGAGGACGTCCTCCAGCAGCTCCACCGCCCGTTCGAGCGTGGTCAGGTCCTCCGGCCCGAGCCCGGCCAGCCGGCCCGACAGGTTGGCGACCCGCCGCCGGCGCCCGGCCTGCAGCATCCACCGGCCGCGGGCCGTCGCCCGCACCTCACTCACCCGCCGGTCGGTGGCCGAGGTCTCCCGGGTGACGAGTCCCAACGACTCCAGCTCGGTGACGAGTTTGCTGGCGGTGGGCGAACGGATCTGCTCCGCCGCCGCCAGCTGCCCCACCGTCAACGGCCCGCCGAAGACCACGACCGAGAGCGCCGAGAGGCGGGCGCCGGTCAGGCCGGTAGCCTCATCCTCCCGGCGGACCCGACGCAGAAGGCGGATGGCGGCCGAATGGAGGCCGTCGGCGACCTCTTCGGGCCGGGGATTGCTTGCCGAAGGGCTGATGGATAGGTAGCCTACCGAACCTATGGCCCTTTTCGACGCCATTGAGGCCGGAAATGCCGACGAAGTACGGTCGATCCTCGCCGCCGACCCCTCCCTGGCCGCCTCCCGGAGCGAAACCGGCGTTTCGGCCGTCCTCTGGGCTCGCTATCGGGGCCACACCGAGGTGGTCGACGCCGTCCTCTCCGCCGAGCCCGTCCTCGACATTTTCGACGCCAGTGCCCTCGGCCGGCTCGATCGGGTGGCCGAGCTCGTCGGTGCCGACTCCGGCCAGGCCAACGAATGGTCGGCCGACGGCTTCACCCCGGTCGGCCTGGCCGCCTTCTTCGGCCATCCCCAGGTGGTGCGCCTCCTCATCGTGCAGGGGGCCGACGTCCACGCCGTGGCCCGCAATCCGATGCGCGTCCAGCCCCTCCACGCCGCCACCGCCGCCCACAGCGTCGAATCGGTTCGACTCCTGCTCGAGGCGGGCGCCGACCCCGATGCCGAGCAGCAGGAAGGCTGGACCTCCCTGATGGTCGCCCGCCAGCACGACGACCAGGAGATCGTCGACCTCCTCCTCGCCCACGGCGCTCACGACCGGCCGCCTCCGGACAGGGCGAACGAGGCCACCACCTCGTAGCGGGCGCCGGCCGGGGACAGGTGGCTCTCGACCAGGCACAGCTCGTCGACGGTCCACCGCTCCGAGATCGCCTCCCCCGCCAGCAACGCCAGATTCACGCGCTTCCCCTTCGCCGACCGGGCCAGCGTCAGATGCCCGGAGAACCCCCGTTCCTCCGCCGGTTGGCCGACGCCGGCGGTCAGCGCCACCACGTCCGCCGCCACCTCCGACAGCCCCGACACCGGAACGTGGAGCACCCGGTTCCCGAACCGCCCCACCGCCGGGCCCACCACCGCCTCCGCCGGCCCCGCCCGCACCCCCCGCAAGGCGTCGACCGCGGCTGACGCGTCCTCCACCGCCCCGAAGAAACGCAGCGTCACGTGCCACTGCTCCCGAGCCGTCCAGCGCACGCCGGGGACCGGGGGACGGGCGAGTCGGGCCACCGCGTCCAGCACGTCGTCCGGAGGCCACACGGCCACGAACAGCCGCGGCACACCCCTCGCCGCCTCTAGTCCGACCCGCGGGCCCGATCGAGCAGCCGCCGGCGGAGCTGATCGACCAGGGAGATGGCCGCCAGCTGCCGCACCAGCTGGCGTCCGCCGGCGAAGTGGTGCTCCCTGACGTCGACCTGGCCGTCGAGGTCGACGGCGGTGAAGACCGTACCCACCGGCTGGTCGTCCTGGGTCGTGGGGCCGGCCACGCCGGTAACTCCCAACCCCACGTCCGCCTCGAGCACCCGCCGGGCGCCGGACGCCATCGCCGACGCCGCCAGTCCACTCACCACCGGCCCCTCGGGGACGCCCAGCAGGTCGAACTTCACCTGCTTGTCGTAGGCCACGATCGAGCCCCGGAACCACTCGCTCGATCCTGGCACCTCGGCCAGGCGGGACCCGACCATGCCGCCGGTGAGCGACTCGGCCACCCCCAGCATCAGCTCGTGGGCGATCAGCAGGTCGCCCACCGCCTTCTCGATCGACTCGTCGTCGACGCCGAACACCAGGGCCCCGAGCACCTCCCGCAGCTCGGCCTCCTCCGCATCGAGGAGCTTCGTCGCCTCGTCGATGTCGGACGCCTTGGCCGTGAGCCGGACCTTGATCCCCTCGATACCCGACGCCAGGAAAGCGATGGTGGGGTTGGTCTGGTGGTCGACCCGGTCGCCGATGAGCTCGGCCAGGGTCGACTCGGGCGTCCCCCACGTTCGGAGCATCCGGCTCACGATCACCGACCGCGGCCCCGCCCGCCGCTGCAGGTCGGGGATGACCGCCCGCTCCACCATCTCCCGCATCTCCGCCGGCACCCCGGGGACGGCGTAGACGACCTGGTCGCCACCGGCGTCGCCGCCGACGGGACACACCAGCCCCGGCGCCGTCCCCAGCTCCTGGAGGATGAAGGACGCGCCCACCGGTCGGTCCGCCTGGCGCAGGTTGTTGGCGGCCATCGTCCGTCCCCGGCGGGCGAACAGGTCGCCGATGCGCTGGACCATCGCCGGGTCGCGCTCGATGTCCACGCCGAGGGCAGCCGCGATCGCTTCCCGGGAGATGTCGTCCTGCGTCGGCCCCAGACCGCCGCACACGATCACCGCGTCGCTGAGTGCCAGCAGCGCCTTCAACGCCGCCGCGATGCGCCCGAGGTTGTCGCCCACGTGGACGTGCTCGTGGGAGTCGATACCCGCCAGGGCCAGCCGTTCGCCGATGAAGGCGGAGTTGGTGTCGACCACGTGCCCGAGGAGCAGCTCGGTGCCGACGGCCAGGACCGAGCACGAGCAGGGGCGGGTCGCCGGCGGAGCCGCGTCGGCCCCGGACCCCCCCGACTCAGAGCTCACGGACGACCTGCCGCCCTTCGTGGAGGTACTGGACGCCCGTCACGAGGGTCATCACCACGGCCAGCCAGATCGCGAAATCGACGAAGGCGAGGTAGGCGTCGGACGTCACCGGGGCGATGGCCAGCCCCACCGCGATGGCCTGCATCCAGGTCTTGACCTTGCCCCCCACCCGGGCCGGCACCGAGATGCCCCGGCGCCCGACGTAGGACCGGTAGGCGCTCACCGCCACCTCCCGGCTGGCGATCAACGTCACCGGCACCCACCACATGGCGCCCTTGGCCACCAGGGCGGTCATCGCCCCCAGGACGAGGACCTTGTCGGCCAGCGGGTCGAGGAACGCCCCCGAGCGGGTCGCTCCTTGGCGGCGGGCCAGCCACCCGTCGGCCAGGTCGCTCACGCACAGGACGAACCACACCGCCAACGCCTGCCACTGGGTGTCGGTGCCGACGATGAGCAGGACGACCACGGGCAGGGCCAGGACCCGGACCATGGTGATGGCGTTGGCCGGCGTGGCCAGCGCGGACGGCCCGAAGGACGACGTCGACATGCCCCGCCCGGCCCTAGAGGGCTTCGAGATCGACGCCGGCGGCGCCGGTGACCGTCACGGTCACGAAGGTACCCGCGGCGAGGTCTCCGGTCAGATTCACCACACCGTCGATCTCGGGCGCTTCCCGGTGGCTGCGGCCCACGCCCGGCTCGTCGACCAGAACCTCGATCTCCGACCCCACCAGCGCCTCCCGGCGGGCGAGGGTGATCTCGTCCTGGAGCTCGGACAGCTCCCGCATCCGCTCCGCCACCAGCCCGTCGTCGACCATGCCGTCGAGGCCGGCGGCGTAGGTGCCGTCCTCCGCCGAGTAGGCGAAGAAGCCGGCCCAGTCGAGCTGGGCGTCGGCGAGGAACCGGAGCAGGAGGTCGTGGTCGTCCTCCGTCTCGCCCGGGTAGCCGACGATGAACGAGGACCGGAAGGCGGCCTCCGGCTCCCGTTGGCGGATCGAAGAGATCCGTCGCAGGAACCGCTCGCCGTCGCCCCACCGGCGCATCCGCCGCAGGAGCGGCTTGGACACGTGCTGCAGGGACAGGTCGAAGTAGGGCACGCCGGTGGCGCAGATCGTGTCGACCAGGCGGTCGTCGAGCTCGGACGGGTACAGGTACAGGAGCCGCACCCGGGGCACCCGCCGGGCCACCGCCTCCACCAGGGGGACGATCGCCCCCTTGCGGCCGACGTCGCGGCCGTACGAGGCCAGGTCCTGGGCCACCAGGACGATCTCGGCCGCCTCCAGCCGGTCGACCTCGTCGAGGATCGACTCCTCCGACCGCGACCGCTGCTTGCCCCGGAAGGACGGGATGGCGCAGAACCCGCACGTGCGGTCGCAGCCCTCGGCCACCTTCACGTACGCCCACGGCGCTTCCGATCTGGGTCGGGGCAGGTTGAGCAGATCGAGCCGGGCGACGTCGATGCGGGCCGGATCGACGCCCGTCGTGGTCGGCGAGCGGCCGAAGGTGACGGGCACGCCGAAGCCGACCACCGCGTCGACCTCGGGCAGCGCCTCGGCCAGCTCGGCCCCGTAGCGCTCGGCCATGCAGCCGGTGACGACCAGCCGGGAGCCGTCCCGGCGGACGTCGTCGAGGGCGAGGATGGTGTCGACCGACTCCTTGCGGGCCGGTTCGATGAAGGCGCAGGTGTTGACCACCACCAGATCGGCGTCCTCCGCCCGGGGGGCGGCCACCATGCCCTCCGCCATCAGCGTGCCCACCAGCTTGTCGGAATCGACCTGGTTCTTGGGGCAGCCGAGGGTCTCCAGCCAGAAAGTCCGGGCAGGGACGTCGGCGCCGGTTGCCGGCGCGGTCACCCGCCCAGGGTACCCGGGGACCCCAGTGTCCCCGGGTGGCCTCGCTGGCCGGTGTTACGCCTTCTTGCCCAGCATCCGGTTCATCTTGGTGCCGCACACGGGGCACAGGCCCTGGGCCGCCCGCCGTCCGTTCTTGAGCTCGACCTCTTCCCCCTCGAATGTCCGCTTCTCACGGCATTTCACGCAGTAAGCCTCGTACTCAGCCATCGTCTCTCTCCTTCGTCGGTCATCGACGTGTTACCCCGCCAGGTCGCCAGCGGTCGAACTTCGTGCAAGAGCGCACAGAAGCGCTCGCAAGGAGGAACGCAACATGTACCACTTCGCCGTTGTCGCACTGTTCGGTCTGGCGACCCTGAAGCTCGCCGACCTGCTGGTGGAGCTGGTGCCGTCGCTTGGCAAAACACGAACGATACTCACGTTCGCCGTAGCCATCGCGGCCATGCTCGCCCTGGACTACTCGCTGTTCGCCGGGTTCGGCGTCCAGCTCCGGGCGTCCTGGATGGGCACCGTCGCCACCGGGGCCGTCGTCGGCGCCCTGGCCGGGGCCTGGTCGACCGTCCTCGGCTGGCTCGAAGCGGGCCGCACCGAGACCACCGAGCGCCGCTCCGGAGGCACCCGCCGCATCGCCGCCTGAGCCTCACCGATCATCCACCAACCCGCACGAGGGCGCCTCAACGACGAGGCGCCCTCGGCGCGTGCGTATCCCTTCTGGCTGCTGGCGCTACTGGCGGGCCCGCAGTTCGTCGAGCTCCTCGGGCGTCATGAGCACGGCCCGGGCCTTCGACCCTTCGGACGGGCCGACGACGCCCCTGCGCTCGAGCAGGTCCATGAGCCGCCCGGCCCGGGCGAAGCCGACCCGGAGCTTGCGCTGGAGCATCGACGTCGAGCCCAGCTGCGAGCGCACCACCAGCTCCATGGCTGCGTCGAGGTGCTCCTCGTCGTCGTCGACGGCGCCGCTCCCGCCGCCACCGGCCGCCGTCTCCTCGCCCTCCACCCCGTCGACGTACTGCGGCGTCGCCTGCCGGCGCCAGTGGGCGACCAGCTTGCGCACCTCGTCCTCGCCCACCCACGCCCCCTGCACCCGGCGGGGCACGTTGGACGAGGCGATGGCGAGGAGCATGTCGCCCTGGCCGATGAGCCGCTCCGCCCCCGGCTGGTCGAGGATGACCCGGCTGTCGGCCAGCGACGACACCGCGAACGCCAGCCGGGACGGGATGTTGGCCTTGATCACGCCTGTGATCACGTCGACCGACGGCCGCTGGGTGGCGATCACCAGGTGGATGCCGACGGCCCGAGCCATCTGGGCGATCCGGCAGATCGACTCCTCCACGTCGCGGGCGGCCACCATCATGAGATCGTTGAGCTCGTCGACCACGACCACGATGAAGGGAAGCCGGGGGTAGGTCTGGTCGCTTCCGTGCCCGACCTCTTTGGGATCGGGCTTGAGGTCGCCGCGGTCGTAGGCGGCGTTGTAGCCGGTGACGTCGCGCACGCCGACCTCGGCCAGCAGGTCGTAGCGGCGCTCCATCTCGTGCACCGCCCAGGCCAGGGCGTTGGCCGCCTTCTTGGGGTTCACCACGACCTGGGTGAGCAGGTGGGGGAGCCCGTTGTACTGCCCCAGCTCGACCCGCTTGGGGTCGATGAGGATCATCCGCACCTGGTCGGGCGTGGAGCGGGCCAGCAGCGACGTGATCAGCGAGTTGATGCAGGACGACTTGCCCGCGCCCGTGGCCCCGGCGATGAGCACGTGGGGCATCTCGGCCAGGTTGGCCAGCACCGGCCGCCCGGCGATGTCGCGGCCGAGGGCGACCTCGAGCGGGTGGGTGGCCTTGGCCGCCTCGACCGAGGTGAGGATGTCGCCCAGGAGGACGAGTTGGCGGGCCTTGTTGGGCACCTCCACGCCGATGGCCGACCGGCCGGGGATGGGGGCCAGGATGCGGACGTCGGCCGACGCCATGGCGTAGGCGATGTCCTTGTGCAGGTTGGTGACCCGGGCCACCTTCACGCCCGGGCCGAGGGCCAGCTCGTAGCGGGTGACGGTGGGGCCGACGGTCATGCCCACGAGCGAGGTCTCCACGCCGTGGGCGGCCAGCGCCGCCTCCAGGGTGCGGCCCTCGGCCTCGACCAGACGCCGGTCGACCTCCTGGGCCTTGCCCAGCTTGAGCAGCGACAGGGGCGGGAGCTTCCAGGCGCTGCGCTCCGCCGCCGGGCCGAGGTCGATCTCCAACTGCTCGGCCGACCCTCCACCCCTGGCCGGGGCGTGCGACGTGCCGGCGGTGGCCAACGCCGGCTCGGGGTCGGGCTCCACCGCAGCCTCGGGGATCTCGGCGATCGCGCCGTCAGCAACGGGTAGGGCGACGGCGTCGGGAAGCGGCGGTACCACCAGGGTGGGCACCGTCGGCGGCGGCGACGCCAGCCGGGGACCGGCGGGACGGCGCCGGTCGTCGTCGTAGTCGTAGTCATCGAGGCGGTCGGTGTCGGAAGCCGCCCCGGGGGCGGGGACCAGGTGGGCGAGCGAGCGCCCGGCCCGCCCGGCGCCCCGGGCCAGCGTCAGCGCGTGACGGCTGACGGCCCGGACGGTGGTGCGCCCGACGACCAGTCCGCCGACGGCCATCGCCGCCAGCAGGACCGTGGCCGCCCCCCAGCCGGCGAGCACGGACCGCAGCGACTCGCCCGCCACCAGCCCGACGAGACCGCCCGCATCCCGCAGCTCCGACGTGGGCGCACCGAACCCGGGGCCACCCGTCCAGACGTGCAGCAGGCCGCAGGCGGCGACCGCCACCAGGCCCAGCCCCGCGGCCAGCCGCCCGTACTCCTTGAGGGCCCGCCGCCACAGGATCAGTCCGCCGGCGACGACGAGGGCCTCCGGGAGGCCGAAGCGTCCGAGCCCGAAGGCGGAGCCGGCGCCGTCGGCGAGGGCCCGACCGGCGGGCCCGGCCAGCCCGCCGTACACATCCAGTCCACAGACCAGCCCGGCGGTGACCAGGGTGACGCCGGCGAGGTCGGGACCGTGGCCGCCGAGGGCGGGTCCGGTCGAACGGGCGCCCGCGCCGCCCTTGTTCCTTGAGCCCTTGTTCGCCGCCGACGGCGGGCGGGCCTTCGACCCAGCCGGCCGGCGGGTGACGGAGCCGGGCGAAGGCCGCCTGGCCGGGTCGCCGCGACCGCCGGTGGAGCCTTTCGCGCCAGATTTTCCGGCGGGAGTTTTTAGGGAGGGCTTGCCCGTCGCAGCCTTCGGGCGCGGCGTCGTGGTCGCCACAATGGCCACAACAGTAACACCAGCAACAGGCCCGAACCCGGTCCGTGGCGGCCCCGGCCCGCTCCGGGACATTCTGCTATGGTGCCCCGCCGGAGGGGACATGGAACACCTAGTGCCCTTCCATGTAGCGGTCAGAAGACACCTATTTACAAGCCTGTGCCGGAAGGAGTAGATCTGACCGGCAGAACGCTGTTGGCGATAGCGCAGCGGGTTCCCAGCGGCAGTTGGCGCACGCGCGCCCGAAAGAGGGGGTACACATAGTGGCAGCAGCATCCGCAGAGCCGGTCATCCACATCTTGTGGATTCAGGCCGGTCTTAGCTGCGACGGAGACTCCGTAGCCCTCACCAGTGCAACGCAGCCGAGCATCGAGGAGATCGCCCTCCAGGCGCTGCCCGGCCTTCCGAAGATCGCAGTTCACTGGCCGTTGATCGACTTCGAGTGCGGTCCGGTTGGTGGAGCTGACGACTTCCTGGAGTGGTTCTTCCGCGCCGAGCGTGGCGAGCTGGAGCCCTTCGTGCTGGTGGTCGAGGGTTCGATCCCGAACGAGGCAATCAAGTCCGAGGGCTACTGGTGCGGGTTCGGTAACAACCCCGCCACCGACCAGCCCATGACCACGAGCGACTGGCTCGACCGTCTGGCTCCCGTGTGCACCGGCATCCTCGCCGTCGGCACCTGCGCCACCTACGGCGGTCTGCACGCCATGTCGGGTAACCCCACCGGCGCCATGGGCGTCGCCGACTACCTCGGCTGGGGCTGGCGTTCGAAGGCGGGCCTGCCCGTCGTCAACGTTCCCGGCTGCCCGATCCACCCGGACAACCTGTCCGAGACGATCCTGTACCTGCTCTACATGGCCACTGGCCAGGCACCGCTTATCCCGCTCGACGACGCGCTGCGTCCCGCGTGGCTGTTCGGCAACACCGTCCACCAGGGCTGTGACCGGGCCGGCTACTACGAGCAGGGCGACTTCGCCACTGAGTACGGCTCCCCGAAGTGCATCGTGAAGCTCGGATGCTGGGGCCCCGTGGTCAAGTGCAACGTCCCCAAGCGGGGCTGGACCAACGGCGTGGGCGGTTGCCCGAACGTCGGTGGCATCTGCATCGGCTGCACCATGCCTGGCTTCCCCGACAAGTTCATGCCCTTCATGGACGAGCCCCCGGGCGGCAAGGTTTCTACCGCTGCTTCTGGTCTCTACGGCTCGGTCATCCGTGGCCTGCGTGAGGTCACCGGCAAGACGGTCGACAAGGAGCCGAAGTGGCGTGCAAAGGGCACCAAGCTTCTCACCGGCTACACGCCCACCTGGCGCTAGTCGCTACCCAATTTCCAAAACCAACTTCGTCGTTAAACGACACCAACACTCTTAGGAGAGGACATACATATGGCAGCTAGGGCAAGGACTAGAGGCGGCAGCGACCTCGTCGAGATGGCTTGGGACCCGGTCACCCGGATCGTGGGCTCCCTGGGCATCTACACCAAGATCGACTTCGCCCAGGGCAAGGTCGTCGAGTGTCACAGCACGTCCTCGATCTTCCGTGGCTACTCCATCTTCATGAAGGGCAAGGACCCTCGGGACGCCCACTTCATCACCAGCCGCATATGCGGTATCTGTGGTGACAACCACTGCGTGTGCTCGTGCTACTGCCAGCAGATGGCGTACGACGTGCAGCCCCCGCACCTGGGTGAGTGGATCCTGAACCTCGGCGAGGCTGCCGAGTACATGTTCGACCACAACATCTTCCAGGAGAACCTGGTCGGCGTTGACTTCTGCGAGAAGATGTTCGCGGAGACCAACCCCGGCGTCCTGGACCTCGCGAACGACACCGAGGCCCCGGGTGCCGCCGAGCACGGCTACGCCACCATCGGCGACATCATGCGGTCCCTCAACCCGTTCTCGGGTGACCTCTACCGTGAGGCCCTCATGGTCTCCCGGTACACACGTGAGATGTTCTGTCTCATGGAGGGTCGCCACGTGCACCCGTCCACCCTGTACCCGGGCGGCATGGGCACCACGGCTTCCATCCAGCTCATCACGGACTACATGGCGCGCCTTATGCGCTACTGCGAGTTCATGAAGAAGATCGTCCCGATCCACGACGACCTCTTCGACTTCGTGTACGAGGCCATGCCCGGCTACGAGGCCAACGGCCAGCGCCGTATCCTCACCATCTGCTGGGGCGCCTTCCAGGACCCGAACGTGTGCAACTTCCGCTACCGCGACATGACCGAGTGGGGACGTGCGATGTTCGTCACCCCCGGCATCGTGGTCGACGGCAAGCTCGTCACGAACGACCTGGTCGACATCAACCTCGGTCTCCGCATCCTCCTCGGCCACTCGTACTACGAGAGCTGGGAAGGCCAGGAGATGTTCGTCGACCGTGACCCCCTGGGCAACGCGGTTGACCGCAACCACCCGTGGAACCAGCACACGATCCCGCAGCCGCAGAAGCGCAACTTCGACGGCAAGTACAGCTGGGTCATGGCTCCCCGTTGGTACGACGGTCGTGACCACCTCGCCACCGACACCGGTGGTGGTGCTTTCGCCCGCATGATGGCCATCGCGCTGTCCGGTCTGGTCGACATCGGCTGGATCAAGGCAACCGGCAACTCCATCATCATCAACCTCCCGAAGACCGCCCTCAAGCCTGAGGCGACCTTCGAGTGGCACGTGCCGAAGTGGTCGAACACGATCGAGCGTCACCGGGCCCGTACCTACTTCCAGGCCTACTCGGCCGCCTGCGGAATGTTCTTCGTCGAGAAGGCTCTCGAAGAGGTCCGCGCCGGCCACACCAAGACCTGGGAGCCGTTCACGGTCCCCGACGAGGCGATCGGCGCCGGCTTCACCGAGGCCGTCCGTGGCGTTCTCTCCCACCACATGGTCATCCGTGGTGGCAAGATCGCCAACTACCACCCGTACCCCCCCACGCCCTGGAACGCGAACCCGCGTGACATCTACGGAACTCCCGGCCCCTACGAAGACGCGGTGCAGAACACGCCCATCTTCGAAGAGAACAGCCGTGAGAACTTCAAGGGCATCGACATCATGCGTGCCGTGCGTAGCTTCGACCCCTGCCTGCCCTGTGGTGTGCACATGTACCTGGGCAAGGGCAAGATGGTAAAGAAGCTGCACTCGCCCACCATGGTCAACACCGGGGAGTAAATCATCAGCGCAACGAACCTTCGTGCGGTCGGTGACCGCATTGAGTACTTGGTCAGCGAGCTCAGGTCGTCGGCACAGCCGGCGACCTGGGCTCTGGCCGAGGAGGCCCTAGGCCTGGTAGCACAGCTCTACGGCGGTGCTCTCGACCGGATCCTCGAGATCCTCGTCGACGCCGAGGCCACTCCACTCATCGCAGAAATCGTCCACGACGAGCTGGTGAGCAGCCTGCTCGTCCTTCATGGCCTGCACCCCGACGACCTTCCCACCCGTGTGGAGAAGGCCCTCGACTCGGTCAGGCCCTACCTCGAGTCCCATGGCGGCGATGTCGAGCTTCTCGACATCCTGGTCAACGAGGGCATCGTCCGGGTGCGCTTGCTGGGGAGCTGCGACGGCTGTCCTTCGTCGTCCGTCACCCTCAAGCTCTCCGTCGAGCAGGCGATCCACGAAGCTGCGCCCGAGATCGTCGACATCCAGGTGGAGGGCTACGTCGACCCGACCGCACCTGTGGCCGCGCCGTTGCCCGCCTCCGCCCCGATCCAGCTCAGCGTCAAGCCCGTCGCTGCGAACCGGTAACGCATGTCGAATCCTGACTTTCTACGGCTCGGCTCGTTCCGGGCGCTCAACCCCGAGGGCGGGGAGAAGGAGGAGGCCCGGCCGTTCGCAGCCATCGAAAAGCTGCTGCAGCCCAAGCCCCGTCCCCGTCCCGGTGAGAAGTGCGAGATGTGCGCGGTCGACGTCCCCGACGAGCACCCGCACATCGTCAACATCGAGAGCCGCAGCCTGCTCTGCGCCTGCCGCCCCTGCTACCTGCTCTTCACGTCCGGTGGAGCGGGAGGCGGGCGGTACAAGGCCGTGCCCGATCGCTACGTGTCGATGGACAAGGTGGCGCTGACCCCCAGCCAGTGGGACAACCTGCAGATCCCGGTCAGCACCGCCTTCTTCTTCTTCAACTCCGAGGCCGAGCAGCTGGTGGCGTTCTACCCCAGCCCCGCCGGCGCCACCGAGTCCCTTCTGCCCGTCGACACCTGGGCGGAGATGGCCGAATCCAATCCCGTGCTCACCACCATGCAGGCCGATATCGAGGCCCTGTTGGTGCGGGTAGGCGACCGGTCCGGGCCCGACGAGTCCTTCATCGTGCCCATCGACGCCTGCTACGAGCTGGTGGGCTACCTGCGCCGGCTGTGGCGGGGCTTCGACGGCGGCACCGAGGCGCACCAGGCCATGGCCGACTTCTTCACTCGAGTTCGAGGGCGAGCACAGCCGGCTGTCACGAGCCAGCCATGAGCGACCTCACCTTCGAGGTGGTCGGCGTCGCGCCCGAGCGCTTCTGCGCCGCACCGACGATCACGTTCAGGGTCCGCATCACGGAGATGAGTGGCGACAGCATCTACGCCGTCGCCCTCCGCACCCAGATCATGATCGAGCCCCAGCGGCGTCGCTACGAGCCGGAGGAGGAGCAGCGCCTCCTGGCCCAGTTCGGCGAGCGCGAGCGCTGGGGGCAGACGCTCAAGCCCTTCTTCTGGGCGACGGTGGGCACCATGGTCACCCAGTTCACCGACAGCGTCGAGATCGACATCCAGGTGCCGCTCACCTACGACTGGGAGCTGGCGTCCACTAAGTTCCTGCACGCCATCGAGACGGGCGAGGTGCCCGTCAACCTGCTGTTCAACGGCACCATCATCAGCAAGGGTGAGTCCGGCTTCTCCATCGAGCCGGTGCCGTGGAACAAGGAGGCCCGCTTCGGCGTGCCGGCGGGCATCTGGCGGGCAGTGATGGACATCTACTTCCCGGGCACGGGCTGGATCCGCACCGAGCGGGCCACCCTCGACAAGCTCGAGCGCTTCCGCACCATTCGGGGCCTCACCTCCTGGGAGCGCACCTTCGACGTCCTCCTCGGTGAGGCCGACCTCCCCAACGGGCTGATGGACGCGGCCGGCGTACCCCTGGGCACGGAGGCGGCCGTGGCCGACGCCGAAGCCGACGCCGACCCGGCTCAGCCGGCCGACGCCGAGCGCCCGTCCGCCGATGTCGGCGCCGCACCCACCAACGGCACCAACGGCGCCTCGTCATGAGCCCGATTGCCCCGAGGATGGGCTCGTGAGCCTGGCCGACGCCCGCCGGGTGGCCGACGCCGTCCTCTACGAGGGCTATGTCCTGTTCCCGTACCGGGCCAAGAGCCTCAAGAGCCAGGTCCGCTGGCAGTTCGGCGTGATCGCCCCCAAGTCGGTGGCCGAGTTCGACCCCGGCGAGCGGTGGTCGATGCAGACCGAGGTGCTGATCGACTCCAGCCAGCAGCCGGTGCTCGACGTGAAGCTGCGTTTCCTGCGGGTGCAGTCGCGCTCGGTGGAGGCGCTGGTGGAGACCGAGGGCGGTGACCGGTATTTCCAGCCGGTGGCCTCGCTCACCGTCGACGACCGCATCATCACCGACTGGCAGGAGGCCATCGAGGAAGAGGTCGACCTGGCCGAGGTGCCGCTGGCCGACCTCATCGCCCACGGCCGCGACATCCCCCTCGACTTCCCCGCCTCCTCCTCCACCGAGGACATCACCGACAAGGCGGGCACGCTCGTCGGCCGCATGATCCGGGAGACGGTGCCCCTCACCTGCGTGGCCCGGGTGAGCGCGGAGCAGGACGACAGCCCCTTCTCCATCGTCAAGGTCCGGGTGGTCATCGAGAACCTCACCGACTGGGCCAAGCAGGGGGCGGCACGGGAGGAGTTCGTCCGCTACTGCATGGCGGCCGTCCACACCCTCCTCGAGGTGCGCAACGGCTCGTTCATCTCCCTGGCCGACCCGCCCGAGTTCGCCAAGCCGGCCGTCGCCGGCTGCGTCAACAGCGGCACCTGGCCCTGCCTCATCGGCGACGAGAACCACCGCGACACGATTCTGTCCTCGCCCATCACCCTGTCCGACTACCCGGAGATCGCTCCCGAGAGCGAAGGCGACTTCTACGACGCCACCGAGGTCGACGAGATGCTCCACCTCTTCGTCAACACCCTCACCGAGGAGGAGCGGGCCGAGGCCCGCGGCACCGACCCCCGGTCGGCGGCCATCATGGACCGGGTCGAGAACATGCCCCCCGAGATGATGGAGAAGCTCCACGGCGCCATCCGCTCGCTGCGGTCGATCCCCATCCCCGGCCAGTCGGTGGCCGACGATGACGACCTCGACGACGACGACGAAGACGACGACGACGAGATCGACGCCGGCGTCGGCGTGGGCGACATGGCCCCCTTCGGCTCCGAGTTCGCCAGTGAGTTCGGCGGCGACGACGACTTCCCCACCTTCAGCACCGACGCCGACGGCCTCGTGGGCAACGTGCGCCTCGATGCCGAGACCGACGCCCGCTACAAGCCGTTCGAGGACACCACCCAGCTGAGCGGCATGCAGGTGGGTAAGGGGGCCAAGGTGCGCCTGCACCCGGGCAACCGCTCCGATGCCCAGGACATGTTCCTGGTGGGCCTCACAGCCACCGTGGAGGGCGTCTTCCACGACATCGACGGCGACATCCACCTGGCCGTCTCCGTCGACGACGACCCGGCCGCCATCGAGCTCCCGAGCTGGATCGGCCGCTTCCGCTACTTCCGGATCCACGAGGTCGAGGTGCTGTCCCAGTGACGGCCCGGCCCCAGATCCTCGTTGCCGGTATCGGCAACATCTTCCTGGCTGACGACGCCTTCGGTGTCGAGCTCGCACTGCGGCTGGGCCATGAGCCCATGCCGGACGGGGTCACCGTCATCGACTACGGGATCCGGGGCCTGCACCTGGCCTACGACCTGCGGGACAACGAGTACGACCTGGTCATCCTGCTCGACGCACTTCCCCGGGGCGACGAGCCCGGCACGGTGTATCTTTTTGAACCCGACATGGATTTCGAACGTGACGAGGTCGATGTCGACGCACACGAGATGCACCCGCTGGCGGTAATGGCTTTGCTGGCTGACCTCGGCGGAGAGGTCAGGCGGCTGTTGGTGGTCGGTTGTGAACCAGCCGAGCTGGAGGAGCGAATCGGTCTCTCTCCAGCGGTAGCGGCCGCTGTTGACAAGGCGGTAGTGGTGGTGGGAGAACTGCTCCAGCAAGAGATGTCGGCACTTGTTGCCGGAAAGGAGAGCTGAAATGCTCGGTAAGTTGGTAAAGAGCCTGGTCGTGGCAGTGGTGGCAGGGATGGTTGTCAACTCCCTCCCCGACATCCAGCGCTACCTCAAGATTCGGGAGATGTGAGCTGACGTGAATATTGTTGGCATCGTTGCACTTATCGTGCTGGCCCTGCTGGTTCTCGGGTTCCTGTTCATGTTCCTCCGGTCGATCCCGGATATGAACCGGTACCGTCGTATTCGTCACATGTGAGTGTGGTGCGTGGGTGACGTGAGTCGCCTGCGCGCCGGTGTTGCCGACATCGTCTGCGGCCGGTGAGGACCTCGGTCCTCACCGGCCAAAGTCGACGTCGAGGTCGTTTCACTGCTGGGGTTCGCGACGCGCCCGTTGGTTTCCACGCGCGTGATCGAACCCGCGAAGGAGGAACCGCGATGTGTCTCGGGATACCCGGGAAGGTTGTCGAGCTGGTGCCAGAGCACCCTGACCTGGCCACCATCGACGTCATGGGGGAGAAGCGAAACGTCAACACCGGCCTCATCGAGGACGGCGTCGTCCCTGGCGACTGGGTTCTGATCCACGTCGGCTTCGCCATGCAGAAGATCGACACCGCAGAGGCGGAGAACGCCATGCGGGGCCTGGTGATGATGCGGGGACCATCCGATGACGCCCAAGGCGAGTTTGGTGGAGATGAGTTCGATGGATTCGACGAACCCTCGGAGGTTTCGAAATGGGCGTTCTGATCGGTGTAGCCGTGGGTTGGATCGTGGGTGCCAAGTCCGGCACCGACAGCCTGGCCAGCGTCAAGAAGGCAGTGGCGGGCATGGCCTCGTCGGGTGACGTCACCAAGGTGCTGAACGGCGCCATGGCCGGCGCCATCCCCATGGCCGGACAGCTGCTGAAGACGGGCCGGGGCGCCCTCGAGGGTCTTCGGCGGGCGTAGTTGAGCGAGGTCGGCACCCGCGGGAGTCATGGCCTCCGGGGGTGCGAGATCGGGGTAGGGCGGGAATCAGGGTCGGCCGCGGGGTCGGCCCTGCGGCATTTCCAGGGTTATTTCAGGCGGGGGACGCACTCTTTGCATTTGCCACTCGACACGTGTGGCTCTGGCCGTCTACCGTCCTCCCTGCATCCGCCACGAACAGCGGGGCAATGGTCGACGTGGTAGTGGCTGGTTCCCTCGGGAAACAGCCGGCAGTAGAGGTACAGCAGGGCCGCTCCGGCGGCGTTCGCCAGGTCCCACCGGGCCTCGCCGATGCCGACGGATCCGGCCGTGGACCGAGACAAGGGGGAAAAGGTAGATGGCCAGTGTTTTGTGGTGGATCGGCATCGTCGTCATGTTGCTGGCCGGGATCGTTGTCGCCAAGAGCGCAGCGAGCGTCCTGAGCCGTATCAAGACGATTCAGGGCCAGGCGGGCGACATCATCTCCGGTGCCGGTGGCATCAGCCGGAAGCTCGACGCAGTGCCCAAGCTGGTCAAGACCCAGGAGTTGTCCAGTGCGGCTCGCCGCCTGGTGGGCAGGTACGGCGCGGCCCTGCTCCGGGCGCTGTAGCCCTCTCTGTAGTTTTCCCGGCAACCCGAGAACAAGAAGGAGTTTCATGGGACCCGAAACTGTGGCCACGCTGATCGTGGTCGCCGTGATCGTTCTGCTCATCGCCTACCACCTCATCGCCATCGCCGCCGGCCTCAAGGTCGTCACGGGCGCCCTCGACACGATCGCCGAGGCGCTGGTGGGCATCAAGCGTCAGACCGACCCCGTCAACCGCGTCATCGGCGGGATCGCCGGTGACGTGCTGGGTATCGACGACGACCTCGAGGGCCTCCTCGAGCTGGTCGGCGCGGCGCTGGCGGCCAAGGCGGCCGGCAAGCCGTCCCCGCACAAGGCCCCGCCGCCGGCCCCGGCCCGTGGTGCCGCCCGGCCCCGCGGTGCTCCGGCTCCGGCTGTCGACTCGGTGGCCCCAGGCGCAGGCAAGATGGCCGCCGCTGTCGCCGCCGCTCGCCGTGGCGGTCGCTAGAACCTAGAAGCAAGGGCGAACGCCCGTACCGACAGCCGGGGTCCTTCCGGCGGCCGGTACAGGCGTCCGCGGTCGAAGTTCGTGCTGCGCCGGGCCCTGGCTCGGCGCAGTGGCGCGCCCGGACCCAGGTGGTGCGCGCCCCTGGCGATCAGGGGTTTCTCGTCACCGGGCGGTTACGGTCCGCCACGGGCGTCTGAGAGCCCTCTGGCGCACGTCCGAACGGCCGAGCCTGGCACACTCACCGTCGGAGGGGGGTTCTCCTCCAGGAAGCGAAGGAGCTCGGCGTGAGCAGCAGCTACCAACCCTGGTCGCCCGACCGCCCCCTGCGGGGCGGCTCCGGCGGCGATGACACGAACGCCACCGTGGCTGTCGTCGTCGCCATCGGCTGCCTGCTGGTGCTCGCCGGAGCCCTGATCGCCGGCCTCACCATCAGCGGGATCGCGAGGGATGACGACGTCTGGAAGCTGCGAGCCAAGATCGTCGGCCTCAGCGGGTTCGTGTTCGGCGGTGGCGGCGGCGGGGGCGCGGTGGCGGTGGGGGCCGCGCTGCTGGTGGGAGCCGTTCTGGCTGCGGGCACGGCCGCCCGCGCCGGGGCGGCCCGGCTCCTGGTCGGGGTGGCTGCGGGCTGGCTGGCGGTGGTCGCCACCCTCTCGGTGGTCGTCGACCTCACCGTGCTCGACCACGCCGAAAACGCCCTCGGAGCGGTCATCGGTGGCGCGGTCTCCGACCTGGGCGCGGTGGTGCTGGCGGGCGGGGCGCTCTACCTCGCCCTGCGCTCCCGCTGACGGCCCGTTCGCCGGTCCCCGTGCCGGAAACTGGAAACGCAAGAGCGGCGCCGGAGAACCGGCGCCGCTCTCGGGTGGAGGACCGAAGTCCTCGTCGATATGGGTGGAGCTTTAGGCGCTGAGGCCCTCGGCCAGAACACAAGCCTGCGTGAGGCCACCGGCGGCGTCGCCCAGGATGCGGTTCACCTGGTCGGCACCTGGGCCGATGATGGCGCAGTGGTCTTCGACTGCCTTCACGCCCTTGGAGATCTTGTCCAAGTTGGCGACGACGCCGACGAGCTCGGAGTCGATGGCCCGCAGGAAGTAGACGAGGACGCCGGCGAGGAGAACGATCTCGACGCAGGTGAGTACGACTTGAAGTGCCATGTCTGTCTCCCCCTACTTTCCGGCCGGTGTTAGGAGCTTGACGTGGAGGCCGAGCTCCTCGCGGAGGGCCTTGCACATCTCGACCGTGGTCGGGAGCATCCAGGTGCACACCGTCTGGGCTGCGACCCGGGTGGCCATGTCCCAGATCGCCTGGACACCCTTGCTCACGTCTTTCACGTACGAGAGCAGCAGAGACAGGAGCAGGATCACCACGGAGATGACCACCGCCCCCAAGCCCAGCGTGATCCACCAGAACAGGGTGTGTTCCGATGCGAGTGAGAGCATTCTTATCCTCCTAGGGCCTTGCGGGCGGTGGCGGCGTGGTTGACGACCGAGAGCAGTGCCTGGTTGAGCGTGGCGACTGCCGGAATCGACGTCGTGTTCTTGCGCACATCGTCGAGGATGTCGACGACTGCGCCGGCCTGCTGCCCGATACGCCGTACGAGGGACAGGATGATGGCCACCAGGGCGACCACCAAGACGATCACGACGGCTGCGATTACATAGCCGACGTACCAACCTGTCAGAGCGACAGCATTCATAGGCCTCCCCCGGGCTGCGGTGTGGACGGCAGTGTACCTACGGGGCCACGAGCCAGCAAGGGTGAGGTAGCACCGACGAAACAACCCGCCCACCAGCACCTTCGCGCGCTAAGTGGTGGTCAGCCGCCCACTCTTAGTGGTGGTGGCTCCAGGGGTCGTCGAGGGGCCAGCGGCAGCGGTCGGCGTCGCCGGTCATCGACTCCAGCTCGGCGATGAGGTCGGCGAAGAACTCCCGCCACTTCTCGTCGTCGGCCACCGGCCAGCGCCCGGTGTAGGAGATCCAGGCGTCGGGCAGGGTGGCCGCGTTCTCCAGGCCGTTGCCCTCGGACCAGGCGTAGTCGTCGCCCCGGCGCTCGATGTAGAGGGTGGAACCTTCCTCGGGGGCGAGGCCCCGAAGGGTGTCGGACAACTCGTCACGGGTCATCGGACCACTCGTCACATTGCTCGAAGTACTCATCACGCCTCCATGACCACCGGGACGATCATAGGTCGCCGCTTGGTCTTCTCGTTGACGAACCTACCCACCGCCTGGCGGACGTGACGCTTGAGCGTCTCGATGTCGGAGGCACCCTCGTTGGCCGCCTGTTCGAGCGTCTCCACCACCCGCTGGCGGGCCTCTTCCAGGAGGGCCTCGGCCTCGGGGGCGAAGACCCAACCCTTGGTGATGATCTCGGGGCGGGCCAGCAGCTCGCCGCTCTTGACGTCGACGGTGACCACCACCACGATCACGCCTTCCTCCGAGAGCACCCGCCGGTCGCGCAGCACGCCGTGGCCCACGTCGCCCACGATGCCGTCGACGTAGAGGTAGCCGGCGGGGACAGAGTCGACGAAGTCGATGCCCTCGTCGGAAAGCTGGATCACGTCGCCGTCCTCGGCCAGGAGCACGTTGTTCTCGGCCACGCCCATCTCGATGGCCAGGCGGGCATGGTGGGTGAGGTGGCGGAACTCGCCGTGGACGGGGATGAAGGCGGTGGGCTGGGCCAGGCTGAGGAGGGTCTTGAGCTCCTCGCTCTTGGCGTGGCCCGTGACGTGGACGTCGGCCAGCCCCGAGTGCACGACCTCGGCCCCCAGGCGGTAGAGGCCGTCGATCACCTTGTTCACGCTGTACTCGTTGCCGGGGATGGCGTGGGCGCTGATGATGATGACGTCGCCGTCGCCCACCTTCAGCCACTTGTTCTCGCCCGCGGCCATGAGGGACAGGGCCGACATGGGCTCGCCCTGGGAGCCGGTGGAGATCACGCACACCCGGCGGGGGTCGTAGTCGCCGATGCGCTCGATATCGACCAGGGAGTCGTCCGGGATGGTGAGCAGGCCCATCTGGCGGGCGAGGGCGACGTTCTTGGCCATGGACCGGCCCAGGGTGGCCACCACCCGGCCGTTGGCCACGGCCGCGTCGGCGATCTGCTGCACCCGGTGGATGTGGCTGGCGAAGCAGGCGGTGATGACCCGCTTGTCGGTGTGCTCCGCGAACAGGGTGCGCAGGACCTTGCCCACCGAGCTCTCGGTGGCGGTGTGGCCCGGCTCCTCGGCGTTGGTGGAGTCGGCCAGCAGCAGGCGGATGCCGGGGCCGGCGGCGATGGCGCCGATCCGGGCCAGGTCGGTGCAGCGGCCGTCGACCGGGGTGAGGTCGATCTTGAAGTCGCCCGAGTGCAGGATCACCCCCTGGGGGGTGTGGAAGGCGGTGGCGAAGCCGTGGGGCACGGAGTGGGTGACGGGGATGAACTCGCAGTCGAAGGGGCCGATGCGCCGGCGCTCGCCGTCGACCACCGGGATGAGCTCGGTGCGGTGGAGCAGGCCCGCCTCCTCGATGCGGTTCCGGGCCAGGCCCAGGGTGAGGTGCGACCCGTAGATCGGGAACGACAAGTCGCGGAGCAGGTAGGAGAGCCCGCCCATGTGGTCCTCGTGGCCGTGGGTGATGATGCAGGCCTCGACCCGGTGGGCGTTCTCCCGCAGCCAGGTGAAGTCGGGGAGGACGAGGTCGACCCCGAGCATCTCCGCGTCCGGGAACATGAGCCCGCAGTCGAGGATGATGAGGCGGTCGTCCTGCTCGACGATGGCGCAGTTGCGACCGATCTCTCCCAGTCCGCCGAGGAAGACGATCCTGACCGGGGCCGTCACTTGGCCTGCAAGCCGGCCAGCAGCCGCCGGGCCTCGTCGTCGAGACCGGCCGGGGCGGGGCCCATCGGCAGGCGGCACTGGCCCACCGCCAGCCCGAGGGCCCGCATCACGGCCTTGGCCGGGACGGGGTTGGGGGCGGCGTCGGTGGACTCGAAGGCGAAGGACTGGAACAAGGTTGCGTTGACCTCCCGGGCCCGCTGGGTGTCTCCCTTGGCGAAGGCCGCGATCATCTCTGCCATCTGGGGCCCGACCCAGTGGGTGGCCACGCCCACCACCCCGACGGCCCCCACCGCCAGCAGAGCCAGGGTGAGGTCGTCGTTGCCGCTGTAGACCTCGAAGCTGTCGGGCGTCGCCGCCGCCAGGCGGGCGGTGGCGGCCACGTCGGAGGCGGCGTCCTTGACCCCGGCGATGTTGGACACCTCGGTGGCGAGGCGGACGAGCACGTCGTGGGACACCTTGCGCCCGGTGCGGACTGGGATGTCGTAGACGAGGACGGGCAGGGTGGTGGCGGCGGCGACGGCCCGGAAGTGGGCCTCCAGGCCGGTCTGGGCGGGCCGGTTGTAATAGGGCGTGACGGCGAGGACGCCGGCCGCGCCGACCGCCGCCGCCTGGCGGGTGAGCTCGATCGAGTGGGCGGTGTCGTTGCTGCCCGTGCCGGCGATGACAGGGATGGTGACGGCTTCGGCGGTCGCTCGCCAGAGGTCGAGCTTCTCGTCGTCGGTGAGCACCGAACCCTCGCCGGTGGTGCCGGCGACGACCAGCCCGTCGCTGCCGTGATCGGCCAGCCAGCGGGCGAGCGCGGCCGCTCCGTCGAGGTCGAGGGCACCCTCGACGTCGAACGGGGTGACCATGGCGGTGACCACCGCGCCGAACCGGGCCATGGCCTCAGGATACTCGGGGCCCCTGGGCCGCCTGACGGGCATGGGCTGGGTGGGGGCGGGGGTAGCGTCAGGGGATGGCCGCTGAATGCGCCGTCGATCAACTGCTCGGCGGCCGGTACGCGCTCGTCGAGGCGCTCGGCCACGGCGCTTCCGGCGTCGTGTGGCGGGCCCGTGACCAGCTGCTCCAACGGGACGTGGCGGTGAAGGAGATCCGGTCACCGCTCGTCACGGGGGCGGGGGAGGGGGCCGCCTTCCGCGATGCCATCCTGCGCGAGGCCCGGGCCGCGGCTCGCCTCAACCACCCGGGGGCGGTCACCGTCTACGACGTGGTCGAGGACGACGGCCGGCCCCTGATCGTGATGGAGCTGGTCGACGCGCCCACCCTGTCGGAGCTGGTGGAGACGTCGGGGCCGCGGCCGCCGGCGGAGGTGGCGGTCATCGGGTCCGAGCTCCTCGACGCCCTCGACGCCGGCCACCGCGCCGGGATCGTCCACCGCGACGTCAAGCCCGGCAACGTGATGGTGGACGGGTCGGGCCGGGTGCGGCTGGCCGACTTCGGCGTGGCCTCGGTCCTCGACGACGTCCGGATGACCACCGGCAGCGCGGTCGTCGGGTCGCCCGCCTACATGGCCCCGGAGCAGGTCACCGGCGACGACGTGGGGCCGCCGGCCGACCTCTGGGCGCTGGGGGCGACGCTGTACTTCGCCGTCGAGGGGCGCCCGCCGTACGACAGGGGCACGGCCGTGCCCACCATGATGGCGATCGTGCGGGAGCCGCCCCGTCCGCCGATGAAGGCGGGGACGCTGGGGCCGCTCTTGGAGGCGCTGCTGACCAAGGACCCGGCGGCCCGGCCCACGGCGCCGTTCCTCCGCCTGTGGCTGGCCGAGGTGGCCGGGGGTCCCGACACGGGCCCGGCCGACGACCTCGACTCCACCCGCCAGTACCCGGTGGCGCCCACCGACGTCGCGGTGCCCCCGGGACCGGGCGGGCCGATGGATCCGGGGCCTACAGGACCGGACGGTCCGGTGGTCATCCCCAAGCCGACGCCTTCTGAGGTGCCGGCGCCCTCGCCCTCTCCTCCGACCACACCGGTCCCGGAGCCGACCATCCCGACGCCGGAGCCGGAGCGGGTGCCGCCGGCGGAGCCCGTCCCCGAGCGGATGCCGCCCGGCCCGGAGCCCGTCCCCGAGCCCGGGCCGGACCCCGACCCGGGGCGGGTGCCGTCGGAGCCGGATCCGCTCCACGTGCCGTCGGAGCCCGATCCCCTGGTGGCGCCGCCAGCGCCACCCATCGCCCCCCGGGCGGCCCGTCCCGCCCGCCCCGCCCCGCCCGCCCGATTAGCGGCGTGGGTGGTGGGGGCGGTCGTCGCCCTCGCCGCGGTGGCGTTGGTCGGCGCCCTCCTCGCGGGGCGGGGCGACGGTGGTGGGGGCGGGGCCGCCGGCGGCAGCGGGCCGACCACCGCCTCGGATGCCCCAACCGCGGTTCCGGCGGACTGGGTCCCCTACGTCGACCCGTCCACCGGCTTCACCATCTCCCACCCGCCGGGGTGGGGCGTCGTGGTCGACGGCTCCCTCACCGACTTCCGCGACCCTGCCACCGGCGCCTACCTGCGGGTCGACCACATCCAGCCGCCGGGCCCATCCCCCGAGGGGGCATGGCTCGACTACGAGCCCCGGTTCGCGGCCGAGAACGCCGGCTACCAGCGGGTCCGGATCGAACCCACCACCTTCAAGGGCTTTCCGGCCGCGGTGTGGGAGTACACCTACGGCGGCGGCCTGCGGGCTGTCGACCTGGGCTTCGTCACCGGCGACTACGGGTTCGCCCTCAACTTCCAGTCCCGCGAAGGGGACTGGACGCGGTTGAAGCCGGTGTTCGAGGCGTTCCAGGCCGGGTTCCGCCCCCCGGCCTGACGCCCCCTGCCACCTGGATCCGGTCAGAGCTGGGGCAGGATGATGGCGGCCAGCGCCTTCTCGTCCGGTATCCCGTCGGTACCCCGGGGGTAGCCGTTGTTCCGGTTACCTTGGCTGACGAACAGGATCAGGCCCGTGTTGCCCTTGCGCACATAGAGGTTCTCACCCGCGAAATAGGCCTCGTCGCCGACCCCGGCCACGTCCTGGAAGTCGCTCTTCTGCGCCTGATCCTGCTTGAACACGGCAAAGCCGGCGTGGGCGTCGCCGGGGATGTCGGCGACCGCGATCAGCACGCCGGGTGAGTTACCGGGATCGAGGGTGTAGGTGCAGTAGTCGAACGTGACCGACCCCTGGGACGCGCTCGAGGTCACCCCGGCCTTCACCGGGGAGGTGACCAACGCCGCCGCCTGGGCGGTGGTGACGTACTTGCAGGCGCCCTCGCCGACTGTGGCCGCGGGCGGGGACGTCACCGCCGGCGAGGTGGCGGTGGTCGCCGGGCTGCCGGCGGTGGTCGTGGCCGTGCCACCGGCGGCGGTGGTCGACTTGTCGTCGCCACCTCCACAGCCGGCGGTGACCAGCGCCGCCAGCAGCAGGGCCGCGCCCACCGGCAACGAGCGACGGGAACGTGGGTTACGCATCAAGAGCTCCTCTCGGAACGCCCCGCGAACCCGGGCGTCGGCTGCACCCTACGGCCATAGGTGGCCTGGCCCAAGGGTGCCAGCCCGCCCGGTGACCGCTGGCTGGCACCCCCTTGGGTAGGGTGCCAGCCGTGGTCATCAGCGTCGTTCTGGCCGAGGACAACTACCTGCTGCGGGAGGGCCTGAGCCGGCTGATCGAGGCCCAGCCGGAACTGGAGCTGGCCGCCGCCTGCGAGGACTACGACTCCCTCGTCGCCGCCATCGACCTCCACCGGCCGGACGTGGTGCTCACCGACATCCGCATGCCCCCCACCGGGACCAACGAGGGCATCCGGGCGGCCGAGTACGTGCGCCAGACGCAGCCCGACGCGGGGGTGGTCGTGCTCAGCCAGTATGCCGACCCCCAGTACGCCCTCGCCTTCCTGGAGCACGGGTCCCGGGGCCGCGGATACCTGCTCAAGGAGCGCGTCTCCGACATCGACCAGCTGCTGGCCGCCATCCGGGAGGTGGCCCGGGGCGGGTCGGTCATCGATCCCAAGGTGATCGACGCCCTGGTCGCGGCCCGGTCCCAGGCGCCGTCGCCCCTCCGGGACCTCACCGTCCGTGAGTCGGAGGTCCTCTCGGAGATGGCCCAGGGCAAGAACAACGCCGCCATCGCCGCCGCCCTGGTCCTGTCCGAGCGGGCGGTGGAGAAGCACATCAACTCCCTGTTCTCCAAGCTCGGGCTGTCGGAGGAGCGGGACGTGAGCCGGCGGGTGAAGGCGGTGCTCCTCTTCCTGTCGGACCGGGGCGCGTGATCGACGTGGTGCTACCCGCGCGGTGGGGGTGCAGGCACGCTGTCACGGAACTGAACACCGTGGAAGGATGAGCTCAGGATGGACGCCCAGGCCGTCGCCGTCCTGATCGTCGACGATCAGGCCCCCTTCCGGCGGGCGGCCGCGTCCGTGGTGCGGGTGACGGGCGGCTTCGAGGTGGTGGGCGAAGCCGGGTCGGGCGAGGAGGCGGTGGAGCTGGCCGACTCCCTGGCCCCCGGCCTCATCCTCATGGACATCAACATGGGCGGGATAAGCGGCATCGAGGCCACCCGCCGCATCACGTCGGCGTCGCCCACGGTGGTGGTGGTCCTCCTGTCCACCTACCAGGCCGCCGACCTCCCGGCCGACGCGGCCACGTCGGGGGCGGCGGCCTACGTCAACAAGGAGGAGTTCGGCCCCCAGGTGCTCAAGGACGTGTGGGCCCAACGGGTGGCGGGCGTCGACGGGCTGGGTGGCTAGGAGAGACTCACTCGGTGCGCAGCCAGTGGGCGGCGGGCCGGCTGACGCAGCGCAGGGCGGGCGGTAGGGCCAGGAGCCCGGCCAGCCCCACCGCCAGCACCACCACCCCTCCCGAGCCGGCGAGGGAGACCTCGGGGACGACGACGATCCCGATGCCCTGGGCGATGCCCCGCCACGCGGTGCGGCCGAGGGCGATGCCGAGAGGCAGGGCGAGGACGGAGCCGACCAGGCCGATGGTGGCCGCCTGCACGAGCACCGTGGTCACCGCCTGCCGGCGGGTGAAGCCGAGAACCCGCAGGACCGACAGGTCGCGTCGGGCCCGGCGGAAGGAGCCGGCCAGCAGGTAGGCCAGGCCGGCCGTGCCCAGCAGCGCCAGCAGGCCGATCATGATCCCGGGCAGGACGCCCAGCTGGTCGAGGTTGGCCGCCCGTTGATCGCTGCGGGGGGCGCAGACCGAGACGCCGGCGGTCGGTCCCTGCAGCCGGGGGCGGCCGAGGAGGCCGACGATGGCCTCCGTGTCGCAGGCGTCGAGATCGCGATAGCCCCGCCGGAAGCGGGCGGCGGCGCCGCGATCGGCCAGGTCGGCGGTGAGGACCCACCCGTCGGGGATGATGCCGAGGGCCTCCCGGGCGCTCGGGGTGACTGCCACTTGCTCGCCCGTCACGCCGTTGGAGGAGACGAAGGGGAAGGTGGCGGTGCCGACGACCCGGAACGTCCGGGTGCCGGCGGGGCCGGAGATCTCGACGGTCTCGCCGACGCCCCGCCCCAGCGTGTGAAGGAAACCGGCGGTCGCCACCACCTCGTCATCGGCTCCCGGGGTGCGGCCGGTGACGATCGTCGTGCCCATGGCGCCCTTGTGGCCGTTGACCGCGATGGCGGCCGCGCCGACACCGTCGACCTCGATGCGGAACGACTCGATCGTTGCCACCCCCGCCACCGCCGGCGAGGCGACCAGCGCCTCCCGGTCGGCCGTCTCGGTGGCGAGGTCGACATAGGTGTAGAGGTAGACGTCGAAGAACTTGCCCAGGCGGGAGGGGTCGGCCCGCAGGCCGTCGCGGGAGCGGACCACGACGTTCACGCCCACGATGCCGAGGGTGGCGAGGGCCACCGCCACGAAGGCGGCCGACGCCTGCCGGCGGCCGGACGAGGCCACGCCACCGGTTGCGGCCCGCAGCCCGGCGCCGACCGAGGGCCACCGCAACGGGGTGGGCCACGGTCGGGAGGGCGGGCCGGGGGTGCGCCGGCGGGTCGACCAGGCGGCCAGGCCGAGGACGAGGCCGGCGAGGACGACAACGATCCCCAGGCCGGACCGGACCATGAACCCGAGGTCGTCGCCCAGCGTTCGCCCGGCGCCGACCCGGCGGGCGAGTCCCGTGGGCACCAGGCCGTGACAGAGAGCGGTGAGGCCGATGGCGCCGATGACGGCAAGGGCGGCGGCCGTGGCCGCCGGCACGAGCACGGCCAGGCGCCGCTGGTGGGCGTCGAAGCCGACCGCCTTCAGGGCGACGGCCTCTTCCGGCCGCAGGCGGGTGGCCTGGCCGAGGACGAGGGCGAGCATGGCCAGCGTGCTCAGGCCGGCCACGCCGGCGAGGGCCAGGTAGCCGTCCCGCTGGAGGCGCAGGGTGTCCCGGGGCGGGGCGGACGACGGGGCCAGGTCGGTGACGCCGGCCGCCGGCGCCCCTTCCAGACCCGTCGTCAGCTGCGCCGCCAGCCGGCCCGCGCTCACCCCGTCGGCGGCGGTGACGAAGACGCCCGGCCCCAGGGCCTCGCCCCCGAGGGTGTCGAAGAGCACCTGCAACTCGGCGTCCCACCGCTGCGTGAAGGCGACGGTGGGGTAGGCGACGGCGGCACCGGCCCCGAGCATGAAGTCGTTGGGGTGGATGGCGACGCCGACGATCGTCACCCGCTGGCGGATCAGCCCGGCGGGGTCGGTGAGCGTGACCTGCCCGCCGACGCCGAGCCCGGACACGTCGACCCAACGCTGGTTGACGACGACCTCCTCGACGCGGTTCGGATCGGCCCCTCGGCCGGCGGTCAGTCGGGGTCGCCAGGCGTCCTCCAGGGGGATCGGGTCGAGGGTGAGGATCGCGCCGCCGGTGAAGTCCTCGAGGTGACCCTCGGGGACGAGATAGCCGTAGGCCATGGCCGCGGCCTGGGCCACGCCGGGCACGGTCCGGGCCCGGGCCGCCACCGCCCGGGCGTCGGCGATGTCGGCCACGTCTACGACGAGGTCGTCGCCGCGCGCCGTCAGCCGCAGCCGGTCCCACGCCGTGTCCGCCCGGTGGGCGCCCAGGCCGGCGACGAGCACGAAGGCGAGGGCCACCGCCGCCATGAGGGCCACCCCGGCCAGGGCCAGCCGCCGGCGGCGGGGCCACGTGCCGAGGAGGTAGAGGACGGCTCTCACTCGAGGAGGCGGCCGGCGGCTCCCACGTCGGGTCGCTCGGCCAGCCACGGCTCCAACTCGGGAGGGACGGGCGGAACCGGTCGGGTGGTGATCGCCACCCGGCCGTCGTCGGTGCCGTCGAAGCGGGCCAGGAGGTTCACCTGAAGGGCGGGGTCGAGGGCGGGGAAGTCGGTGCGGTTGTGGCAGCCGCGGGTCTCCCGCCGTTCGAGGGCCCCGGCCAGGGTGGCCTCGGCCACCGCCAGTCCCGCCCGCAGGTCGAGGGCGGCGGCCAGGTCGCCCCATCCCTCGGCTGACGGGCGCACGTCGATGTGGGTGGCCGCCTCCCGCAGGTCGGCCAGGCGGGCCAGGCCGTCGCCCAGGCCGGCCTCGTCCCGGACGACCCCGCCCCGCTCCCACATCAGGTCCCGCAGGTGGCGTTGGACCGGGCGGGCCAGTTCGGCACCGGGGCCGATGAGGGCGTCGAGCTCCTCGTCGGCCTCGGCGATCACCGCCCGGGGGCGGATGGCGACGTCGGCCGACGTGGACAGGGCGGCCGCGGCCTCGCCCGCCCGGCGCCCGTAGACGACCGTCTCGGTGAGCGAGTTGCCGCCGAGGCGGTTGGCGCCGTGGAGGCCGGCGGTGCACTCGCCGGCGGCGAAGAGGCCGACGAGGTCGGTGGCGTGGGTCTCGGGGTCGACGAGGATGCCGCCCATCGAATAGTGGGCGGTGGGGGCCACCTCCATCGCCTGGGCCGAGATGTCGAGCATCTGGTACTCGATGAACTGGCGGTACATCCGGGGCAGCTTGGTGAGGAGGTGCTCCTTGCCCAGGTGGGAGATGTCGAGGAACACCCCGCCGTTGGGGCCGCCCCGGCCCTCGGCGATCTCGGTGTAGTTGGCCAGGGCCACCCGGTCGCGGGTGCTCAACTCCATGCGGGCGGCGTCGTAGCGGGCCATGAAGCGCTCGCCGGCCGCGTTGTACAGGCGCCCGCCCTCGCCCCGGACGGCCTCGGTGACGAGCGTGCCGGCGGCCTCCTCGGGCGCCACCATGCCGGTGGGGTGGAACTGGACCAGCTCCATGTCCATCAGCCGGCACCCGGCGGCCGCGGCCAGGTACATCCCCTCGCCGAAGTTCTCGTTGCGGCGGGACGAGCTGCGGCGCCAGATCCGGGTGTGGCCGCCGCCGCAGAGGACGACCGCGTCGGCCAGGAAGGCGGTGCGCTCGCCGTCGTGGAGGTCGAAGGCGAGGGCGCCGAAGCAGGCCCCGTCGGCCACGAACAGGCGGGACACGTAGTGATCCTCGACGATGGGGATGCGGAGCTGCTCGACCTTCGCGGCCAGGGTCTGGATGATGATCCGGCCGGTGTAGTCGCCCGCGTAACACGTGCGCCGCCAGCGGTGGGCGCCGAAGAAGCGCTGGTCGAGGCGGCCGTCGGGCGTGCGGGCGAACGGGCAACCCCATGCGGCCAGCTCCTCGATGGCGGCCGGGGCCTCCCGGGTGACCATCTCCACCACCCGGGGGTCGCCCAACAGGTAGCCCTCGAGGAGGGTGTCGGCGAAGTGCTGCTGCCAGGTGTCCTCGGGGTCGACGGTGCCCAGGGCGGCGTTGATCCCGCCCGAGGCGAGGACGGTGTGGGCGTCGAGCCGGGCCCGCTTGCCGATCACGACGACCTCCGCCCCCGCCTGGTGGGCGGCGATGGCGGCCCGCAGCCCGGCCCCGCCGGTACCTATGACCAGGACGTTGGCGGTGCGCCGGCGGGTAGCCACTATTCGGCCCGCAGGACGTCGGCCGGGCGCAGGCGGGCGGCCCGGCGGGCGGGGAGGGCGGCCATCAGGTTGGCGAGGATCAGGGCCGCGGGGATGGAGAGGAGCACGACCGCGGCCGCCACCGGCGGGATGTAGCGGATGGGGGTGTTGTCGGCTACCCAGTGCCACGACCAGTGGCCGACGGCGATGCCCAGGGGGATGCCGACGAGAAGGGCGACGAGCGAGACGGTCACCGCCTGCCAGGCCACGCACGCCGCCACCTGGACGGGCCGGAAGCCGATGGCCCGGAGCACGGCCAGGTCGTGGCGCCGGCGGCGGACGGCGCTGGCCAGGACATGGCCGAGGGCGCCCAGGCCGAGGAGCACGAGGAAGGCGGCCAGCGCCTTCGGCAGCGTCCGGACGTTCCTCAGGTACTCGACGTCCTGGGGCAGGGCGCTCGACTCGATCTCGGCCGCCGGCCCCAGCCGCTGGTGGAGGCCCTCGATGCCCTTCTCGGGCGAGATCCCGTCGACGAAGCCGATCACGACCGTCTCCTCCCGCGCCTCGTCGCCCGCCGGCGGGGCGATGGCTTCGAAGCCGTCGAGGGAGAGCCAGGCCCCCTGGTCGAAGGAGAAGTGGGGGGTCTGGGGCAACAAACCGGTGCCCACGATGCGGAGCGTCCGGCCGTCGGGGGCGCGGACGGTGTCGCCGACGCCCCGGTGCAGGGCCCTGGCCGTGGCCGGACCGACCGCTATCTCGTCGGGGGCGACCGGCCGGCGTCCGTCGAGGAGGGTGAAGGTGGGGGCGCCCTTGACCACCGTCTGGGCGTAGATCGGAGCGCTCACGCCCTCGAGCTCGACGTCGGCGAGGCGGACGGTGCCGACCTCGGCGACGTCCTCGTCGGCGGTGGCGCCGGCCACGATCTGACCGAGGGGGAGGTCGTCGTTGGGGACGACGTCGGCGTCCCAGAACTGGCCCGACAGGTCGGGCCGGGCGAGGGCGCCGTCGATGCCGTGCAGCAGCCCGAAGGCGCCCACCACGCCCAGCACCGCGGCCACCGCGCCCACCAGCGCCGGTCGCACGGGCAGGGCCCGGTCGCCGTCGCCCCGCTCGAGGGCCAGGGCGGCGCCGATCACGGCCGGCAGAGGGGCGACCGCCACCCGGCGCAGCGCCGGCACCAGCGACAACCGGTTCCCGATCGAGCGCCGCCGGCTGGAGGCGGACGTGGCCCGCAGGGCGGAGACGGCGGCGCCGGCCAGCACCGCCACGGCCACGACGGCGGCGCCGGGGACGGCGACCAACCAGTCGGCGTGCAGTCCCCGGTCGGGTTCGAGGCGGCCGGCCAGTCCCACCGGGAACCACCGGGAGAGGACGATGGCGATGCCGATCGACGTCACCGCGCCGGCGGCGGCGGCGACGCCCAGGGGCAGGACGAGGCCGGCGACGAGCCCGTTGCGGGTGAAGCCGAGGGCACGAAGGGCGGAGGCGGGGGTGGCCAGGCCGTAGACGGTGCGGCTGAGGGCCTGGCCGACCAGCACGAGGCCGGCCAGGGCCACCGCCGCCGCGAAGAGAAGGAGGGCGGTGCGCTCGAGGTCGGTGCCGTGGGTGATGCGCTTGCTGTCCTCCCGCAGGTCCCGGACGGGGACGCTGGGCACGCCCAGGGCGGCGGCCGCCCGTTCGGCGAAGGCGGAGACATCGGTGCCCGGTCGCAGCCGGACGACGAGGTTCCCGGCCCGGGGGATCTCGGGATGCCGGGCCAGGAAGGCGGCGCTGGTGACCACGTCGGGTTCGTCGCCGAAGAAGAGGAGGTCCATCACCGAGTCGCCGACGCCGACCACGGTGACGTCGACCGCGGGGCCGTCGAACGGGGGTCCGTTGTGGAAGAGATCGAGGCCGGTGACGATCCGGAGGTGGTCGCCGACGCCCAGTCCCAGCTGGGCGACGGCCTGGCGGTTCACCACCACCTCGTCCTCCCGGCTGGGGTCGGGTAGGCGCCCGGTCACCAGGAGGGGATGGGCGATGGTGCGGTAGAGGCGGTCGTCGTTGGGCGGGAGGGCGCCGAGGGAGGGCTGGTCCTCGACCCCTCCGTTGGTGAGGGTGAACTCGCCCGCGTCGAGCACCTCGGGCAACTGCCGCACCTCGGTGTAGTCGGCGCTCATGCCCAGGAGGGTGGCGAAGACGATGGCGTCGGCCCGGCCCGTCGCCTCCCGGAAGCGCTCGTAGGCGGTCGCTGTGCGCCGGGCGCCGGCGACGGCCGCGATCCCGAGGCCTCCCACCAGGCCGGCCAGGAGGCCCAGGGCTACCAGCGCCTTCCAGCGGCGGGTGACCTCGTTGCGGACCCAGAGCCCGATGGCCGCCTTCACGCCGGCGGCGGTGTGCCCGGGCCCGGGCCCGGGGCCGCCGGGGCCGTCGCCGTCGCCGGCGGGGCCGCGGCCGTCGCCGCGGGGATCGGGATGCGCCCCGACACCCGGGTGCCCCGTCCCGGCGCCGACTGCACGCCGAACGTGCCCCCGACGGCACCGACCCGGTCGCCCATGTTCACGAAGCCGTGGCCCGGTGAGGTCCGGTTGGCGGGATCGAAACCGGCGCCGTCGTCGGCCACGTCGAAGAGCACCGCGCCCGCGTCCTCCCACACCCGCACGGCGAGGGTGGCGCCGTCGCCGGCGTGCTTGCCCGCGTTCTGCATGGCTTCCAGGCAGCAGAAGTAGACCGCGGCCTCGATCTCGGGTGGGAAACGGCCGACGCCGTCGGCCACCACCTGGGTGGGCAGCGCCGCCCGCCCGCCGGCGGCGGAGAGGGCCTCGGGCAGGCCCCGGTCGACGAGGAGCGGGGGGTAGATGCCGTGGGCCAGGCTGCGCAGCTCCTGCACCGCGTCCTGGAGGTCGTGGCCGAGCTGCACCAGCATCTCCTTGGCCACGTCGATGTCGCTCTCCGCGATCTGGCGGGCGAGGCGGAGGTTGACGGCGAGGGCGACCAGGTGCTGCTGGGCCCCGTCGTGGAGGTTGCGCTCGATCTGGCGGCGGGCGGCGTCGGACGCGGCCACGATGCGGGCCCGGGACGCCCGCAGCTCCTCGGCCTGGCGCCGGACCTCGTCGAGGGTCGACTGAAGGGCGGAGTCGAGCTGGACGTTGTGCAGGGCCAGCCCCACCTGGCGGGCCAGCTCGGTGAGGATGCGGTCCTCCTCCTCCTTGAACACGTCGCCGGTGGGCGGACGGATGGCGACGATGAGGCCGAGAAGGTGTCCGGAGTGGGTGATCGGCGCCACCCGCAGGGCGGAGTCCTCCCGGCCCTTGAGGAGGCCGGCCAGCCACACCTTCACCCAGGCCGGGCCCGACACGCCGGCCCGGGCGACGACGGCTTCCTCGTCCGGTCCCAGCACGAGGTGGGCGACGGGGGCGTCGGGCACCGAGATGGAGCGGTCGAGGCGCCCGCCGGAGCCCGTCCAGATCTCGGCCGTCGTCAGGGACAGGGTCTTGCGCAGGGACTCGGCCACCTGCAGCAGCAGCTCGTCGAGGGGGATGGCCCGCGACAGGCGACTGCCGAAGGTCTTCAGCACCTGGTCGGGGGCCTCCCGCTCGCCGTAGACGAGGCGGTTGGAGAACCGGGCCAGCCGCTCCCGGGCCGGGAGGTAGAGGAGGGCGGCCACGGCCGCGGCCAGCATGGAGAGCCCCAGGAGGGGTCGCTCGGTGTCGGTGGGTGCCCGGCCCAGGCCGAGGACGATGACGAGGTAGACGCTCACCACCACCCCGCTGAGGCCGGCGAGGGAGACGGTGTGGGCGAGGAGGGCGTCGACCCGTCCGATGAGGCGCCGGGACGACCCCAGGCCGAGGGCAATGGGGATGGGGAGGGTGGCGGCCACCGCGATCGCTCCACCGTCGTCGGGCCATCCCGACAGGAGTCGCACGGCCAGGGCGACCACGGTCACCTCGGCGCCGACCGCCACCGCCCAGCCGAACCACTGCATGCGCTGGCGCTCGACCCCGACCGCCCGGCGGTAGCGCCGGTTGGAGCCGCCCAGCCCGACCACGCCGGCCGCCACCGCCTCCAGCGCCACCGGCCACAGGGACAGGTCGGGACGCTGCAGCCACAGGACCAGCCCGGTCAGGCCGGCCAGGGCGTAGCCGGCCAGCACGACCGTGCGGCTGAAGACGCACGACCCGTCGGGCAGGGTCAGCAGCATGTGCATCCCCGCCGCCGGGAGGAGGGCGATGGCCAGGGGCCGGGCGAGGAACGCGGCCTGGACGAGGGCGCCGGGGAGGGACTGGCCATCGGCGTCGGCCCAGATCACGGCGGTGGCCAGGGCCGCCAGCGCGCCGATCATGGTGGCCAGCAGGATCAGCCGGCCCTGGCGTTCGGCCGGGCGGCGGACGGTGATGACGGCGCCGGCGACGGCCCACGCCACCACCGTCGCCCCGTACAGGAGGGCGGTGGGCAGGTGGCCGGTGTCGCGGGCCAGCAGGGCGCCGGCGGCGGCCACCACGACCGCGGTCACGCCGGCCAGGAGCACGGGTCCCCCCGAGCGGCCGACCGGGTTGCCCGCGGCCGCTTGGGTCGGGACCTCCGCCCTCGTCGCGTCCACTGCGGTGACCATGTCGTTCACGCCCACCGGCGCAGGGCCGGCGGGACGACCATCGCCGGCCGCCGACCCCGCCGCCGGTCGGCCCCGCGTCGCACCAACACCGGGGCCACCGGCTCAGCCGTCCGTCGGCGTGCCGAAGGCGGTCTGACGGGCACTGCCGTCGCCGGCCGCGGCCGCGGCCGCCGCTTCGGCCTCGGCTTCGGCCTCGGCCGTGCCCTCGAGGCGGCCGTCACGCATGCGCACGATGCGGTCGGCGGCGGCGGCCACGACGTCGTCGTGGGTGACGAGCATGATGGCCTGGCCGTCGCCGTGCAGCCGGCGGAAGAGCTCGAGCACCTCCAGGCCGCCGGCGGTGTCGAGGGCGCCGGTGGGCTCGTCGGCCAGGAGGAGCGTGGGCTTGTTGGCCAGGGCCCGGGCGATGGCCAGACGCTGGCGCTGGCCGCCGGACAGGACTCCGGGAGCGCTGCGGGCCTTGTCGGCCAGGCCCAGCAGGTCGAGCAGGTCGCGGGCCCTCGTCTCCGCCGCCTTGCGGGGACTGCCGGCGATGATGGCGGGCAGGGTGACGTTCTCCAGCACGCTCATGCCTTCCAGCAGGTTGAAGAACTGGAAGACGATGCCGATGTGCGAGCGCCGGATGCGGGCCAGCTCGTTCTCGTCCTTGCCCGCCAGGGACTGGCCGGCCAGCACGATGTCGCCCTCGCTGGGCGTGTCGAGTCCGGCCACCAGGTTGAGGAGGGTGGACTTGCCGCACCCCGACGGACCCATGACGGCCACGAACTCGTGGGCGGCCATGGCCATGGTCACGCCCCTCAGGGCCCGGACGGGCGCCCCCTCCGACTCGTAGGTCTTGCGGACGCCGGTGACCTGCAGCACCGGCCCCGCCCCGTTGGTGGCGGCGGGCGCGGTTTGGGCCCCGCCGGCGGTGGTCGTCCCGCCGGCGGTGGTCGTCCCGCCGGTGGTGGTGGGCGCCGTGCTCGCCGGCTCCGTGCTCATCGACCCCGTGCTCATCGACCCCGTCCTCTCGTCGTCCTGTTCCCGGTTATTGAGTCAGATCGCCCGGCCCGGGGGAAGAGCGCAGGCATACCGCCCGTCGGTGATGCCTGCACCACCCTTCGCACTCCTGGCCCGCCGCTCATCGCCTGGTGGCCACCGTCACCAGCAGGTGGGCGTAGACGGTGGCCGCCCGCCCCTTCACCAGCACCGGCGCCAGCGGCTCGAGCTCCACCGTGTCGCCCAGGGCCTCGGCCGTGGCCTGGCTCACGACCGTCTGCCCACCCTCGGCCAGCTGCTGCAACCGCTGCGACAGGTTCACCGCGTCCCCCACCAGGGTGTACTCCACCCGTTCCTCGGACCCGAGGAGGGCGGCCGCCACCCGGCCCGTCGACAGCCCGATGCCCATGGTGAACGGGGCCAGCCCCTGGGCCAGCCACCGTTCGTTCACCGCCGCCTGGGCCACGTGCATGTCGCAGGCGGCGGTGGCCGCGTGACCGGCGTGGTCGTCCTGGGCCAGGGGGGCGCCGAAGACCGCCATCACCGAGTCGCCCACGAACTGCATGACCGTGCCGCCGGCGGCCAGCACCGCCCCGTTCATCTCCGCCCGGTGCTCGTTGAGCTGACCGGCGAGGGCGGACGGGTCGGCGTTCTCCGCGATCGACGAGTAGCCCCGGATGTCGGACATGAGCACGGTGACGTCGAGCAGCTCCGTCTCGCCGATGCGCCGGCCCTCGCTCCGCACCTTCTCGGCCAGCCCGCCGGGCAGCAGCCGGCTCAGCTTCTCACCCTGCTCCTCCCGCAGGACGATGGCCTGGTGGAGCATGCGCAGCCGCCGGAGCGAGCTGCTGGCGCCGGTGCTCGCCTCCTGGGCCAGCTTGAGGAACAGGCGCTCGACGGCGTCGGCGACGGCTTCGCCGGTCGACCCCTGGGTGGCGGCGATGGCCTTCACCGGCTTGCCCTCGGCGACGAAGCGGAGCAGCTCCTCCTCCGCCGGCGTGAGTCCGCCGGCCGAGGTGACGGGGTTGACCAGCGCCTGCACGATCGACGGGTCGAGCAGCGAGCCGCCGGTGGCCACCTCCCGGATGGCCTGGGCCAGCTGATCGCCGTCGGCCAGCCGGTCCTTGAGCAGGTAGGCGTAACCGGCCGAGCCCTCGCCCAGCAGGGAGATGGCGTACTCGGGATCGTCGTACTGGGACAGGATCACCACGCCCGTGCCCGGATGGCGCTTGCGGATCTCCTTGGCCGCGTCGATGCCCTCCAGCTGGAACGTCGGCGGCATGCGGATGTCGGTGACCACCACCTGGGGCTCCGCTTCCCCCGCCCCTGTCACCAGCCCGTCGTAGTCGGCGGCCGCGCCCACCACGACCAGGTCGGGCTCCAACCCGATGAGGGCGCGGACGCCCTCCCGGACGATGAGATTGTCGTCGGCGAGGAACACCGTGATCCGACGGTCGGCCATGGCCCCCATTTGGCCCTCTCCGGGCGCCGGGTGCAAGGGGGTAGCCCCCGCGGTCGAAGGGGGTGTCTGCCCCCCGGGCAGGAACAGGCCACCACCCTTGGTGTCCGCCCCTGGTGCCCGTACTCTCGGGACGACGTCCGCGAGGAGGGTTGGGGTGCGAGTCGAATCGTCGGTGACATCGGTGTCGTGGATCCCGTCCGAGGCGGTGCGGGGGATGACCAAGCTGCCCTTCGAGATGGGGATGGCCCACTACGACCCACCCCCGCCCGACGTCCTCGAGGTCGACGGTGGGCTGGAGCGGCTGCGGGCGGCGGACGGCTTCCGCTTCGCCAACCACCTGCGGGCGTGGATCGAGGTCGACGAGGGACGGGTCGTCGCCTGGGGCCACTCGGGGGCGGGACAGATCGGGTCGACCACGGTCCGGCTGGGACCCAGGGCGGTGGTCTTTCCGGCGGTGGCCTTCCCCGACCTGCGACCGGAGCCGGACGTGTCCGAGACGGCGGTGCGCTTCGTGCAGACGGCGGGCGGGCGCACGGGCGTCCCCGCCCCCCGAACCGTCCGCCGGCCCCCGTTCGTGCAGATCTCGGCCCCGCTGGCCTGGTCGACCCTGGTGCTGACCATCCGGGCCGACGGCTCGTCCGACTGGGAGGTGGCCGGCGCCAGCCCCTTCCCCCGGCACTGGGTCTACGACCACGAGGGGCTGCTGGCGGCCAAGACGGGCATGATCGACTTCAAGGGCTGGTACCGCACCGCCTTCGGGAAGCACACGCCCTGGGGCGACGAGGACTCGGCCACCCTGGTGACCGTCGCCGAGACGGCCCTCGAGCGGCAACTGTCGGCGAAGATCATGCAGGCCGGCACCAAGCCCAAGGTGCAGACCGTCGCCACCGGCCGCACCCTGGTGGAGCAGGGCCAACCGGGCGACACCCTGTTCCTGCTCCTGGACGGGGTGCTGGCGGTGGAGGTCGACGGCGAGAAGCTGGCCGAGGTAGGTCCCGGCGCCATCCTCGGGGAGCGGGCGGTGCTGGAAGGCGGGTCGCGCACCGCCACCCTCCGGGCGGTGACGCCGGTGAAGGTGGCGGTGGCCGCGGCCGTCGACATCGACCTCGAGGCGCTGGCCGAGGTCAGCCGGGGGCACCGGCGGGAGGAAGAGACCGGGTGAGGGATGTGGTCGTGGTGGGGGCCGGCCCGAACGGGCTGGCGGCGGCGGTGACCCTGGCCCGGGCCGGGTGCTCGGTGGTGGTGCTGGAGGCGGAGGACACCGCCGGCGGCGGATGCCGGTCGGAGGAACTGACCCTGCCCGGCTTCGTCCACGACGTGTGCAGCGCCATCCATCCCCTGGGGGCGTCGTCGCCCGTGTTCGCCGATATGCCCCTCGCCGACCACGGCCTGGAGTGGGTGCATCCCCTGGCGCCGGCCGCCCACCCCCTGCCCGACGGCCGGACGGCGGTGCTGGAGCGCTCGATCGACGCCACCGCCGAGGGCCTGGGGGGCGACGGCCGGGCCTGGCGCCGCCTGATCGGACCCCTCGCCCGGCACTGGGACGACCTGACCGAGTCCGTGCTCCAGCCCCTCGTGCGGGTGCCCCGTCACCCCGTCCTCCTCACCCGCTTCGGGCTCAAGGCCCTGTGGCCGGCCCGCACCCTGGCCCGGCGGGCGTTCGACGACGATCCCGCCCGGGGATTGTTCGCCGGCCTGGCCGGCCACGCCATCCTCGATCTCGGCTCGCCCCTCACCTCGTCGTTCGGGCTCACGTTCGCCGCCTCCGGCCACGCCGTCGGTTGGCCGGCGGCCAAAGGGGGTTCGCAGCGCCTCACCGACGCCCTCGTCTCCTACCTGCGGTCGCTGGGAGGCGACGTGGTCACCGGGCACCGGGTGACCTCCCTCGCCGACCTTCCCCCGTCGCGGACGGTGCTGTTCGACCTCACGCCCCGCCAGGTGACGGCCATCGCCGGCGACCGCCTCCGCCGGCGCATGCGGCGGCAGCTGACCCGGTTCCGCTACGGGCCGGGCTCGTTCAAGGTCGACTACGCCCTCGACGGGCCGGTGCCGTGGACGGCGGAGGGGTGCTCCCGGGCCGGATCGGTGCACGTCGGCGGCACCCTCGACGAGGTGGTGGCGGCGGAGCGGGACGTGGCCCAGGGCCGCCATCCGGAGCGCCCGTTCGTCCTCACGTCCCAGCCCACCCGCTTCGACCCGACCCGGGCGCCGGCCGGCAAGCACACCTTCTGGGCCTACTGCCACGTCCCCCACGGGTCCACCGTCGACATGACCGCGGCCATCGAGGGCCAGCTCGAGCGCTTCGCCCCCGGCTTCCGCGACCTGGTGCTCGCCCGCCACACCATGTTCCCGGCCGACCTCGAGCGCCACAACGCCAACAACGTGGGGGGCGACGTCGCCGGCGGCTCCCACGGCGGCCTGCAACTGGTGGCCCGGCCCCGTCTGGCCCTGAATCCCTACCGCCTCGACATCGAGGGCCTCGACGCCTTCCTGTGCTCCGCCTCCACCCCGCCCGGCGCCGGCGTCCACGGCATGTGCGGCTGGTGGGCGGCCCAGGCGGCTCTGAAGCGGTTGCCCGAGGGAAAGACGACGTGACCGCGGTCTGGTACTGGTCGCGGCGCACGGCCCGCGCCCATTGGCGGTCCTACGTGGGTGCCGCCGTGCTCCTCGCCCTCCTCGGCGGGCTGACGATGGCGGCCCTGGCCGGCGCCCGTCGCACCGCGTCGGCCTATCCCCGCTTCCGGGCCGCGGGTCACGTCATGGACGCCCAGGTCAATTCGGGCGACTTCGAGTCCCAGCACCCCGAGGTGGCGGGCCAGATGCCAGGGGTCACGGAGTCGGCGACGTACATCGCCTTCCTGGCGGGCATCCTCACGCCCGATGGTGGGCCGGACACCCAAACGGGCGGCGAGGTCGCCGGCAGCCTCGACGGGCTCTACTTCACCCACGACCGGTTCGCGGTGACCGAGGGACGCCTTCCCGACCCCTCCCGCCCGGACGAGATCGCGGTCAACGAGATCATGGCCACCACCCAGGGCGTGGAGGTGGGGCGGACCTTCGACATCGGAGTCTTCGACCCGGCCGACGAGGACCAGGTCTACTCGGACACGCCCCCGCCGTTCGTCGATCGTCTCGACGTCACCGTGGTGGGCATCGGGCTGTTCCCCGACGAGGTGGTGCAGGACGACACCAACCGCATCCCCCGCATGCTCTTCACGCCCGCGTTCACCGAGCGGAACCGGGAATGGGTGTCCTACGCCTGGACGGCGGTGAAGGTCGACGGCGGCGTCGCCGGCGTCGAGCAGTTCAAGCGTGACTACATCGCCGTCCTGCCCGACGGTGCCAACGCGTCCTTCCGGGAGACCTCACTGGTGACCAACCGGGCCCAGGAGGCGGTGCGGCCCCTGGCCGTGGCCCTGGGCGCCTTCGGTGTGCTGGCCGCGGCGGCCACGCTGCTGCTGGTGGGCCAGGCCCTGATCCGGTTGCTGCGGGCCGACCGCCACGACCTGGCCACGCTGCGGGCCATGGGGGCGAGGCCGCGGCTCGTCGCCGCCGTCTGCCTTCCCGGCGCCGCCGCTTCCATCGGGGCGGGCGTGGCCGGCGCGGTGGTCGTCGCCGTCCTGCTGTCCCCCCTCGCACCCATCGGTCCGATGCGCCGGGTGGAGGCCGACCCGGGTGTGTCCTTCGATTGGGCGGTCCTCGCCCTGGGCGCGGTCGCCTTCGCCGCCGTCCTGGGGGTCATCGTCATCGCCTCCGCCATCCGCCAGGCGCCCCACCGTCGCCTGGCGGGGGGCCGGGTCGCCCGTCCGTCCCGGCTGGTCGGCGCCGCCTCGGCGTCGGGGCTGCCGCTGCCCGCGGTCGCCGGTATGCGGCTGGCGGTCGAGGCGGGGGAGGGCCGGACGGCGGTGCCGGTGCGGGCCGCGGTCGGGGGCGCGATCGTGGCCGTGGTCGCCCTGGTTTCCTCCCTGGTGTTCGGGACCAGCCTGCGATCCCTGGTCGACCACCCCCGGCTGTACGGGTGGGATTGGGATGTCACCGCGATGGACGACGCCGGCTACGGCGACTTCGACGTGGCCAGGGCCGGCACCCTGCTCGATTCCGACCCCGCGGTGGCGGGCTGGTCGGGCGCCTACTTCCAGTCGGTCGACCTCGACGGACAGATCGTTCCCGCCATCGGCATGCCGTCCGACGCCTCCGTCACGCCTCCGCTCCTCTCCGGCCGGCAGGTGCGGGGGCCGGGCGAGGCGGTGCTGGGCTCGGCCACCCTGGCCGATCTCGGGAAGCGGGTCGGCGACACGGTCGTGCTCGACCCCGGCGAGAGCGCCCAACCGCTGCTGGTGGTCGGCACGGCCGTCTTCCCCACGGTCGGCCCCGTGTTCGGCGCCTACACGTCCCTCGGGGACGGGGCGATGATGGTGTACGACCAGATCCCGGGATGGGACGAGATCAGCCCCGGGCCGAAGGCGTTGTTCGTCCGCTTCCGACCCGGCGCCGACCGGGATGCCGCTATCGAACGGATCACCAAGGGGCTGCCCGGCATCAGCAAGCTCGAGGGAACGGCCGAGCTGCTCGACGTGCAGCGCCCGGCTCAGATCGTGAACTACGGGGCGATGGGGGCGGCGCCGGCCCTGTTGGGCGGTGTGCTGGTCCTGGCCGCGGTGGTGTCGCTCGGACTCACCCTGGCATCGGGCGTGAACCGCCGGCGCCGCGACCTGTCCATTCTCAAGTCCCTCGGGTTCACCCGCCGCCAGGTGTCCTCCACCGTGGTCTGGCAGTCGTCGATCATCGTCGGCATCGGGTTGGTGGTCGGTGTCCCCGTGGGCGTGGCCCTCGGCCGGTGGCTCTGGATCCTCTTCGCCGGGCGGTTGCCGGTGGTGGCCCGGCCGACGGTGCCGATCCTGGTGCTGGCGGGCATCGCCTGCGGCCTCGTGGTCGTCGCCAACCTGGTGGCGGCCGGGCCCGCCCGGGTGGCGGGGCGCACGCCCGTCGCCTCCATCCTCCGTTCCGAGTAGGCAGCCCCCGCGGCGCCTACCGGTCGAGGACGAGTCCTTCGGCCGCGCCGACGACCTCGACCCGTCCCCCCTGGTGGGCGGCGACGAGGGCGTCGAGCCGGTCGTCGGTGCGGGACGGGTCGTGGTGGTAGAGGACGAGCGTGCGCACGCCGGCGGCCTCGGCCAGCCCGATGGCGTACTCGATGGCGGCGTGGCCGAAGTGGCTCACCGCGGGGAACTCGGCCGCCGTGTGCTGGGCGTCGTGGATGAGGACGTCGGCGCCCTCGGCCAGGGCCATGGCCGCCCGGTGGTACGCACCGAGGCCGTCGGGACCGGGGCCGGCGCCGATCGGGCTGTGGTCGGACAGGTAGGCGACGGTGGCCGAGCCGTCGGACACCCGGAAGCCGAACGTCCGGCCCCCCTTGTGGGGGATCTCGGCCGCCAGCACGTGGAAGCCCTCGACGTCGAAGGCGCCCTCCTCGCACGACGTCACCTGCCACTTGCCCCCGAGCTGGGTGGGCGTAACCGGGAAGTGGGGCGGCGAGAACGCCCGCTCCATCACCTCCTCGGGGTCGCCCTGGGCGGGGATGACCACGGTGACCTCGCTCTCCGGACGCACCCCGCCGGCGAAGAAGGGCAGCCCGTGGGTGTGGTCCCAATGGAGGTGGCCGAGGAGGATCGTGCCCCGGAAGGGATGCCCGTCGAGGTGCTGGGTGAGGTTGCGCAGGCCGGTGCCGGCGTCGAGGACGAGCGTCGGACGGGCACCGTCATGGGCCAGGGCCACGCACGACGTGTGGCCCCCGTAACGGACGAACTCGGCCCCCGGCGCCGACGTCGACCCCCGCACCCCGCAGAACCGCACGCGCATCCCGTGAGTCTGCTCGATCACGGGTGGCGCCTGGTGCCCCCGGTAGGATTCGAACCTACGCACCCGCCTCCGGAGGGCGGTGCTCTATCCCCTGAGCTACGAGGGCGGCAGGATTTCGATCGTACCCGGCCGCGGGGGTGGGAGCGACGCCCCCGGTACCATCGTCGGGGTGGGGAAGCTGACGGTGCTGGTGATCGACGACGACCCGGTGATCCTGGAGCTGCTCCGCGTCAACTTCGAGATCGAGGGCTTCCACGTGGTGACGGCCAAGGACGGCGACGAGGGCTTCGCCCTGGCCCAGAAGCTCCAGCCGGACGTGGTGATCTCCGACATCATGATGCCCCGCCGGGACGGCCTCCAGCTTCTCTCCGACCTCAAGTCCGACCCCAGCACCGAGACCCTCCCCGTGATCCTCCTGTCGGCCAAGGCCCAGAAGTCCGAGGTCGAGCACGGCCTCGACATGGGCGCCGACGACTACATCACCAAGCCCTTCGATCCCATCCAGCTCATCGACCGCCTCAACGCGGTGGTGGGCAAGTCCCGCCGGTAGCCCACCCGGTGATCCAGGACTTCCTGGCCGAGTCGGTGCGCGCCGCCCTGATGGCGGACGGGGTCGAGCCGCCGGCCACCATCTCCATCGAACGGCCGGCCCGGCCCGAGCACGGCGACTGGTCGTCGAACGTGGCCCTGGCCCTGGCCGCCTCCACCAGGCGCTCGCCCCGGGGCCTGGCCACGGCCATCGCCGCCCGGATCACGGCCAACCTGCCTCCGCACGTGGCCGAGGTCACCGTGGCCGGCCCCGGCTTCGTCAACTTCCGCCTCGACCACAGCTGGCTCCACCTGGTGCTACGGGAGGTGGTGGAGGGTGGCGTCGACGGCTACGCCCGGCCCGACATCGGGGCCGGCGAGCGGGTGAACGTCGAGTTCGTCAGCGCCAACCCCACCGGTCCCCTCCACGCCGGCGGCGGCCGGTGGGCGGCCTACGGCGACTCCCTGTGCCGCATCCTCGACCGCTGCGGCTACCAGGTCCACCGGGAGTACTACATCAACGACCGGGGTCGGCAGATCGAGCTCTTCCTGGAGTCGTTGGCCGCCATCCGGGCCGGTCAGCCGGTGCCCGACGACGGCTACCACGGCCAGTACGTGGCCGACTGGGCGGCCGAGATGCCGGACGGTGCCGACCCCCGGCAGTGGGGCGAGGCCCGGGTGCTCGACGACCTGCGGGGCGTGCTGGCCCGCATCAACGTGAGCTTCGACACCTGGTTCAGCGAGCGGTCGATGGTGGCCTCGGGCGCCATCGAAGCGGCGCTGGCCGACCTCACCGCCCGGGGCAACACCTACGAGCGCGACGGCGCCGTCTGGCTGCGGGCCAGCGCCTTCGGCCTGGCCAAGGACGAGGTCC
>JAXDMK010000063.1:0-7614 GCA_034666105.1 Actinomycetota bacterium | reverse complement strand
GCGGGGGCTGGGGGATGGGTTGGGGGATGGGTTGGGGGATGGGTTGGGGGATGGCTTGGGCGACGGGTTGCGGGACCGAGGCGCTCGTGGCGTCGGCCGCGGCCGGGGCTGCTCGTGCGGGGCCTGGCGCCGGCGCCGGCGCCGGTGGCGGGGCCGGGGGCGGCGCCGGGGCCGGGGCCGCCCCTTGGAGGGGGATGCCCCAGAAGTCGGCTCCCCGATTGCCGCCGCCCGGGGGCGGGGCGGGGGACGAGGCAGCGGCCGGCTGCGCCGGCCGGGCGGCGGGCGGGGGGGCCCGCCGGACCACCGGGTGGGCGACGGGTTGGGCGACCCTCGGTGTGGCCACGACCGACGTGCGGTCGGTGTCGGACTTGGTGCGGAGACCCTTACGGTTCTTGGACGCGGACCCGCGATCCCAGACGTCCTGGCAGCCTCGAAATAGCCCCCCGCACTCCTTGCCACACTTGGCGCACGTGCAGGACGACTCTCCGGCGACCATGACCGCCTTGCATCCGGGGCAAATCTGGATGCCGAACTCGTAACACCATCCGATGCCCAACCCTACCGCCGGTCCTGTATGACGCGCAGCCGTGGCCACGGTGCGCCGGCGGCGGGCCCACGCGGGCCGGCTTACCCCGCGCCCCGTGCCCCGTCAGGCGGGGACGGCGACCACCGGCGGGGCCTGCCGGAGACGGTCGGCCACCAGTCGCAGTCGGTCCATGGGCTGCACCAGGGCCACCCGCACATGGCCTTCGCCCGGCGCCCCATAGAGGTCACCGGGAGCGACCAGGACACCGCCCCATTTGGCCAGCCAGGCGGTGAGGGCCCACGCGTCGCCGCCGGGCGCGGCGGCCCACAGATAAAACGACCCGGCCGGCGGATCGGCGCCCACGCCGACACCGGCCAGGACGTCGCGGAAGAACCGGATGCGCTCGGCGTAGCGGTCCCGTTGGGCGTCGACGTGGACGTCGTCCCCCAGGGCCACGGTGGCCGCCGCCTGCACCGGTCCCGGCACCATCGCGCCCGCGTGCTTGCGCAGCTCGGACAGGTAGTGCACCAGCCCCGGGTCGCCGGCGTAGAACCCGGCCCGCAGCCCGGCCAGGTTCGACCGCTTCGAGAGCGAGTGGACGGCCAGCACCCCGTCGGATCCGTGCTCGAGGATCGTGCGGGGACGGTCGGTCCACGTGAACTCGGCGTAGCACTCGTCGCTCAACACGGGCACGCGGTGGGCCCGGCCCCAGGCCGCGGCCGCTCCCATGTCGGTCAGCCGGCCGGTGGGGTTGCCGGGCGAGTTCACCCACAGGCACAGGGCCCGGGCCGCGTCGTCGGGGTCGACGTCGTCGAACCGGCCGCCTTCCACGTCGACCGCCACCGCCCGGCACCCGGCGAGGGTCGCCCCCATGGCGTAGGACGGGTAGGACACCGCCGGGTAGAGCACGGTGTCCCGGCCCGGGTCCCGCAGCCGGAGCCAGTGGGGCAGGGCCGCCACCAGCTCTTTCGTCCCGATGCAGGCGGCGACGTCGGTGACCGGCACCTCCACGCCCAGCCGCCTCCGCATCCACCCGACGGCCGCCTCCCGGAAGGCGGCGGTGCCCACCGACGACGGGTAGCCCCGCTCCGTCCCCGACGAGGCCAGGGCGGCCACCACCGCCGCCGGCGGGGCGTCGCACGGGGTCCCGATCGACAGGTCGACCAGCCCCCCGTCGTGGCCGTCGGCCAGCGGCTTGAGCCGGTTGAGCCGGTCGTAGGGATAGGGCGGCGGCTCGAATCCGCCGGCAGCAGCGCCGCTCACGCCAGGAAGTCCACGTAGCGGTTGACCTCGGGGTCGGGAAGCCGTACCCGGATGCGGGTGGCGTCGTCCTCGTGGTGTTCCGACAGCACGTCGCCCTGACGGTGGAGGGCGGCCACCACGTCGCCCCGCTCGTAGGGCACCAGCATCTCGACGGTGCGCGACAGCAGCCGCAGCCGCTCCCCCACCGCCTCCAGCAGGCCGTCGACCCCCTCGCCGGTGACGGCCGACAGGGCGACCGACCCCTTGTGGCGGTCGAGCAGGCGCTTGATCTCCTCGCCCGCGGCATCGGACTTGTTGAAGACCACCAGCACCGGCACCTCGTCGGCGCCGATCTCCCGCAGGACGGTCTGCACCGCCTCCATCTGCGCCTCCGGGTCGGCGGCGGAGGCGTCGACCACGTGGACCAGGAGGTCGGCCTCGGCCACCTCCTCCAGGGTCGACCGGAACGCCTCCACCAGTTGCGTCGGCAGCTTGCGCACGAACCCGACGGTGTCGGAGAGGAGCACCCTCTCCCCGCCGGGCAGGTCGAGGCGGCGGGTGGTGGGGTCGACGGTGGCGAACAGGCGGTCCTCCACCAGCACGCCGGCGTCGGTGAGGCGGTTGAGCAGGGTGGACTTGCCCGCGTTGGTGTACCCCACGATGGCCACCGTCTGCAGCCGGGACCGGGCCCGGGCCTTGCGCTGGGTGCGGCGGTTCTTGGTCAGCACCTTGAGGTCGGACTCCAGCTTGCTGATGCGCCGCAGCAGGCGCCGGCGGTCGATCTCGAGCTTCGTCTCTCCCCCCCCGAAGCGGGTGCCGATGCCTCCGGACTGCTGGCTGAGGCCCTTGCCCTTGCCCCGCAGGCGGGGCAGCCGGTAGCGGAGCATGGCCAGCTCCACCTGCGCCTTTCCCTCCTGGCTGTGGGCGTGCTGGCCGAAGATGTCGAGGATGACGGCGGTGCGGTCGATGGCGGTGCGGCCCAGGATCTTCTCCAGGTTGCGGCTCTGGGCCGGCGTCAGCTCCTCGTCGAACACGACGGTGTCGGCGTCGAACTGGTACGACAGCTCCCGCAGCTCCTCGGCCTTGCCCTTGCCCACGAACGTGGCCGGGTCGGGGGCGTCGCGCCGTTGGAGCACCCGCTCGACCTCGTCCGCGCCGGCGGTGTCGACCAGCGCCGACAGCTCGTCGAGCGAGGCCTCGGCCTGATCGACGGTGGTGGCCGCCCCCGCCACGCCCACCAGGATGATCCGCTCCCGCCGGCCCCGCTCGATGAGCGACATCAGCGCACCTGCACCGAGCAGACCCAGACGGCGGGTCCGGTGAGCACGATCTGGGGACCGGTGAGGTCGACGCGGACGGCGCCCCCCGGCTGGTGGACCGTGACCCTCGTGCCGACCATGCCCCACTTATGGGCCGCGACGGCGGCCGCGCAGGCGCCGGTGCCGCAGGCCAGGGTCTCACCCACCCCCCGTTCCCACACCCGCATGGTCAGCTCGTCGGGACCCGGACCGGGCGCCACCAGCTCCAGGTTGACGTCGAGGCCGAGGCGGCGGAACTCCCGCCCGAGGTCGGCGTCGTAGGGGTCCTGGACCTCGAGCACGGCGTGGGGATTGCCCATGTCGACCAGCAGCGCGTGGCCCGGACCGGGCTCGACTGTGGCCACGCCCATGTCGACGCTGATCGTGCTGCGGTGGGGGCCGTCGTGGTGCACGATCACCACCCGCCGGGGCCCGGCGTCGGTGTTGACGGCCAGCTCGGGCCCGACGTCGAGGCCGGAGTCGACCAGGGCCAGGGCCAGGCACCGGATCCCGTTGCCGCTCATCTCCGCCCGCCCCCCGTCGGCGTTGTACAGCTCCATGGTGTAGGGATATGGCGTCGGACCGGCCGTCACCCGGATGAGGCCGTCGGCGCCCACGCCGGTGTGGCGGTCGCACAGGCGGCGCGCCATGGCCCCGTCGACCGGATGGAGGCCGTCGAGGTCGAGGAGGACGAGGAAGTCGTTGCCCAGGCCGTGGTACTTCTCGAGATTCATGAGCGGGCCCAGTCTCCCAGCAGGGCGGGAAGCAGATCGATGGGTTTTCCGGACGTGGCCAGCCAGGTGATGCGGGGGTCGCGCCGGAACCACGACCGCTGGCGGCGGGCGAAGGCCCGGGTGCGGCGGACCGCCTCGTCAACCGCGTCGGCCAGGGTCGTCTTCCCGTGGAGGTGGTCGAGCAGCTCGCGGTAGCCGAGCGCCTGCCGGGCGGTGCGGGAGAGACCGTCGGGCAGGGCCCGGACCTCGTCAAGGAACCCGTCCGCCAATTGGGCCCCGTAGCGCTCCTCGATGCGCCGGTTGAGCACGTCCCGGGGCAGCCAGACCCCGGCCAGTCGAAACCGGGTCGACCGGGGGTAGGCGTCGAGCCCCGGCCCGAAGGACGAGAACGGGCGGCCGCTGCCGAGCGTGACCTCCAGGGCCCGGACGATCCGGCGGGCGTTACCCGGCTCGATGCGGGCCGCGGCCACCGGGTCGGCGTCGGCCAGCCGCCGGTGCATGGCCCCCACCGCCGACGCCTCCCGCTCCGCCCCGTCCGCATCGTCCGCCTCTAGTTCCGCTTCCAACCCGGCGCGCACGTCCGGCCATTGGCCGGGTAGGCGGAGGCCGTCCACCACCGCCTGCAGGTAGAGGCCGGTGCCACCGACCAGCAGGGCCCGGTGGCCGCGGGCCTCGATGGCGGCGATGGCGTCCTCCGCCTCGGCCTGGAACCGGGCCACGGAGAAGTCCTCCGTCGGCTCGGCCCGGTCGAGGAGGTGGTGGGGGATCTCGTCCCGTTCGGCGGACGTGGGCTTGGCCGTGCCGATGTCCATTCCCCGGTAGACCTGCATCGAGTCCACCGACACCAGCTCGACGCCGGGGAGGTGGCGGGCCACCTCCAGGGCGAGCGCCGACTTGCCCGACGCGGTGGGCCCGACGAGGGCCAGGTGTCGCGTTTCGTGCATCGGTAGGGACGTGATTCAGGCTCGCAGGGCCGATTTCACGGCCCTACCGGTGCATGAAACGCGACGGCGCAGGCCGTCAGAGAACCGCCACGGGGATGCGGGTGCGGTGGCGGGGGCGGGCGGTGATCGCCACCAGCTGGCCGGTGAGGTGGTGGGGGGCGGCGGCGGTGATCAGCACGTCGGCGAAGGTGCCCGCCGGCGGCACCGGCTCGCCCTCGGCCACCGGGAAGTGGACGAGCTTGTTCTGCCGGGAGCGGCCGGTGGCCACCGACGGGTCCCGCTTGCTCGGACCCTCGACCAGCACCTCCTCGGTGCGACCGATCCGGGCCTGGTGCTTGGCCAGCGCCGATCGCTCCACCACCACCCGCAGCCGCTCGAAGCGCTCGGCGGCGACGTCGGGGGCGACGAACCGCTCCCGCGGCAGCTCGCCCGCCTCGGTGCCGGGGCGGGGCGAGAAGAGGAACGTGTAGGCGCTGTCGTACTCGGCCTCGGCCGCCACCTCGAGGGTGCGCGCGAAGTCGTCGTCGGTCTCGCCCGGGAACCCCACGATGAGGTCGGTGGTGACGGCCAGGTCGGGCACCGCGGCCCGGGCCCCGGCCAGCTTCTCCAGGTAGCGCCGGCCGGTGTAGCCCCGGTGCATGGCCGCCAGCACCCGGTCGCTCCCGGATTGCAGGGGCAGGTGGAGGTGCTCGCAGACGGTCGCCACCTCGGCCATGGCCGCCACCGTCTCCGGCCGCAGGTCCTTGGGGTGGGGGCTGGTATAGCGGACCCGGCGGATGCCGTCGACGCCGCCGACGGCCCGGAGGAGCTCGGCGAACAAGGGCCGGCGGCGGGTGAGGTCGCGCCCGTAGGAGTTGACGTTCTGGCCCAGGAGGGTGACCTCGACGGTGCCGGTGGCGGCCAGCCCCTCCACCTCGGCCACGATCTGGTCGAAGGGCCGGCTGACCTCCTGGCCCCGTACCGAGGGGACGATGCAGAAGGCGCACGAGTTGTCGCAGCCGATCTGGATCGTGACCCAGGCGGTGTACGGCAGCCCCCGGCGGACGGGAAGAGCCGTCTCCTCGTCGAGGGGACGGGCCGCGTCGAGGATCTCCATGACGGGCGAGCCGCCGCCGGCTGCCTCCCGCAGCAGCTCGAGCGCCCGGCCCACGTTGTGGGTGCCGAAGACGGCGTCGACCTGGGGCGCCCGGCTCTGGATGAGGTCGCGGTCCTTCTGGGCCAGGCAGCCGCCCACCGCGATCTGCATGCCCGGGTGACGGTCCTTGACCGACTTAAGGTGACCCAGGTGGCCGTAGAGCTTGTTGTCGGCGTTCTCCCGGATGCAGCAGGTGTTGAGGAGCACGACGTCGGCCTGCTCGACGTCGTCGGTCGGCTCCATGCCGTCCGCCTCCAGCACGCCCGCCAGCCGCTCGGAGTCGTGGACGTTCATCTGACATCCGAAGGTCCTGATCAGGTACTTGCCGGCCACCGGCCCAGGCTAGAGCCCCGCCGCCGGCTCGGGATCGTGGCCCTCCTCCTGGCGTCGGCCCTGGTCGCGTGTGGCGGCGGTGGCGGTAGCGGCGGCGGCGAGAAGGCACCGGCCGCCACCGCCCGGCCGGGGTCGGCGAGCACCACCGCCGTCGCACCCACCAGCACCCTCGCCCCCGCGCTGCAGGCGGCGGCCGACCTGATCGCGGCCGAGACCGCCATCCACGACCCGTCCACGCCGGACGGGGAGATGGACCGCTGGGGCCAGGTGCAGCAGGCGGCGGTGCGGGAGCTCGTCTTCCACCCCGAGCTGGAGGCGGAGGCACTCGGCCTGCTCCCCGACCGGGTGAGGTCCGCCACCGAGGCCCACCTGGCCGCGGCCAAGGACCTCACCGCACTGAACGGTCCCGTCGACCCCGATCGTCCCCTCCCCCACTGGCGCATCGTCACGCCCGAGCCGGCGGCGGTGCTCCTCAACCACTACAAGCAGGCCGAGGCCACCGTCGGCGTCCCGTGGGAGTACCTGGCCGCCATCCATCTGGTGGAGACCCGCATGGGCCGCATCCGGGGCGACAGCTCCGCCGGCGCCCGGGGGCCGATGCAGTTCATTCCGACCACCTGGGACCTCTACGGCGAGGGGGGCGACATCGAGTCGACCGCCGACTCCATCGCCGCCGCCGCCCGCCTCCTGCGGGCCCACGGCGCCCTGACCGACATGGCCGGAGCCCTGTTCTCGTACAACAACTCCAACCGCTACGTGCGGGCCGTCACCGTCTACGCCCAACGGATGGAGGCCGACGAGCGGGCCTACCTCGGCTACCACGGCTGGCAGGTGTACTACGGCGAGCGCCTCCTCCCCGAGGGCACGGTGCTCCCCTAGCGCCGGCGCCGGACAAGCGTCGCGGGTGTGGCGAGCCACGACGAGAGAACCATCAGGAACCACTGTGATGTATCGATACTGTCTCAGGGTCACGTTATAGTCGAACATATGATCGGTAACCGAGTCTCCCAGCTGCTCTCGGAGTTGCAGGAGGTGCTCAAGGCGCTCGACCCTGAGGCCCTGAGCGGACCTGAGTCGCTGGCGCTGTTCGCCGATTCCATCGCATCGAGCGGCTGGGGGTGGCGGGCAAGGCCCTGTGCGCCCGGCAGATGGCGGCGACCCAGGCGTGGTTCTCCACCGGGCACCGCTCCCCCTGTCATCTCATGGCCGACGCAACCGGCACCTCGGTGCGCCATGCCGTCGACGTCCTGGAGGCGGCCGAGGCCATGCGGGCGCTGCCGGCCACCGAGGACAAGTTCCGGTCGGGCTCCCTCACCGAGCGCCAGGCCATCGAGGTGACCAGCGCCGCCGTCGCCGACCGCACGTCGGAGGCGGAGCTGCTGGAGCTGGCCGCGCTCGAGTC
>JAXDMK010000062.1:0-14773 GCA_034666105.1 Actinomycetota bacterium | reverse complement strand
CGTAGGCGGTGGTGACGCCCTGGCTGATGTCGGGGGACTGCTCGTCGATGGCGGTGATGACCCCGCAGGTGTTGCCGTCGAAGCCGTAGGACTCCCGGTCGTAGCCGATGCCGCACACCGTCTGGCGGACGATCTTGGGGATGTCGACGTAGGCCCGGGTGGTGATCTCGCCGGCCACGACGACCAATCCGGTGGTGAGCAGCGTCTCGCAGGCCACCCGCCCGGTGGGGTCCTCGGCGAGGATGGCGTCGAGGATGGCGTCGGAGATCTGGTCGGCCATCTTGTCGGGATGGCCTTCGGTGACTGATTCCGATGTGAACGTGTAGCTGCTCATGGGTGGAGAAGGCTACTCAATGCCCTGACCCAGGCGCCGGGCGACCACGTCGAGCACGGCTCGGGCCACGTCCCGCTTGGAGGTAAGGCCGGTCTCGACCCCGGTGATCCCACCCCGGCCGTCGTCCTCCAGGATCACGGCCGCGTTGGTGTCGTGGCCGAACCCGGCGCCGGGGGCGGTGATGTCGTTGGCCACGATGGCGTCGAGGCCCTTGGCCCGCAGCTTCTCCCGGGCCCGGGGCCGGGGGTCGCCGGCCTCCGCCGCGAAGCCGACCAGGACCTGGCCCGGGGGTCGGGCCCGGCCGAGGGCGGCCAGGATGTCGGTGGTGGGATCGAGGACGATGTCGGGCACGCCCTCGTCCTTGCGCAGCTTGCCGTCGGCCGCCGCCTTGGGCCGGAAGTCGGCCACCGCCGCCGCCATCACCACCGCGTCGGCCGACCTGGCCCGGGCCATCACCTCCGCCTCCATCTCCGCCGCGGTGTCGACCCGCACCACCTCCACGCCCGCCGGCGGAGGACGGTCGCCGGCCGCGGTCACCAGCACCACCGACGCCCCCCGGGCCGCGGCCTCCACCGCCACCGCCTCGCCCTGCTTGCCCGAGGAGCGGTTGCCGAGGAAGCGGACGGCGTCGACCGGCTCCCGGGTGCCGCCGGCGGTGACCAGGATCCGCCGGCCGGCCAGGTCGGCCTTCTTCCCGAGCCCGTCCGCCACCGCTGCCAGGATGCGGTCGGGGTCGGGCAGGCGGCCGGCCCCCTCGTCGCCCCCGGCCAGGCGCCCGGTGGCGGGCTCGACCACCTGCACGCCCCGGGACCGCAGGAGGGCCACGTTGGCCCTGGTGGCGGGGTGGTCCCACATCTCGGTGTGCATGGCCGGGCACACCACCACGGGGGCGGTGGTGGCCAGCAGGACGTTGGTGAGCAGGTCGTCGGCGATGCCGGCGGCGTAGGCGCCCAGGAAGCGGGCGGTGGCGGGCGCGACCAGGACCAGGTCGACGGAGCGGGCGAGGGCGATGTGGGGGACGGCCTCGCCGTCGCCGGACGTCCACAGCGACGTCCGCACCGGTTCCGACGCCAGCGCGGACAGGGTCACCGCCCCGACGAAGCGCTCGGCGTCGGCCGTCATCACCGGCACCACGTGGGCCCCGGCGTCGACCAGTCGCCGGCAGACCTCCACCGCCTTGTAGGCGGCGATCGACCCGCACACCCCGAGCAACACACGGGGGGCTCCGCCCCCCGTGAACCCCCCGAAAGGCTCGGACGGCTCGCTCATCGCTCGCCGGCGTTACTCTTCAGGCCCCTCCTCCGGAGGGTCCTCGATGCGGACGAAGGTGATCTTGTTGGCCGCGATCTCCTCCAGGGCGATGGTGAGGGGCTTGCGCGACACCGACGCCACCTGCGGAGGCACGATGGCGCCCAGGCCCTCGCCCAGCTGGCTGAAGTAGGAGTTGATCTGCCGGCCCCGCTTGGCGGCCAGGCTGACCAGGCTGAACTTGGAGTCGACCTTGTCGAGCAGGTCCTCGATGGGGGGGTGGATCATGCTGGCGCGCTCGGACGACATGCTGGCAACTCCTGGCTCACTCGGGTGATGCGGCGGCTCGCGAAAGGTCAAGAACGGCGCGACCGATGCCTTTCCACGATACCAGCCGCCTCCTCGATGGCCCGGCCAAGATCGTCGTTCACCACCACGTGGTCGGCCAGGCCCAGGCAGGCCTGTTCCTCGGCGTCGGCGAGGGCCAGCCGGCGGGCGATCACGGCCCCGTCGTCGCCCCGTTTGCGCAGGCGTTCCTCCTGGGCGGAGCGGGACGGGGCCCGTACGCAGAGCACGACGGCGTCGTCCCGCAGGGCCTTGACCTGGGTCGCCCCCTGCACGTCGATCTCGAGCAGGAGGTCGGTCCCGGGGGGCGGGGCCGGCACCGGCGTGCCGTACAGGTTCCCGAAGACCTCGGCCGACTCCAGGAACCGGCCTGCGGCCCGCTCCGCCTCGAAGGTGGGCCGGTCGACGAAGACGTAGGCGTCGGCCTCGTCGGACGCCCGCCGGGGACGGGTGGTCCACGACCGGCTCAACCACAGGTCCGGGAGCCGGGAGACCAGGCCCGCCGCCACCGCCCCCTTGCCGACGCCGGACGGGCCGACGATGACGAAGACGAGGGAGGGCGAGGTCAACGACTCGGGCCCGGCCGGGCCCTCCGGAACCGTGGGCTCCGCGGGCCAGACGTCAGGTGGTCGACGGGAACTGCTTCAGCAGGGCTTCCCGCTGCTGGGCGCCCAGGCCCCGCACCCGCCGGGCCTCGCTGATGCGGATCTCGTCCATCAGCCGCCGGGCCCGGACCTTGCCCACACCGGGGAGCGATTCGAGGACGGTGAGGACCTTCATCTTGCCCACGACCTCGTCGTTCTCGCCCTGGTCGATCAGTTCCTTCAGGGTCAGGGAGCCCATCTTGAGCTTGTCCTTGAGCTCGGCCCGCTGCCGCCGCGCGGCGGCGGCCTTCTCGAGCGCCTTGGCGCGAGCCTCGGGTGACAAAGGAGGGGGCAGCGGCATGGGCCGAACCCTAGCGCGACAGAACGGAGCGCTGCCGGGGCGCGAACCGCGGTGCCACCCGCGCTCAACAACTCCCCGACGAAGCTCCGCTCCCGAAGATGACGGGGCCGTAGCGGAGGGCCCAGATGCCGCGCGGGTCCTCGTCGGCGACGGGTAGCCGCCAGGTCTGCACCTCGGGCGTCTCGAGGCGGACGGGGACCCTGATGAGCGCCCGCCGGATGTGGATGGTGGACTCGAGGTAGGCGTCGACCGCCTCCTCGTCCCAGTAGCGCAGCGACATCCGCCGGTACTCGTCCCGCCAGGCATCGTCGTGGCCCGGCGGGTAGACCATCTCCGCCTTGGTGGACACCACCACCTTGCGGTAAGGGAGGTCGCCCTCGTCGACGGCGGCGGCCACCCACGGGTTGGCGTCGAGGTGGGGCAGCCACGACGATTCGGCCCGGGGGGTGATGAGCAGCGACCCGTCCACCGGCAGGTACCAGACCGGGACCACGTGGGGACGGTGGTCGGCGTCGACCGTGGCCAGACGGACCAGATGGTGGCGTTCCTCGAGGAACGACAGCGTCTCAGTCCTACTCATGACGGGCACGGCGGACGAACCTAGCTTCGGGTTCCCGAATGCCGGGCTTCCACCTGCTGGCGGACGAGGGCGACGATGTCGCCGTAGGTGCGGACGTCGGCCACCAGCCGGTCGGGCAGGGCGATGTCGAACTCGTCTTCCAGCACCATGGTGAGCTCGACCGCGTCGAGCGAGTCGACGCACAGGTCGTCGCCCAGGCGGGCGCCGGGCAGCAGCCGTCCGGGGTCGACGTCGAGGTGGGCGGCGGCCACCTTGCGTAGGTGCAGCTCGATGTCGGTCGTGGCGTCGGTCATGCCGTCTGTCATCGCCCGGCCCGATCCAGTTCCCGCGGCGTTAACTCCCCTGGGCCCAGCTCCTTCGTCATGATCTCCCTCAGGGCCTTCTTGTCGATCTTGCCGGTGCGGTTGCGGGGGATGGCGTCGACCACCCGGACGTGGCGGGGGACGGCGAAGGCGGCCATGCGCCCCGCCACCCAGCTCTGGACCACGGCCACGTCGACCTGGCGGCCGGTGGCGGGGACGACGTAGGCCGCCACCGACTCGTAGGCCAGCCGGTCGGGCACGCCGAACACGGCCGCCTCGGCGATGTCGGGGTGGCTGACCAGCAGGTATTCGAGCTCCACCGAGTAGACCTTGTTACCGCCGCGCATGATCATGTCCTTCTTCCGGTCGAGGATGAAGACGTAGCCCTCGTCGTCGAGGCGGGCGTAGTCGCCCGTGTGCAGCCAGCCGTCGGTGATGGCGGCGGCGGTGGCGGCGGGGTCGCCGTAGTAGCCCGACGTCACCATCGGCCCCCGCACCCACAGCTCGCCCGCCTCGCCGGCGGCGACGTCGTGCCCGTCGTCGTCGACCACCCGCACCTCGGCGCACGGCACCGGCCGCCCCACCGACCCCGGCTTCCGGCGGAACTCCGAATCGAGGAGGACGGTGGCCGGCGAGTGGGTCTCGGTGAGCCCGTAGGCGTCGTAGAGCCGGAGCTGGGGCATGCGCCGGCGGAGGGCGGCGATGGTGGAGATGGGCACCGGCGAGCCGCCGAAGGCCCCGATCTCGACGTGGGCCAGCGCCGGCCAGCCGAAGTCGGGGTCGCGCAGGAGGAGGGGCCAGATGGAGGGGACGACCATCAGATAGGTGATACGGCGCTGACCGATGAGCTGGACGAACTCCCGGGGCACGACCTCGGTCACCGTCACCGACGTGCCTCCCACCAGCATCATCGGGGTGACCTGGGCCATGTGCCCGGTGGCGTAGTAGAGGGGGAAGACGATGGCGGTGCGGTCGCCCGCCACCAGGTTCAGGATGCGGACGTAGGCGGTGGCCGAGTGCATGGTGCCCCGGTGCACGACCAGGCTGGCCTTGGGCCGGCCGGTGGTGCCCGACGTGTAGATGACCCCGTAGGCGGAGTCCTCGTCGGGGAAGGCGACGGCGTCGGCCCGCCACGGCCGGCGGCGCCCGGTGAGGTGGTCGCCGACGTCCCGCACGTGGTCGGCGGGGAGGCCGGCCTCGTCGGCTGCGGCCCGCAGGCCGGCGATGAACTCGGGGTGACCGAGGGCGAGGCCGGGCCCCGAGTGGGACAGCATGTACGCCCACTGGGCCGGGGCCAGCTTGGTGGACAGGCCCACGAAGACGAGCCCGGACCGGGCGCAGGCCCAGATGGCGACCACGATGTCGAGCCCGTTGCGCAGGGCGACGGCCAGCCGGTCACCGGCCACCAGCCCCTCCTCCGCCAGCCGCTCGGCCGCACCCTCCACCAGCTGGGCCAGCTCGGCGTAGGTGACGTCGCCCTCCGGCGTCTCCAGGGCGACGGTGTCGGGGAAGAGGCGCACGGCCCGGTCGAGGGCCTCGACGATGGTGCGCACCCGGTCCGGGTAGCACCGCACCTCGGTGCCCAGCCACGGCTCGAGCGACAGGCCCTCGGGGGTCAACAAGGGTCGTCGGCCGGAGGAGCCTCGGCCACCGCGCCCGACGCGCCCACGAGGCGGCCGACGCGGCGGTGCAGCTCCTGGAGCCCGCCGCGGTCGGCCGCGTAACAGCTGAAGTTGCCCAGCCGGCTCTTGGTGACGAGCCCGGCCTTGAGCAGCACTGACAGGTGGTAGCCGGCCAGCGGCTGCGACATTCCCACCGCCTGGGCCAGGTAGCCGGCGCTGCGTGGACCCCGGCGGAGATGGCGGAGCATGAGCATGCGATGGGGCTCGGCGATGACGGCAAGGTCCTCCGAGAGTCGTTCGGCCTCGTTCTTGGTCACGGCGGTCACCATGGTCCGAGACTCTAGGGACGGTTCAGCTTCATATCAATACGGCCTGATACTGTCCCGGCGCCCATGGAATTCTTCCTGACCGTCTGCGTCACGAGCCTCACCCTGGGTCTGCTCTATTCGCTCTTCGCCCTCGGGTTGAACCTCGTCCTGCGCACGTCCGGTCAGCTCAACCTGGCCCACGGCGATTCGCTCATGCTGGCCACCTACGTGGGCCTGGGCACGTCGTCGGTCGTGGGCTTCTCCGGGCTGGCGATCCTGGCCGCGGTGGCGACCGGGGCCGCCATCGGCACCCTCGCCCACCTGGCCGTCTACTCGCCGGTGGCCTCCCGGCGGCGGGCGGGCATGGCCGGCGTCGGCTTCCTCCCCGCCCTGGGCGTGGCCCTCATCGTGCGCAACGTGGCCGTGCGGGCCGACCCCGAGGGCAGCAGTCCCTTCCCCTCTCTCTTCCCCGGCCACCCGGTGAACCTGTTCGGCGACTACCGCCTGCCCGCCGCCGGCTGGTGGCTGGTGGCCGCGGGGATCGCGGTGCCCGTGGCGGTGGCGCTCGTGCTCCGTTACACCACCGTCGGCCGGCGCATCCGGGCGGTGGCGGACGAGCCGGTGCTGGCCCGCCTCAACGGCCTGCCCGTCACCCGCACCCTCGCCGCCGCCTACGCCCTGGCCGGCGTCGTCGGGGGGCTGGCCGGCGTCCTCTTCGCCTCCTTCTTCGGCCAGATCTTCGTCGCCCTCGGCTGGCAGGCCACCCTCAAGGGGTTCGTCGCCGCGGTGCTGGGCGGCGTCGGCTGGGTGCGGGGCGCCCTCCTGGGCGGCCTCGCCCTGGGCGTGGTGGAGAGCTTCGTGTCCGGCTACCTTTCCACCCGCTTCCGCGACGTGGCCACGTTCGCCCTGCTCATCGGCGTCCTCCTGCTCGTCCCCCGCGGGGTGCTCGCCGGCGGCCGCCTCCGCTCCGTATGAATCACAGGACCCTGACCAAGGTGAAAGGACATCCCCCGATGAAGAGGTGGCGGCTGGCTCTGCCGGCGCTGGCGCTGACCCTGGCCCTGGCGGCCGGCGCCTGCAGCGACTCCAAGGACACCACCGGCGGCGGGACCGAGGCCAAGACCGTCACCATCGCCCTGGGCGGCCCGTTCTCGGGCGGGTCCAAGTCCACCGGCGACAACATCCGCTACGGCGCCCAGCTGGCCGCGGCCGAGGTCAACAACGCCGGGGGCATCGCCGACGGGCCCCAGAAGGGCGCCCAGATCGTGTTCAAGGAGTTCGACGACGCCGGCGTCCCCGCCAACGGCGCCAGCAACATCCGCACGATCATCGACGACAAGGACCTGGTCGCCTTCGTCGGTTCGGGCCTGTCCGACGTGTCCGTCGCCATGGCGCCCACCGCCAGCCGGGAAGCGTTCCCCTTCCTGTCCGCCTACGCCTCGTCGGAGAAGATCCTGGAGGCGGCCGTCGACGCCAAGTCGGTCTTCGTGGTGCCCCCGACCTTCCCCGCCTACGCCTTCTCCGTCACCGACGAGCTGCTCAAGGCGGGGTACACCCGGCCCGGCATCCTCCACGCCACCGGCACCTACGGTGACGGGATCGCGGCCCTGGTGGTCGACCGGTTGAAGGACAAGAGCGTCACCCCCGTGGGCAACGAGTCGTTCACCTTCGCCGACACCGACTTCCGGGTGCAGCTGGCCAAGATCAAGGAGGCCACCCCCGATTCCCTGGTGGTGGTGGGCCTGGCCAACATCGACGCCCTCATCCTCACCCAGGCCGACGAGCTCGGCCTCAAGGTACCGTTCTACGACCCGGGCGGCATCACCAACAACGACACGTTCATCACCGCCGCCGGCCCCCTGGCCGAGGGCGTCGTCGGCAACACGCCCACCATGTCCGGCCGGGACACGCCCGCCACCAAGGCACTGGTCGACCGCTACACGGCCGCCACCGGCCAGTCGGTGATCCCCGACCCGGCCGTCTTCGCCTACGAAGGGGTACGGGCGGTGGCGGCCGCCTTCGCCGCCGGCGCCAGCGGCCGGGCCGACCTCAGCGGGTACCTGCACCAGATCGACATCGCCGACACCGGCGTGGGCCCGCTCAGGTTCGCCGAGGACGGGTCCCGCATCGGCGGGCGGCTCTACGTCTTCAAGATCACCGACGGCAAGCCCGTCTTCTTCCAGGGCTACGAGCAGACCGGTCCGAAGGCGGTGCGGGAGATCCCGCTGGCCGGTTGACCGACCTGCGCTCGCCGGGGGTGCGCCAGTGGAGGGCCGCGACGGCGGTGGTTGCTCTAGTCGCGGTCGCCGCCGTCCCGGTGTGGATCGGCGGCAACCGGGGCTACGGGCTGGGCACCACCGCCGCCATCGCCGTGATCCTCGCTCTCGGCTACCAGGTCACCTACGGGTTCTCGGGCCAGCTCTCGGTGGCCCACGCCCCCCTGATGGGCGTCGGCGCCTACACCGTGGCCCAGCTCACCACCGCCCACGGGTGGTCGTTCTGGGCCTCGCTGGTGCCGGCGGCGGCGGCCGCAGCGGTGGTGGGCGCGGTGGTGGGCCTGCCCGGGCTGCGGGTGCGGGGCGACGTGCTGGCGCTCGTCACCCTGGGCGCGGGTGAGATCCTGCAGTCGCTGTACCTCAACACCACCGCCTTCACCGCCGGCTCGGCCGGCATCGCCGGCGTCCCCCCCATCTCCGTCTTCGGCACCCGCCTCGACCGGCGGGGCCTCTACGCCGTCGCCCTCGGACTGGCCCTGCTCTCGCTGGCGCTGGTGAAGGGCCTGCGGGACTCGCCGCTGGGGCGGTCGTGGACGGCGCTTCGGGACGACGAGGTGGCGGCGGCCGCGCTGGGGGTGCGAACCGGACGGCTGCGCGTCCTCGCCTTCGCCGTGGGGGCGGCGCTGGCGGGGGTGGCGGGCGCGGTCTACGCGGTGCAGGACGGGTTCGTCTCGTCGGTGTCGTTCGGGCTGAGCCAGACGGTCACCGTGATCCTGGTCGTGCTGGTGGCGGGCGAGGGCCGCCTGGGCCGGACGGTCGGCGCGGCGGTGCTCATGACCGCCCTCGTCGACCGTCTCACCGGCTACGGAGGGCTGTCGGAGGGCGTGACCGGCGCCTTCATCCTGGTGGTGGTGGCCGCCCGGGTGGGGCTGGTGGGTGACGTGGTCGGAGCCGGCCGCCGCCGGCTGGCCCCCCGGTGGTAGGGATGGCGGCCGTGGCCGGTGCCGGGCTCGTGCTCTCGGGGGTATCGCGGGACTTCGCCGGCGTCCACGCCGTGGTCGACGTGTCGCTGGCGGTGGAGGCGGGCCGGGTGGTGGGCGTGGTGGGGCCCAACGGGTCGGGGAAGACGACGGTGGTGAACCTGGCCTCGGGGGCGGTGGCGCCGAGCGGGGGTCGGGTGGTGGTCGACGGCGTCGACCTCACCGGCGCCTCCAGCCGCCGCTTCGCCGCCGCCGGGGTGGTGCGCACGTTCCAGGCCCTGCGCCTGTTCGAGGGCCAGTCGGTGCTGGCCAACGTGCTGGTCGGGGCCCAACGGCGGGTGTCGCCGTCGCTGGTGGGTGCTTGCCTGCGCCCGCCCGCCTTCCGCCGGCGGGAGCGGGAGCTGGCCGACCGGGCCCGGCAGGCGTTGGTCGCCGTCGGACTGGACGGTTTCGCCGACCGGCCGGTGGCGGCGCTGTCGCACGGCCAGCGACGGCGGGTGGAACTGGCCCGGGCGGTGGCCGCCTCCCCGTCCTACCTGGTGCTCGACGAGCCGGCCGCCGGCATCGACCCGGAGCAGGCGGAGGTGCTGATGGCCCTCATCCGGTCACTGGCCGGGAGTGGCTGCGGGGTGCTGGTGGTGGAGCACGACCCGACCCTCGTCGACCGGGTGTGCGACCGGGTGGTGGGCATGGCCGACGGGTCGGTGGTGGCGTCCGGCACCTACGACGAGGTGGCCGCCCACCCGGCCCTGGTGTCGACCCTGCCGCCGTTGGGTCTCGAATCCCGGTGACGGCGAGGTGCTGACGGTGCGGGGCCTGCACGCGGGATGGGGCGCGATCTCGATCGTGCAGGGCGCCGACCTGGAGGTGGCGGCGGGCGAGGTGGTGGCGGTGCTGGGCGGCAACGGCTCGGGCAAGTCGTCGCTCCTGCTGGCGGTGGCGGGGCTGCTGCGGGCCCGGGCGGGCGAGGTCGAGCTCGACGGCCGTCCCGTCGCACGCCTGCCCGCCGAACGCCGGGCCCGCCTCGGCCTCCGGCTCCTGCCCCAGACCCGGCGGGTGTTCCCGTCGTTGACCGTGCGGGAGAACCTGGAGGCGGTCGAGCTGGGGCTGCCGGCGGCCGAGGTGGACGGGGCCCGGGCCCGGCGGGCGGCGTGGTTGGAGCGGTTCCCCGCGCTCGGGGCCCGGCTCGACGAGCCCGCCGCCGGACTGTCGGGGGGGCAGCAGCAGCTGCTGGCCATCGGGCGGGTGCTGTCGACCCGGCCCCGGGTGCTGCTGGCCGACGAGCCGTCGGCCGGGCTGTCGCCGGCGCTGGCCGCGGCCTGCGGCGACGCCCTCCTGGAGCTGGCCGCCGAGGGGTCGGCGGTGGTGCTCGTGGAGCAGAACGTCACCCTCGCCCGGCGGCTGGCGACCCGGGTGCTGCGCATGCACGACGGCCGCCTGGACCCCGACCATGGCTGAAAACGGCTGGGAGCAGTACCTGACCGAGTACCACGACGGGCATCCGGGGATCACCGAGCAGGTCCTGGCCGTGGCCCGGGACGCCGGCGGGCGGTCGCCGTACGACTGGCTGGTGGAGGCGGTTCCGGCCCGCTCGTCCACCGTGGTCGACCTGGCGTGCGGGAGCGGGCCCGTCGGCCGCCTGCTCCCGGCGGCGCGGGTCGTGGGCGTCGACCGGTCGGCCGGCGAACTGGACGGGGCGCGGGCGGGCGGTACTCCCGGGTTGCTGGTCCGGGCCCGGGCCACGGCGGTGCCGGTCGTCGACGGGGCCGCCGACGCGGTGGTGTCCTCGATGGCGTTGATGGTGCTGGCCCCGCTCGACGCGGTCCTGGACGAGGTCCGGCGGGTGTTGCGCCCGGGGGGGACGTTCGTCGCCACCGTCCCGGTCCGGTCGGCGCGCCAAGGGGCCGTGTTCGACGAGATCCTCGCCGCCCTGGGGCAGGCCGGCACCGACTACCCCTGCGACCTCGACGGCGGCTCGGTGGCGGCCCGGCTGGCCGGAGCCGGCCTCACCCTCGTGGGCAACGACACCGGCCTCTTCATCCGGACGATCTCCGACGAGGACGAAGCCGGCGTCGTGGTCCGCTCCTTCTACGCCCCCGGGGCGGATGACGCCCGGGTGGCGGCGGCTGTCGCCGGGTTGGAGCGGCGGGTGCGATCGGGGTCCGTCCGGGTCGGCTACCGCATCCGGCGGCTGGTGGCGGTCGGGTGAACTCGACCTCCGTCCGGCGACGCTGACCGGCGAGTCCGGGGGACATGGCTACGGTGGCGACTGCGATGGATCGGAAGGGGCCCGGGGGGCGGGCCGTGGTCGCCATCACCGGAATCGGGGCGGTCACTCCCCTGGGTGATGCCCCTACCACCTGGGCCCGGCTGCTGGCCGGCGACTCCGGCCTGGAGGCGGCCCCCGAGGCCCTCCGCCGGGCCGGCTGCGAGGTCGTCGGGCGGGCCGAATGGTTCCGGGCCGGCGCCTTCGTCGATCACCAGGGGGCCCGCCGCATGGGCCGCTTCAGCCAGTTCTCGGTGGCCGCCTCGATCATGGCCCTGGCCGACGCCGGCCTCACCGGCTACACCGGCGACGGGCTGGGCGTGGTCGTGCACACCGGCGCCGGCGGTCTGATCGAGGCCGAGGACGCGGCCGGACCCGCCGCCGCCCGCCCGGCCCGGGTCAGCCCCTTCTTCGTGCCGATCTACGGGGCCAACATGGCCGCCTGCCAACCGTCGATCGTGCTGGGAGCGACGGGGCCGGTGCTGGGCGGGGTGGGGGCGTGCGCGGCCGGCGTGCAGGCGGTGATCGACGGTTTGCGGATGCTCGAGCGGGGAGACGCCGAGGTGGTGCTGGCGGGGGGCACCGACGGCGCCCTGTCGCCGCTGCTGCTGGGATCGCTGGTCAACGCGGGCGCGCTGGCGCCGGCCGGCGACGATCCCTCCTCGGCCTGCCGGCCCTACGACGTGCGGCGGGCGGGGATGGTGGCGTCGGAAGGGGCCGCCGTGTTCGTGCTGGAGCGGCTCGACCGGGCCGTGGGCCGGGGGGCGCAGGTGCTGGCGGTGGTGGCCGGCGGGGGGAGCGCGGGTGACGCCCACCACGTCGCCGCTCCCCATCCCGAGGGACGGGGGGCGGCGGCGGCCATGGGCCGGGCGCTGGCCGACGCGGGAACGGCGCCGGGCGAGGTCGACGCCCTCGTCGCCCACGCCACCGCCACTCCCCTGGGCGACGTGGCCGAGGCCCGCGCCCTGCGCACCGTGTTCGGCGATAGGCCCGGGTTCGCCGTCACCGCCCCCAAGTCGGCCCTGGGCCACGGTCTCGGCGCGGCCGGCGCCTTCGGGGTCATGGTGGCCGCCCTCGCCATCCACCACCGCCTGCTGCCCGCCACCCGCGGCCTCGACCCCGGCCACGTCGACCCCGACTGCGCCCTCGACCACGTGATGGGGTGCCCCCGTCCCGGTGGCTTGCGGTCGGTGCTGGTCAACGCGTCCGGGTTCGGGGGCCAGAACGCGGCCCTCCTCCTCCGGGCCCCGGGCCGATGACCAGGCCGGGGACCGATGTGCGGGTGGTCGTCACCGGCATGGGGTGCGTGTCCCCTGTCGGCAACGACCGCCGGTCGACGTGGGACGCCCTGCGCCACGGATGCAGCGGCGTGGCCCGGATCACCGCCTTCGACCCGTCCGACCTGCCCTCGCAGACGGCGGGCGAGGTCAAGGGCTTCGACCCGGTGGCGCTCCTCGGCCACAAGCAGGCCCGCCGCACCAGCCGCCCGGTGCAGCTGGCGGTGGCCGCGGCCCGGGAGGCGGTGACCGACAGCGGGATCGACCTGGGCCCCATCGCCGACGAGACGGCGGTGATCATCGCCTCCGGCGTCGGCGGCCTGGCCCTGTTCGAGAAAGCCGTCCTGGCCTACGCCGAGGGCGGCTACCGGCGGGTCTCGGCCTTCGCCGCCGCCGGCATGCTCGTCGACATGCCGGCGGGGATGGTGGCGGCCGACGTCGGCGCCCGGGGTCCGAACTTCGCCATCGTCAGCGCCTGCGCGTCGGGCGCCCACGCCATCGGCGAGGCGGCCGAGCAGATCCGCCGGGGCGACGCGGTGGCCGCCCTGGCCGGCGGAACCGAGTCCTCCATCACGCCGGTGGGGATGGCCATGTACTGCGTGATCGGGGCCCTGTCCCGGCGCAACGATGACCCCGAGGCCGCGTCCCGCCCCTTCGATCGCGACCGGGACGGCTTCGTCACCGGCGAGGGGGCGGCGGTGCTGGTGCTGGAGGAGCTGGGCCACGCCCGGGCGCGGGGGGCGCGGATCTACGCCGAGCTGGTCGGCTACGGCGCCACCGCCGACGCCGGCCACGTCACCCAGCCCGACCCCGTCGGCACCCAGGCCGCCCGCTGCGTGACGCTGGCCCTGGGCCATGCGGGGCGGGCGCCGCACGAGGTGGGCTACGTCAACGCCCACGGCACGAGCACGCCCCTCAACGACGCGGCCGAGACCCGGGCCCTGCGGCTGGCGTTCGGGGAGGCGGTGGCGACGGTGCCGGTGTCGTCGACCAAGTCGATGACGGGCCACCTCACCGGCGCCGCCGGCGCCCTGGAGGCGATGGTGACGGTCATGGCCATCCACGACCGGTTCCTGCCGCCCACCATCAACCTCGACCACCCCGACCCCGAATGCAACCTCCACCACGTCGCCCTCGTCGGCCGGCCCTCGCCGGCGGTCGACCTGGCCATCTCCACCTCGTTCGGCTTCGGCGGCCACAACGCCTGCCTCGCCTTCGCCGACCCGGCTGACTAGCCGCCGAGATCCATGAGGTCGAGGCGAAGGGGCCGGCCGGCGACGACCAGGTTGATGCCACCGGTCGCCGTCATGACCTGCCCGGTGGCGAAGTCGTGGGCCTCGAACGTGGGGGGATCGGCGCCCGGGAGGTCGACGAGCAGGTAGACACCGGCCCCGCCCAAGCGGTAGTCGTCGAACTTCCGGGTGCGGTCGACGCGCCTCGTCGAACGCGACGCCACCTCGACCACGAGGAGGGGCGGCGGGTCGAAATGGAGCTCGTCGACGCGCGTCCAGTTCGGGTCTACAACGATCAGATCGGGCACGTTGAGGTAGCCGCTCCCGCCAGGGACGATCCACCCGAGCCCGTTGACGAAGACACACCCCCGTGGAAGCCCGAGCTGGTGGCTGGCGTCGTGAGCGATAAGGGTCACGACCCGCTCGTGCTCGTCGCTCGCTGGTGTCACGATCAGGCATCCCCACGGGTCGAGCTCCAGGTGGGCGACGCCTAGTACGTCGCGAAGCCGGTCGAGATCGTCGTACGTGTAACCGCCGTCTTTCACTGCGTACGCCATCACGGAAGTGTATACGTTGTCATGAAGCGCCACTCCCGCCGACGATGGCGGCGTGGAGGGCGGCCGCGGCCGCCGGCGGGTCGGCGGCGGCGGTGACGGCGCGGCCGATCACGAGCATGTCGGCGCCGACGAGGAACGCGTCGCGGGGGGTGGCGGCCCGGGCCTGGTCGTGGGGGTCGCCGCTGGGCAGGCGGATCCCGGGCACCACCGCCAGCAGCCGGGGCGCCAGTTGCTTGGCCTCGTGGACGTCGGCCGCGGCCACGATCACGCCCCCGCAGCCGGACTCGACCGCGGCCGCCACCCGTCCCCCGAGGATGTGGGCGGGGGCGTCGGCGTCGCTGGTGAGGATAGTGACGGCGAGAGCGGTGGGCTCGGCCAGCCCGCCCGCGGCCGCCCCTTCCTTCAACCCCTCGACCCCCGCCCGCAGCATCACCGCACCGGCCCGGGCATGGAGGGTGAGGTACGACGCCCCCAGGGCGCCGACCACCCGGGCCGACTTGCGCACGGTGGTGGGGATGTCGTGCAGCTTGAGGTCGAGGAACACCTTGAACCCGGCGTCGG
>JAXDMK010000061.1:0-8105 GCA_034666105.1 Actinomycetota bacterium | reverse complement strand
GGATCGGGAGACGTCCGGTCACCGCTGCAGGCCCCCAGCGCGACGGCGGCGGACCCGACCAGCAGTCGCGCCCACCGGCTCAACTGGTGCCACGGAACCGCGCCATGCGCGGGTGTGTGGCACCGGTTGGAGTAATGGCGCCGGCTCTCCGTGGGGTGCCGGTGGGCCCGGCTGGGATCGAACCAGCGACCGACGGATTATGAGTCCGCTGCTCTGACCACTGAGCTACGGGCCCCCCTCGTCGCCGTTGGAAATCGCTTCCTCGGCGCACGCTCCGGGGGTGGGACTCGAACCCACAACAAACGGCTTAACAGGCCGGTGCTCTGCCGATTGAGCTACCCCGGAAGTCGGCCTCAAGCTAGCAGCGAGTCGGCCGCTCCCCCGCCGGAAAGGGTGTCGGGAGAGTGGCCTACTCGTCGTCGAGGTAGTCGCGGAGCTTCTGGCTGCGGATGGGGTGGCGGAGCTTGGCGAGGGTCTTGGCTTCGATCTGGCGGATCCGCTCGCGGGTGACGCCGAACTCCCGACCGACCTCCTCCAGCGTCCGCACCTGCCCGTCCTCCAGCCCGAAACGGAGGCGGACGACCTGGCGCTCGCGCTCGCTCAGCTCCTCCAACGCCTCCCCCACCGCCTCCGACAGGAGGGCCCGGGCGGCGGCGTCGGCCGGTGCCACCGCCTGTTGGTCCTCGATGAAATCCCCCAGCGAGGAGTCGTCCTCCTGGCCCACGGGCGTCTCCAACGACACCGGCTCCTGGGCGATGCGCTGGATCTCCCGGACCCTCGCCGGGGCCATGTCGACCTTGGCCGCCAGCTCCTCGACGGTGGGTTCGCGGCCCAGCTCCTGCAGGAGGACCCGCTGCATGCGCAGCACGGTGTTGATGGTCTCCACCATGTGGACGGGGATACGGATAGTGCGGGCCTGGTCGGCGATGGCCCGGGTGATCGCCTGGCGGATCCACCACGTGGCGTAGGTGGAGAACTTGAACCCCTTGGTGTGGTCGAACTTCTCCACCGCCCGGATGAGGCCCAGGTTGCCCTCCTGGATGAGGTCGAGGAAGAGCAGTCCCCGACCCATGTGGCGCTTGGCGATGGACACGACGAGGCGCAGGTTGGCCTCGATGAGCGCCTTCTTGGCCTGGAAGCCGTCGGCCACCAGCCGCTCCAGAGGCGCCGCCTCGGCCTCGGGGATGCCATTGGCGCCGTAGGCGAACTCCAACGCGGCGATGCCGGCCACCGCCTGCAGCCCGGCCTCGATGCGCTGGGCCAGGGCCACCTCTTCGGGCCCCGTCAGCAGGCTGACCTTACCGATCTCCTTGAGGTAGGTACGGACCGGATCGGACGAGCCGCCGTTGCGGGCGCTGTCGGCCCGGCCCCCCAGGGCGCTGCCGTCGGCGGCCCGTTCCGGGCCCGGGCGGACGGCCCGGGGGGCACTGCGAGTGATGCCGTTGGGGGTGGTTCCAGTGGGGAGCATCTCGTCGATGTCCTCGATGCTCTCGTCCAACTCGATCCCCTCGGCCGCCAGTCGGCGCCTGACGCTGTCGATCATTCCCCGGCTCAACTCGACGTTCCGGAGGACCGTCATGACCTCGTCAGCGGTGAGTGAGCCCCGGGCTCGACCCCTCACCAACAGGTCCTCGAACGCTTCTGTCGGGACGCTCTCCGGAGGTGCCAATTGATCTGGATGAGCCCCGTTCGGCTGGCTCATGCCTGCTGCTCCTCGAACCGGTCGACAAGCCAGAGTACCAACCGCCCGGTGGCATCGACGGCGGGCAGTTCCTTGACTGCCAGCTTGAGCCATCCCACGTCGCCCCGCCTCGCATAGCTCATTGGATCGGAGGACTGGCGGGCGCTCGCGTCCAGGTCTGCGATTGCCCGGCGGGCCGCCTCTTCGGCCAGTCGGGCCATGACGTCGTCATGGTCGGAGATGGCCTCCTCCACCGCTAGACGCCGAAGTAGTGCCGCAGAATCAGCGTCAGCACCAGCGATCGCTTCGTGGAGCGTCGCCGATCGGCAGAGGGCCCGGTACCCGGCGAGGATCGTCGGGTCAGCGAATAGGACCTCGTGCAGAAGAGGTGCCATCTGCTCGGGGTAATGCACAGCGAGCCGCAGGGCCTCGAGTTCCGGCCCATCGCGCTCGACTCGGGGCCGAAGGGGGGCGCCAGTGGAGCCGTTGGTGGTAGCTGCGGGTGCCGGTGGACGCCCTTCCAAGAGACGCCGCAGGCGGTCGGCGGGGATGCGCACCCGGTCGGCCACCTGCATCACGTACTGGTCGCGGACGAGGTCGCTGGGGTGCTCGCGCACCACCGCCATGGCCGCCTCGGCCGCCTTGGCCCGGCCCTCGGCGGTGCGCAGATCGGCCCCTGCGGTGGCCCGCTCGAGGCGGAAGGCGAGGAAGGGCCGGGCGTCGTCGATCGCGGCCCGGAGGGCGTCGGGGTCGGTCTGGGCCAGGCTGCCGGGGTCGGCGCCGGCGGGCAGCGCCGCCACCGCGATGTCGACCTCGAAGCGGCGCTCCCACTCGTAGAACTTGGCCGCCGCGGCCTGGCCGGCGGCGTCGGCGTCGTAGGCCAGCACCACCCGGCGGGCGAAGTTCTTGAGCGTCCGGAAGTGGTCCTCGGTGAGGGCGGTGCCGCAGGTGGCCACCGCCCGGGGCCGGCCGACCGAGGCCAGCCCGATGACGTCGGTGTAGCCCTCGCAGACCACCACCTCGCCCGAGGTCACGATGTCGGCCTTGGCCCAGTTGAGGCCGTACAGGGTGCGGCTCTTGGCGTAGAGATGGGACTCGGGTGAGTTCTTGTACTTCGGACCCTGGGCGCCGGGCAGGGCCCGTCCCCCGAAGGCGATGGCGTCGCCCCGCACGTCGAAGATGGGGAACAGGAGTCGGGCCCGGAACTCGTCCTGCTGGCGGCCGATCTTGTTGATGCGGCCCAGGCCGGCGTCGTGGAGGACGTCGGTGGGCACGTGGAGGGCCTTGCTCAGGGCGTCCCAGTCGTCGGGCGCCCAGCCCAGGCGGTAGGCCCGCACCACGTCGCCGTCGTAGCCCCGGCTGCGCAGGTACGACCTCGCCGGCGCCGCGTCGCGGCCGGTGAGCAGGCGCTGGTGGTACCACTCGACGGCCCGTTCCATGGCCTCCAACAGGGCCGCCCGCCGCTGGCGTTCCTGGGAGACGGCGACGGTGTCGTAGTGGACCTGGATGCCGGCCCGGGCCGCCAGCCGCTCCACCGCGTCGGCGAAGTCGAGATGCTCGACCTCCTGCACGAAGCGGATGGCGTCGCCCCCCGCCCCGCAGCCGAAGCAGTAGTACAGCCCCTCCTCGGCGTTGACCGAAAACGATCCCGACTTCTCGGTGTGGAACGGGCACAGCCCCACCCACCGCCGGCCCACCCGCTTGAGGGCGATGTGCTCCGACGCGACCGCCACGAAGTCGGTGGCCGCCCGGACCCGGGCGATGTCGTCGGCGAGGATGCCCATCCGCTAACAGTGTCGCGGCTCCGCCGGGGTACCGCACTGGGACTTAACCCTTGGCGCCGCCGGTGAAGTTCCAGCTGGCCAGGCGGAGGCTGGGGACGTGGGCCCAGCCGCCCCAGAGCTCGTAGAGGCGGGCATCGTCGCCCAGGCCGAGGACGCGGCCGGGGGCGAGCGCCTCCACGTAGGACTGGGTGAAGCGCAGGTTGCGGACGGCGCCCGTGATCTTGCCCTTCTCCACCAGGAAGGTGCCGTTGCGGGTGAGGCCGGTGACGACCTGGGTCTTGGGGTCGAGGATGCGGGTGTACCAGAAGTCGGTGACCAGCAGGCCCCGCTCGACGTCGGCGATGAGCTCGGCCGGCGACTGGTCGCCGCCGCCCACGAACAGGTTGGTGGGCATGGGGCCGCTGACCTCGCCGCCGGGGACGGCGTGGCCGCTGCTGCGGGTGCCGTTGCGCTTGGCCGTGCGCCGGTCGTGCACCAGGGCCCGGCAGACGCCCTCCCGGACCAGGACCCGCTGGGCCTTGGGCGTGCCTTCGGCGTCGAAGGACACGCCGATGGCGCGGGGGTCGTTGACGTCGTCCCAGATGTCGATGGACTCGTCCAACAGGGCCGCCTTGGGCTTCACCCACGACCGGCCCTCGGCGTAGGTCTTGGCGTTGAAACCGTCGGCCAGGAAGTCCATCATGTCGGCCACGCAGGCCGGTTCCAACACCACCTCGTAGCGGCCGGGCTCGAGATCGACCGGGTTGGCCGCGGCCCGGGCCCGTTCCGCGGCCAAGCGGCCGGCGGCGGCCCCGTCGATGTCGGCGATGGAGGGGGCGAACTGCCATCCCCTCGAGTCGGAGGTGGCGGTGCGGTGGATGGCGTCGACCGCGGCCATGGTGGCCCGTCCCCCGGCCCGGTGCTGGAGGTTGTTGGCGAAGTAGGTGTCCCAACCCCGGGTGGCGCAGTAGCCGGCGGCCCGCAGCTCCGGTCCCTCGTCGACGAAGTCCTTCACCACTTGGGCCCGGGTCTCGGGCTCGGACTTGTGGGTCTTGGGGTCGTAGCGGTCGTCCTCGAGCGTGAGCCAGGCGGTGGGCGGGGTCAGGCCGGGCCAATCGGGGTCGACGGGGCGCAGGCGGGCCGACTCCAGGGTGTCGTCGACCAGGCGGACGAGGCTGTCGTGGTCGAGGCGGTTGCTGCTGCCGGTGGCGGCCCGCCCGTCGACGACCAGCTTGAGCCGGGCCCACTGCTTCTCCTCGGCCACGTTCTGGTGGATGAAGGAGTTGGCGAAGCGGGTGAGGGCGGTGCGCCCGACGCCGACCGTGATCTCGGCCTCGGCCCGGTCGTCGACAATGATCAGGACCTCGAAGGCCTTGTCCCTGAGATCCATCTAGTTGGATTCCATCAGGCGCTCATCCCCGCACGCCGATCCGGACGCCCTTGAACCGGGCCGGCACCGACGGGTGCCCGGTGTGGCCCACCTGCTCGGGCTGGCCCTTGCCGCAGTTGGGCGTGCCCCAGAAGATCCACTCCCCCGGCTTGCCCCCGCCCAGCATGTCGAGCGAGCCCCAGAACTGGGGCGTGATGCCGGTGTAGGTGGGGTTGCGCACCACCCGGCCCAGGGTGCCGTGCTTGATCTCCCGTCCCATCTCGCAGCCGAACTGGAAGTTGAGACGCTTGTCGTCGATCGACCACGACCGGTTGGTCTCCATGTAGATGCCGTTGTCGGTGGCCGCGATCATGTCGTCGAGGGTGGAGGTGCCCGGGGTGAGACCCACGTTGGTCATGCGCACCATCGGGATGCGCCCGTACCCGTCGGACCGGACCATCCCGCCCGGGGGCAGGCCGGCGATGGTGGCCGAGTCCCGGCCGGAGAGGACGCCCACCCATAGGCCGTCCTTGACGATGTCGACCCGCTGGGCGGGCGTGCCCTCGTCGTCGTAGCCGAAGCTGCCCAGGGCGCCGGGCAGGGTGGCGTCGGCGGTGATGTTCATCAGCTCCGAGCCGTAGCGGAGGGTGCCGAGCTGGGCCAGGTCGAGGAAGGAGGTGCCGGCGAAGGCCGCCTCCCACCCGAGGATGCGGTCGAGCTCGATGGCATGGCCCACCGACTCGTGGATCTGGAGGGCAAGCTGCTCGCTGCCGAGGATGAGGTCGACCGTGCCCGGCACGCATTCCGGGGCCTGCAGCAGCTCCACCGCCTCCTCGCCGATGCGGTGGGCGTTGCCGCGAAGGTCGGCCTCCCGCACCAGCTCGTAGCCGCGGGTGCCGAACTGGCCGCCGACGCCGCCGAAGGAGCGCCGCTGGGTCTCCCGCTCCCCCACCGCGGTGGCCGACATCGCCACGCCGCACTCCACCAGGTGCTGGGAGATGCGGTGGCCCTGGCTGGAGACGAACCACTTCTCGGTGTCCCAGGACACGAAGTAGGCGTCGGCCACGGAGACGCCCTCGACGCTGGCCATCTCGTTGGTGACGTCGACAAGAAGGTCGCCCTTCTCGGCCAGGGAGACCTGGGCCGGGTGCTCCACCCAGGCCGAGTCCCAATGGGCCTGGTGGACGGGGACGTCGGAGAGCTCGAGGGGCGGTCCCGGCACCATGGCCGACGCCCGGGCGATGGCGGCCGCCTGTTCGCCGGCGTCGCGGGCCTGGGCGTCGGTCGGCTCGGGGATGGCGAAGAACCCCCACGACGAGCCGACGAGGGCCCGCACCCCGACGCCTGCCGACTGCGACCGGGCCACCTGCTCCAGGATGCCGTCGGTGGCCGACATGTCCTCGGTGGTGATGATCATGGCCCGGGCGTCGGCGTAGGTGGCCCCCGCAGCCAGGGCCGCCTCGACCGCGGCGCTGGCGACGTCGAACATGCTCGGACCCTACCGCCCCGAACTGGGGACACTTGAAGCCCGGGGAGGGCGCTGGCCGTCACCGGTTCGCCGCGGTTCGACGAACCGGTGACACGTAAGGCCCTCAGAGGGCGCTGGATGTCACCAGTTCGTCGGGGCTAGGCGCCGCCGAGGATGGCCTGGGCCGCGGCCAGGCGGGCGATGGGGATGCGGAAGGGCGAGCACGACACGTAGTCGAGGCCGGCCTCCCAGAACAGGGCGATCGACTCGGGGTCGCCGCCGTGCTCGCCGCACACGCCCAGCTTGAGTCCGGGCTTGGTAGCGCGGCCCCGGGCCGCGCCCATCTTGACCAGCTCGCCCACGCCGCCCCGGTCGATGGTCTCGAACGGGTTGCGCTTCAGCAGTCCTTCCTCCAGGTACAGCGACATGATCCGGCCCTCGATGTCGTCGCGGCTGAACCCGAACGTCATCTGGGTGAGGTCGTTGGTGCCGAAGGAGAAGAAGTCGGCCTCCTCCGCGATCTCGTCGGCCCGGATGGCGGCCCGGGGCGTCTCGATCATGGTGCCGATGGTGACGTCGACCGGGTCGGTCCCGGATAATTCGGCATGGGCGGCGGTGGCGGCCGCGACCGCCTCCTCCACCCAGCCCCGGGCCAGGCCCAGCTCCTCCCGGCTGACGGTCAGCGGGATCATGATCTCGACCACCGGCGTGCCCCCCGCGGTCACCCGCTCGGCGGCCGCCTCCATCAGGGCCCGCACCTGCATGCCGTACAGCCCGGGCTTCACCACGCCCAGGCGCACGCCCCGGGTGCCGAGCATGGGGTTGAACTCGTGCCAGTACTGCGCCGCCTTGAGCTCGCGCTGCTCGTCGGGGCTCAGGGCGGTGCCGCCGGCCTGCTTCACCAGCAGGTCCTCGGTGCTGGGGAGGAACTCGTGCAGCGGCGGGTCGAGCAGGCGCACCGTGACCGGCAGGCCGTCCATCGCCTCCAGCACCTCCAGGAAGTCGGCCTTCTGGGCCAGGCGCAGCTGCTCGAGGGCGGCTGTCTCCTCCTCGTCGGTCTCGGCCATGATCATGGCCCGCACCACCGGCAGGCGGTCGCCCAGGAACATGTGCTCGGTGCGGCACAGACCGATGCCCTCGGCCCCGAACTGGCGGGCGTTGGCCGCGTCGGGGCCGGTGTCGGCGTTGGCCCGGACCGCCATCTTGCCCGCCCGGATCTCATCGGCCCAGGTCAGAAGGGTTGTGAACTCGGGCGGAGGCTCGGCCAGCGTCACCGGGACCTCGCCCAGCATGACCTTTCCGGTGGTGCCGTCGACGGAGATGGACTCGCCTTCGCGCACGGTGACGCCGCCGGCGATGAAGCTCCGACCGTCGATCTGGATCGACTCGGCGCCGACGACGGCGGGCTTGCCCCATCCCCTCGCGACCACGGCCGCGTGACTCACCAACCCGCCCCTCGACGTGAGGATGCCGGCGGAAGCGATCATGCCGTGGACGTCTTCCGGGCTGGTCTCGGTGCGGACCAGCACCACCCGCTCGCCCCGCTCGGCGGCGGCGGCGGCATCGTCGGCGGTGAAGTAGGCGTGGCCGACGGCGGCACCGGGGGAAGCGGCCAGGCCGGTGGCGATCACCCTGGCGTCGGTCTTGGCGAACTGGGGGTGAAGGACGCCCTCCAGGTGGTCGCCCGTCACCCGCAGGATGGCCTCTTCCCTGGTGAGGTTCATGCGGTCGTCGGTGGTCATGTCGACGGCCATGCGCAGGGCGGCCGCCCCGGTGCGCTTGCCCACCCGGGTCTGGAGCATCCACAGCTTGCCCTGCTCGATG
>JAXDMK010000060.1:0-13499 GCA_034666105.1 Actinomycetota bacterium | reverse complement strand
ACCGGGGCGACAAGGTGGATCGTCCCGTTCGGCGGCGACTCGCAGTCGATCTCGGTCGGTGCCGACGGCACCGTCTACGTGGCCGGTGGAGGAGCCGGGGCGATCGGCGGCACGGACGCGATCAGCGCGCTGCGCCCCGACGGCACCTTGAAGTGGATGTTCACCGGCGCGGCGGACTATCTCCTGGCCGGCCCGAACATCGGGCCCGACGGGAACATCTACGCCGTCACTGACTCCACCGGTCTCGGGTTCTTCTCGCTGACACCGACCGGAGCGCTGCGGTTCTCCACCGGGCGGTTCACCGACCACGGGCCCGAGGGCGGGAACATCGCATTCGGCCCGGACCGGGCCTATTTCGGCTTCAACATGCCCGGCCTCCAGCCACCCACCTTCTTCGCCTACGACCTGCGCGGCGGACTGGTGTGGACCGTGGGCCAGCCGGACAATCCGACGTCCCCGGTGACCGGCCCGAACGGCAACGTGGTGTTCCTGGCCTTCCCCTCCGACCAGGGAAAGTCGGTCTGGTCCTACTCGCCGGTCGGCCAACCCGTCTACCGCTTCTATGAGTTCCCCGGCAACGTGCAGGACACCCCCGACGTCGGCATCGACAACGTGGCGTACGTCTCCCGCAACCTCAACACCCTGCTCGCCTTGACCCCGACGGGGTCGGTGAAGTGGCGCTACACCGACGTCGGGATGATGTTCGCCCCCCGGGTGAACCGGCAGAACACGGTGGTGTTCGTCGGCGGCATCCTGACCTATGGCCAGGCCGGCTTCTTCCGGGCGGTGACGACGACCGGCCAGCCTCTCTTCCAAGTGGCGCTGCCCGACGAGCCGGGACTCGCGGAGTACGGCCAGCTCGTTCCCCTTTCCCGCCCGGTGTTCTCGCCGGACGGCACCACGGCGTACTCGGTCGTCGATGTGTCCGGCGACGGCAACCTCCCCTACGCCGACGTATACGCCTACCTGTACGCGATCGACACCACGTCGACCGGCGGGACCCCGCCGACCACGGTGTCGGGCACGGTGTCGGCACCGACGAACCTGACCGGACGACCCGTCAGCGCCACCCGGGCCGACCTGTCGTGGAGCGACACGTCCTCGAATGAGACCGGGTTCGCGATCGAACGGTGCAAAGGCGCGACGTGCACCTCCTTCGTCGCCATTGCCGCGGTGGGCGCGAACGTCCGGTCCTACTCCGACACGGGTGTGCCGGGGCGCGGCACGTACAGCTACCGGGTGCGGGCCTACAACGCGACCAGTGTCTCCCCGTATTCCAACCGGGTGAAGGTCCAGACGAGATAGCCCTGTGCGAGGCGCATCCCGCGGCGCGGGCGATGGGCCCGGCGGTGGGACACCTGGTCAGGGGCGTCCGCCCGAGGGGCTCACGCCGCCGGGGACGGGCCGTTCCGGGCGTAGGCGAGGATCTCCCCCGGACCGATGCCGGAAAGGCCCATGCGTTCCAGGGTGAGGCCCTCCCGGTAGTAGTCGAGGCCATTGCAGGCGCCGGCGAGGATTGTGAGGGCATCCATGGTCGGCGTGGACACGCTCGCCACTCGGGCCAGGTTGATCCATTGCACGAGCCCCCAACCGACGTCCTCGTGGAGGTAGCGGTGGTCGAGGGTCGGCGGCGCCTTGACCCGTCCGATCGGTTCGCCCGCCTGTAGGGCGGTGTAGACACTGCCGGTGGCCGCGGCTTCGGCCGTCGTGTAGCCGGCTCGGGCGAGCGCGTCGACCAGGGAAAGGGTGGGCACGCCCAGGGCCTTCGCCAACGCGAGTCGCTCCGAGTCGACGGCCTCGATGATCCTGGCCGTCGCCGGCCCGCTGCCCTCTCGGTAGATGAGGAAGTCTCCGCCGGTAGCCTCGATCCAGCTGGCGTTGCACACCGTCTGCGGCGGGTGCATCACCGCGTTGACGTTCTGGAGGTCGAGCTCCAGGACGGTGGCTGCCTTCGAGAACTGGCCCGGCAGGGGGCGTCGATGCGGCTGTGGCATTCGTCGAGGTCCCGGCTGGGAAACGCGGCCAGTGATGCCGCCGTGAGGGCGAAGACGCCGACGGTGGCAGGACCCGCCATGCGCGAACCGTGCGATGCGGTCGAGAGTTGGCAAATGAGTGGATTGCCACCTCGCCGGCGCCGGATCTCGGCGCCCAGGTAGAGGGCACCGCCGCTATGGCCGGGGTCGAGCCAGATCACCTGCTCGTCGCTCGTCGTCTCCGCCAGCGCGGGGGCATAGAAGGGAAGGGCCGGTGTCGGGACGGTGACCGCGATCACATCGGCGTTCCGCACCGCCTCACCGACGTCGGTGGTGAGCATCGGCATGGGTGCGACGCCCTCGACGGCACCAGTGACCGTGATGCCACCGCACCGGCGGATCTGCTCGAGCCGGTGCCCGGACCGGTTGCAGAGCCGGACGTCGAAACCGCGCAGCGTCAGATGGGCAGCCAACGAGCAACCGACGTTCCCTGCACCGAGGACGGCGACTTGCGTCCCAGCCATGGCCGTAAGTATCCCATCGACGCGACCGCCCGCGAAGGGTGCGCCGGCGCACTCGAATCCGCAGGCCTAGGGGCTCGAGCGCAGTGCAAGGACCCTCTCGGGGGACTGGGTCGCCGGACCACAGCGATGAAAGCACCTCGACAGGGTGAACTGCTGAGCGTCACGCGACCTTGACTTGGGAGCGCAGAGTGGTGAGATGAACCGTCATGCCGAGCCGATCCTTCCGGCTGAGTGCCCGGTCATATGAGGGGAGCGCTCGTTGTCGATATCCGCCGGATGTTCCGGTCCGTTCATTGGATCGGCACTGTCGCCCTCAAAACGACCCTCATGCTCGCGGCCATTGGCATCGTGCTCCTTGTCGAGGGCCTGTGGCTGCCGGGTGCGATCGCCCTCGCGATGGCGCCCGTAATGCCCTTGGCATGGTTGCTGCTCTTCCGTCGGGCCGAGGATCACGGCAAGGTCGCCAAGGCCGAGGAGAACTTTCGCCAGGACTGGCAATGGCTCCGAGAGGCCGGACCCCTTAAGAGAGCGGGATCGATCGCTGTGATCGTCCTGGCTGTCGTTTCGGTGGTCATCCTCAATTACCTCCAGCGGAGATGGGAGCTCCCACCGTACGGTCCGTGACGGGACCTGGAACAGGAGCCTCACCCCAGGGCGCCCAATACTGATGCGCTCCCGTCCGCCCCGCCGATTTGGCGAGCCGGTCGAACCTCTCGAAAGAGGTCATTCTCGGTCGCCACGGCCCGCCCGCCGGACATGTCGTTCGGTGGCCCGCCTCGCAGTGAGATGCCATCGACCCACCTCCTGGCCTTCGTGGGCGGTGCGGTCGTACTCGGGGGGTTGGAATGGCTTCGGCCAGTCAACTCGTTCCGCTATGGCGCCGGCGATGAGAGCCACTCCCAGGACGACGCCGCAGACCGCGATAGTGCCGGCGAGCGACATACCCAGGCGCTTGCCCTTTGCGAAGTAACCTCCCACGCCCCATACCAGGGTGCCGACGACAAATCGCGCCAGAAGAGAAACGATACTTGTGGGTTTCGACCGATGCGGTTTAGCGGGCATAAGACCCGCTCACCCGCGGGCGAATGACGACGGGACGCTTCACTCGACTTGGCTCAGCCCCTCGGGTGAGTTTCCCGAGCCAACGGCCAGGCCGGTGATGCAACCTGCGCCACCGGCGTCCCCTCCGCCGCCGCCGCAACCACCCAGCACCAGGGCCCAGGTGATGGCGGGGACACCTGTCCGGGCCAACCAGGTCACAGAATGGAGTCTTCCATGGTGGCCCCTTGCGGGGGAGCGAGCGGTGGTGGGGATCCTCCGGGGCTACTCGTAGACGACGAAGCCGGCCGGCGGGACGGTCAGTTCGATTGACTTGCCGTTGCGGGGCTCGACCGTCACCGACGTGCCCTCTTGGGCCGGGTCATTCGAGTAACGGCACACGAGGCGGTCGCCGGCGGAGTGGAGGTCGTTGTCGATCGTCACCCAGGCGGTCCGGGCCGATGTCGGGTCGGTGTTGAGGGCGCAGACCACCTCGCCGTCGGCGAACAGCCGGGACCAGGCCACGACCGAGCGCATCGGCCCGTCGCCGATGCGGCGGGGCAGGCCGAAATGGACGCCGTTGCCGGAGATGGGGCGGAGATACTGCCTCCCCCGGCGCAGGGCCTTCATCGACCGGCGCAGGGCCAGCAGGCGGGACAGCTCCCGGTAGACCGTTCCGTCCTCCCGGAACACGTGCCGGCCCCGGCTGCGGAACGGGCCGAACTCGCCGCCGAACATGGCTTCCCGGATGTAGCGGTCGTTGGTGCCGGCCCCGTCCAGCAGCTGCTCGCTGCCGTAGTAGATGCACGGGATGCCGAGGGTGGTGCAGTTCAGCGCCAGCACCGCCAGGGCCAGCGCCGACCCGTCGCCGCCGGCGCAGAACCGGGCCTTGTCCTGCCCCTTCCGCACCTGGTCGTGGTCGTCGTAGACGGTGACCACCTTGTTGCGGAACCACACGTGCGAGTCCTTGTGCACCAGCTCCGAGTTCCGGAACAGGCTGAAGTACTCCTGCGGGTCACGCCACCCCTTGACCAGGAACTCCAGCTTGTCGGGGATGTCGTCGATGCCGAGGGCGGCGTCGACGCCGGTGACCTCGAGCGTCTCGTAGGCCCGCTGCCGCCCGCCGGTGATCTCGCCGATCAGGTAGAAGTTCTCCTTGCCGATGCTCTGGGCGAACTCGTGGATCGACGAGGCGAAGAACCGGGTCGCGCCCAGATCCATGTGCTTCACCGTGTCGATGCGGAAGCCGTCGATGTCGGTCTCCGCGATCCAGTACTGGTAGACCCGGGTCAGCGTCCGCAGCGCGGCCGACGCCCGGTAGTCGTCCACCGGACCGACCCCGTGGCGGACGTCCTTGAGGCTGAAGAAGTCGCCCTCGATGAACTCGGGATCGTTGTCCCAGGAGTCGATGCGTCCCCGTTGGGTGAACGTGGTCGGGTCGTGGAGCTCCTCCGGCCACACCCCGCCGTCGGTGGACGCGCCCGGGGCCGCGGCGGCGAACGGGATCGTCGGCCCGCCGTCGGCTCCGTTGAAGCCGGCCACCCGGTAGGGCCGACCGTCCCACCGGGGGTCGAAGCCGCCGTCGCCGGTCGGGTAGCGGTCGGGGTCGTAGCCGAAGACGTTGCCGGTGTGGTTGAGGATGATGTCGAGGACGACCCGGATGCCGTGGGCGTGGGCCTCCGCCACCAGCGCCTTGAGATCGTCGACGGTGCCGAAGTGGGGGTCGACGTCGAGGAAGTTCTGGATCCCGTAGCCGTGGTACGACTCCTCGAAGCGCACCTGGCGGAACACGGGGCTGACCCACACCGCGGTGACGCCGAGCCGTTGCAGGTAACCCAGCTTGTCTGTGAGCCCCCGGAGGTTGCCGCCGACGAACCGGCCCCCGGCGTCGGCCCACACCGCCGCCCGGGCCGGGGTGTCGACCGCGTTGCCCCGGTCGGCATCGGCCAGAACGGGCGTGGTCACGTCCTCCTTGCCGTCGGAGAACCGGTCGACGAGCAGGAAGTAGAGGACCTCGTCCTCCCACGCCGGCGGGGACGGGAAGAACTGCCGTCCGCCGAACCCACCGAAGTCGAGATCCGCCACGCGCCGGGCCAACATGCCGCCGCCAGTTTCGTCCTTCCGGGGGACGAATGGGTTACGGGCGCGTCAACACCTGGTCGACCAGAGCAGGGATGGCGGAGGGGTCGAACGGCTCGTGCAGCAGGAGCCGGCGCACCACGAGGGGCCCGATGAGGCACTCGGCCAGGATGGACAGGTCGGCGGTGGCCGAGATCTCCCCCGCCGCCACCCCCTCGGCCAGCAGGTCGACCAGGATCTGGCGCCGCTCGTAGGCCAGGCGGCGGTGGATGGCGAGCACCTCCGGGTCGCGCTCGGCGGCGTCGATGATGGCGGGCAGGCACGACGACCAGGCGGAGTCGGCCATGCCCGCGGCCACCCCCTGGAGCAGGGACGTGACCCGCTCGCGCACCGACCCGCGGCCGGCGTCGGGCACGACCGGCTTCAGCAGGCGGATGGCGTCTTCGATCAGCTCGAGCTTGTCCGGCCAGTGCCGGTAGACGGTGCTGCGGCCGACGCCGGCCCGGACCGCCACCGCCTCCATGGTGAGACCGCCGCATCCGACCTCGGCCAGCAGGTCGAGGGCGGCGGCCAGGATCAGGCGCCGGGAACGTTGGACCCGGGGGTCGACCTCAGACGTCCCGGTGGACGCGGGCGTGCTCAGGCCTCCACCCCGATGCGGGCCGCCTCGGCGTCGGCCTCCACCCGATCGCCGGTGGCTATGGCCGCGTCCTCCGTCTTCCGGTCGAACACGACCGCCACCGCGCCCGCCGCGGCCAGCGCCACCACCGCCGCCACCATGCTGGTGAGGTTGAAGGCGTTGGTGAAGGCGGTGCCGGCCCGGGCCGCCAGCTCGGCTCCGCCCTGTCCGGCCTGGCCGGCTATGACCGTGGCCGCGCCCACCGACTCCGTGGCTGCGCTCCGCACCTGAGGCGGCAGCGACAGGCCCCTGAAGTCGACCGACGACCGGTAGGTGGCGCTGGCGATGCTGCCCAGCACGGCGATGCCCAGCGCCCCGCCCACCTCCCGGGTGGTGTCGTTGACGGCCGAGCCCACCCCCGCCTTGGCCGGGGGCACCGCGCTCATGATGGAGCCGGTGGCAGGAGCGGCGGTGAGGCTCATCCCCGCCCCCAGCAGGACCAGGGCCAGGGCCAGCACCAGGTACTGGGTGTCGGGGCCGATGAGGGAGAGCACCCCGAAGCCGGCCGCGATGAGGACGAACCCGGACGTCATCACCCTCCCCGTACCCAACTTCTCGGCCAGGCTGGCGCTGCGGGGGGCGATGGCGAGCAGGGCCACGGCCAGGGGCAGGGTCGACAGACCCGCGCTCAACGGCGAGTAGCCCCGCACGAACTGCAGGTAGAGCGTGAACATGAAGAACAGGCCGAACATGATGAAGAAGGCGACGGTGACGACGGCGCTGCCCACGCTCATACGCCGGTCGCGGAACAGGTGCAGAGGCAGCATGGGGTGCGTCGACCGCTTCTCCCAGAGCAGGAAGCCGACGAGGCCCACCGCGGCCAGGGCGAAGGCGATCAGCACGCTGCTGCTGGTCCAGCCCATCTCCGGTCCCTCGATGATCCCGTAGACGAGGGCGCCCAGGCCGACCAGGGACAGGCCCGCCCCGATCGGGTCGAGCGGCGTCGCATCCGGGTCCTTCGACGTGGGCGAGAAAACGGCCACCGCGGCGAGGACGAGGATCACGATGGGCACGTTCACCAGGAAGGCGGAGCCCCACCAGAACTTCTCCAGCAAAGCGCCGGTGACGATCGGTCCGAGGGCGGCGCCGGCACCGGCGAAGCCGGCCCACAGGGCGATGGCCTTGCGCCGTTCCGGGGGCGGAAAGATGGTCGTGAGCAGCGACAACGTGGCCGGCATGACGAAGGCGGCCCCGATGCCGGTGACGATCCGCCCGGCGACGACCTGGGCCGCACCGGTGCCGAGGCCGCCGATGACCGAGCCGGTGGTGAAGATCACCAGCCCGAGCATCAAGGCCCGCTTCCGCCCGAAGCGGTCGCCCAGGGCCCCGGCGGGCAGGAGGAGGGCGGCGAACACGAGGCCGTAGGAGTCGACGATCCACTGGAGGGCGCTGGAGCTGGCGCCGAGCTCCCGCTGGAGGCTGGGCAGGGCCACGTTGAGCCCCGCCACCGACATCACCACCATGACCAGCGACAGGCACATGATGCCGAGCAGGAACCACCGCCGGCGGTAGACGACAGGATCCTCGTGCAGGAGTCCCGCCCTCGGCGGGGGCTGGGGCACGCTCAAGTCGGTCATCGGCGACGCCTTTCGACACGCGACTGTCTCGCTACGAGACGCCAACGTACCAGAAGTCCTTCTCCGCCGCTAGGGCCGCAAAGCCGAGCGGGGCCGGGCCGCGTCAGTGGCTGACGGGCCCGGCCCGAGGCTCGAGAATCAGGGGCGCCAGGTCAGTTGCTTGTCGGTGGCGTTGCCGTAGTTGAAGGTCACGTCGGCCACTCCGGAGGTGTTGGAGTTGCGCATGTACCACGTGTTCCCCCGCACGACGCCGGGTGTGACCGAGTCGTTGCCGTCCCAGTCGGCGGCCAATGCCTTGTCTCCCGAATTGCCGTAGGAGAAGTTGCTGTCGGCCGTGCCCTGGGTGTTGGAATTGCGGATGTACCAGACGCCGTTGCGGACGATGCCGGGGGTGGTGGTCTTGCTGCTGTCCCAGTCGCCGACCACGGGAATGTCGGTCGGATTTCCGTAGATGAAGGAGATGTCGGCCGCACCCTGGGTGTTGGAATTGCGCAGGTAGAAGGTGCTGTTTCGGACCACGCCCGGGGTGAACGTGCCGTTGCCGTCCCAGTCGCCCACGATCGGGGTGTCACCCGGGTTGCCGAAGATGAAGGAGACGTCGGCCGCACCGGAGGAGTTGGCGTTGCGCAGGTACCAGGTGCTGCCCCGCACGACGCCGGGCGTGACCGAGCCGTTGCCGTCCCAGTCGCCGGTGATGGGGGTGTCGCCGGTGGGGTTGCCGTAGATGAACGAGGTGTCGGCGTTGCCCGAGGTCTGGCTGTTGCGCAGGTACCAGGTGTCACCCCGCACCACCAGGGGCCGGGCCTGCTTGGGGCCGGCGGGCGGGATCGTCGTGGTCGTGGTGGTGGTCGACGAGCTGCTGGTGGTGGTCGCGCCGACGACGGTGGTGCTGGTGGTGGTGGTCGTGGTCGCACCCGGCGTGGTGGAGGAGGTGGAGCTGGAGGTGGTCGACACCGGGTTGACACACGAGGCCAGGAGAGCGATGTCGAAGTCGGTGCCGACCGTCACCCGGCCGATCCCGAAGCTCTTGGCCAGCGGGAACTCCTTGGTGGTGTGGGCCGGCACGGTGACGGAGCCGGCGGGGACCGAACCCGGCTCACCGGTGAGGGTGCCGGTCACCGATGTGTTGCGCTGGTTCTCGACGACGACGAAGTTCGTCGTCTCGGAACCGGTCGCACAGCGGCCGCTGACGACCACTTGGGGAATGGCCGCCTGGGCGGGCGACATCGTCACGAATCCGGCAGCGACCATTGTCGCCACACACACGGCTCTCAGAGTCCAAATACGAGTGGACCGGTTCATGTTCACCCTACCTCCCGCTCGTCAGATTTTCCGCTCATCGAATGTGCCTGATCGGGTTCACGCATTGCGCCACGTGAGGGGCTTGTCGCCGGCGTCGCCATAGCCGAAGCTGGCGTCGGCGGTACCGCCGGTGTTGGAGTTCCGCACGAACCAGGTGCCGCCGCGCACCACGCCCGGTGTGGTCGATCCGTTGCCGTCCCAATCGCCGGGCAGCGGGGCGTCGCCCGAGTTGCCGTAACCGAAGCTGGCGTCGGCGATCCCTGAGGTGTTGGAGTTGCGCAGGAACCAGATCCCGTTGCGCACGACACCCGGGGTGAACGAGCCGGTGCTGTCCCAGTCGCCGGTCACCGGGAGGTCGCCGGGGTCGCCGTAGATGAAGCTGACATCGGCCACTCCCGCCGTGTTCGAGTTGCGCAGGTACCAGGTGCTGCCCCGCACGACGCCCGGGGTGACGCTTCCGTTCCCGTCCCAGTCGCCGGTGATGGGGGTGTCGCCGGGGTTGCCGTAGGCGAAGGAGAGGTCGGCGACACCGGAGGAGTTGGCGTTGCGCAGGTACCAGGTGCCGGCCCGCACGACGCCGGGGGTGGTCGACCCGTTGGCGTCCCAGTCGCCGGTGACGGGGATGTCGCCGGTGGGGTTGCCGTAGTCGAACACCACGTCGGCTACGCCCGAGGTGGCGGTGTTGCGCAGGTACCACTTGCCGGACCGCACGATCAGGGGCCGGGACTTCTTGTCCTTGGTCGGGGCGACGGTGGTGGTGGTGGTCGTGGTGCTGCTGGTGCTGCTGGTGCTGCTCGTGCTGCTGGTGGTGGTGCTGCTGCTGACCGGCGTGCCTCCCAGCGGCTGCCAGTCGGGCGAGGTCGCGCCGGCCCCGTTCACCAGCCGGGCGATGGCGTTGCCGGCGATGTTGTAGCCGTAGATGCCGCTGCCCGTGACGGGCACGTCGGTGACCCGGAAGACGATGATGGTGCCGTCGGGCGACCACGCCGGCTCGGCCACCAGGCATCCCCCGTCGGGCACGTCGTCGAGGCCGGTGCCGTCAGCCGACGACATCACGAAGATGCGGCTGTCGCACACGGACGCTTCGGCGGTGAAGACGATCCTCGATCCGTTGGGCGACCACTTGGGGGTGACCAGCTTGTCGAAGGGCTTGGTGTCGGGGGACGTGGTGCCGGTGAGGGCCACGGCCGTCCCGCTGCCGTCGGCGTTGATGGTGTAGATCCGGCTCCCGCCGTTGCCGTCGCCCCGCTGGAACACGATGCGCTGGCCGTTGGGCGACCATTCGGGAGCGCCGTCGTCGGTGCCGGCACCCAGGGCGTCGCCGTTGGTCAGCTGCACCAGGCCGCCGGACCCGTCGGTGTTCATGATGAAGAGGCGGTACTCGCTGCCGACCCGGTTGCTGGCGAAGACCATCCGGGTGTTGTCGGGCGACCAGGCGGGCTGGATGTCGTCGGCCGGGTCACTGGTGAGGTTGGTGGCGAAGGAGCCGTTGGCGCTCACCTTGAACACGTCGCCGGCGGCGCTGACCTGGCGGTCGAAGAGCAGCCAGGCCCCGTCGACCGACCATGCCGGATGGTCGGCGTCGTCGATGAGCTTGGCCGGGCTGGCGCCGTTGGGCAGCGCCGTCCACAGGTCGCCGGACTCGATCCACGCCAGCTTGCCGTTGGCGCCGGGGAACGTGGCCTGGCTCTGAGGCATGGCGATCATCCCGAGCGCGACGGCGATCACGGCCCCCGCGGCGACCTTGATCCGAGTTGAAATTGCCCGCATGCGCACCCCCTGCGGCCCTGTCGGCCAGACCGCGGTCCGGCGAACCGATGGGCCACCCTAACGACCGATGTTGGTTCCCGCCATCGCGCCACCCACGCTCCGTAGACGCCCGACTCCCGGGGACGGTTCCACGGAGCCCTGTGGACGTCCTGTGGACCTCCTGGGGGTAACTAGGAGGGGTCGAGGTGCAGGGCCAACCAGCTGGTGCCATCGTCGACCCTCGTCAGCCGGTGGGGCACGTCCGCCGGCAGCAGGACCCAGTCGCCGGGGCCGAGATCGATGCGCTCGCCCGCGATCTCGACGGTGGCGCCACCGGCGAGGACGGTGACCCACTCGGGGCGGGGCTCGAGGTAGTCGACCGGCGTGTCCACCCGGCCGCTGAGGATCTGCTCGACCCTGGTCCTGCCGTCGTCGGCGCTGACCAGGTGGTGGGTGGTCTCGCCGTTTTCGGGTGCGTCCGACGGCGGCCGCAGCCGGCCCCGCGGGACGGGCGCCACGGTCAGCCCTTGTTGGCCCCGTGGGCCCGGACGTAGTCGTTGACCTGGTAGTACGCGTCGATCGACTCGCCCGCGTCACCCCAGAACCCGTCGAGGACGTCGTATTCGATCGTCTGCTGGTCGACGTACCAGTTGTTGACGTCGGTGATCTCCAACTCGCCCCGGCCCGAGGGCACGAGGGTGGTGATGATCTCGAAGACGGACTGGTCGTAGAAGTAGATGCCCGTGACGGCGTAGTCGCTGGCGGGGACGTCGGGCTTCTCGACGATGCGGGTGACCCGGCCGCTGGCGTCGAGCTCGGGAACGCCCAGGTGGCTGAGGTGGGCCGGGTCCTCCACCTTCGACAGGAGGATGCGGGCGCCCTTTACCTGGTTGCGGAAGTTGTCGACCGCGGTGCGGATGGAACGGCCGACGATGTTGTCAGCCAGCATCACGACCACCCGATCGCCGTCGACGAAGCGCTCGGCGAGGGAGAGGGCCTCGGCGATGCCGCCCGCCCGCTCCTGGTAGGCGTAGGAGAGGCGCTGGATGCCCCACTCGTTGCCGCTGCCGAGGAGGCGGAGGAACTCGCCCGCGTGGGTGCCTCCGGTGACCATCATGATCTCGTCCACCCCCGCCGTGACCAGGGCCTCGATGGCGTAGGTGACCATCGGCCGGTCGTAGATCGGCAGGAGGTGCTTGTTGGTGATGCGGGTGAGGGGGTGCATCCGGGTGCCGGTGCCCCCCGCGAGGATGACGCCTTTCACGGAGGCGAGACGTTAGCCGTCGGATGCGTTGGGGAGGCCGGGGCGGGTGTGTAGTTGAGGTCGAGGTCGAGGGTGTTGGACGGCAAAGATGCTGGTCACAGGAGTTTGGTTGAGAGTTCGGCGGCGGCGACGATCTGTTGGAGAGCGGCCACGTGGCCCTGGAACGCGGTCCGTCCCTCGGGGGTGAGGCGGGCGCGTACTCGTCGCCGGCGGTCGGTGAGGCGTCGTTCGATGGCGATGTAGCCCGCCTCCTCCAGGGTGGCGAACTGCTTGGAGAGCGCTGAGTCCGAGAGTCCGAGGCGATCGCGGACGAAGGCGAAGTCGACCCACTCCACCGCCGCCAGGAGGGCGACGATCGACAGGCGGGTGCTGGGGTGGATGATCTCGTCGAACCGGGCGGCGACGGCGGGGGTCACGGGGGGTGCAGGCGGCCGGGCTAGGCGGACGGGTCGGGACGGGGGTCGGGTCCGGCGGGGGCGGGGCTGGCGGGGCCGGGGCCGGCGGGGGCGGCGGCGGCGGCCCGGCGGCGGAGGGCGGCCATGCACCGGGGGCCGCCGAGGACGATGAGCACGGCCACGAGGACGCTCACCATGGTGGCGGGGTGGCGGGCGCCGTCGGCCGATGCCGCGATGGCCCCGACGGTCGTGAGGAGGGCCAGCCCGATGAGGCCGGCTATCACCAGGAGGGGGGTGTGTCGTCCGGCGACGTCGGGGTGGACACTGAGTCGGGTCGAGCGGTGGCGGCCGCCGATCGCCACGTGGGCGACGGAGGCGTGGATGGCGCCGAAGGCGAGGGTGGCGCCGGCGGTGAGCCACTGGTTGCGCACGTCGGTGGCCAGTCCGAGGGCGATCCACCCGACCGCGAGACCGGGCCAGTACCAGGGCGGCACGTCGATCTCGTTGATGATTTGTCGACGGCCGTGCTCGATCTCCTCGAGGGCCGCTCTGGCTTCGGCGTCGGTCAGTCCGTTCGTCATTGGGTTCACCTTCACTTTCCTACTTGGAAAGTAGTAGACGCTTTCCCACCAGGAAAGTCAAGGCTTTGCTTGACAGTCGACGTGAGTGACCGCCTCGAGATCGTCCACCTGGTGGTCTTCGCCGAGGGCGGTCCGACCACGCTCGACAATCTGGCCCGGCTCTGCCACGGCCACCACTACCGCAAGACCCACCACGGCTGGGTCGTCGCCGGCGGCCCGGGAGCCCGGACCTGGGACCGGCCGCAGGAGCGGCCACCGTGAGGCGCGGTCACTCGGCAAGGGCTGGACCCCGCTCCTCGTTCTTTGGTGGGAAATGTACGTGGGAAGTACATTTCCCA
>JAXDMK010000059.1:0-15695 GCA_034666105.1 Actinomycetota bacterium | reverse complement strand
CGCTGATCGCGTCCGTGCCGCCGATCGCCCCGGCTCCTCCACCGGCCACGTAGACGGTGCCGTCGGCACCGACCGAGATCGACTGCGAGTCGCCGCCGAACGGGACGATCCACCTTGTCGCCCCGGTCGCCGGGTTGATGGCCTGGGTCTGGCCGAACTTGTTGGGGATGTAGATCGTGCCGTCGGGCGCCACACCGGGATCGTGCTGGAAGGCGTCGAGGTTGACCTTCACCCGCCACTTCACGCGGGAGGGGTCGAGAGGTGCTCCGGCCGAGGCCCCCGTAGCAAGGCCCACGAGCGCGCCGGCGAGGGCGAGGGCGGAGATCAGGGTGACACTGAGCCTTCCGGCTCCGAGCGTTCTCGTTGTGATGGCGTGTCCTTCCTGTGGGCAGCTCCGAGACGATGGTGGGCCCGGTCGTCGTCCGCGCCTAGAGGCGTTCGGCCCTTCTGGTCGACTACGGTGGCGTCCCCGCCGGCGGCATCGGACATCGCGCAAGAGGTGGTCGTCGACCAGAGCAGGAGCGCCCCGCCCGTGGTGCCTGAGCGCCGTAACCTAGGCGGCGGGCTTCGCCGACAGGGGAGTGCTTATGGAACGCGGCCTGGTGCTGGGTGGCAGCGTGGCCGGGCTGCTGGCGGCGCGCGTGTTGAGCGATCACGCATCCGAGGTGGTGATCGTCGAGCGCGACGACCTCGCTGACGGGCCGGTCACGAGGCGGGGCGTTCCCCAGGGGACCCAGGTGCACGGTCTGCTCGCCCGAGGGCTCGAACAGATCGAGGCCCTGTTCCCCGGGATCACCCAGGAGATGGTCGATAATGGCGCCGAGGTCGCCGACCCGGGCGTCGACTGTCACTGGTATGTCAACGGAAGGCCCAAACCGGCGTCGGCGATCGGCCAAGGGGTCGCCTGTACCAGGCCTTTCCTCGAGTGGCACCTTCGACGACGGGTGACGTCGTTGGATGGCGTCCAGGTCGTGCGGGGACGGGCCGAGGGGCTCTCGATGGTCGCCGGGCGGGTCGACGGTGTCGCTCTGTCCGGCGCCGCGCAGCCGGGTGAGCTTCTCGGTGCCGACCTCGTGGTCGACTACACCGGGAAGTCGACCCGTATCGATCCGTGGTTGGAGGCCGGGGGCTACACCGCGCCGCCTCAGCGGCGGGTGAACGTCGGCCTCGGGTACGCCTCCCGGTTCTACGCCAGGGCTCCCGACGAACGCCTCGCCGGCGCCCGGGGGGTCATCTCCCTGACCGAGGACCTCAACCGCCCCCGCGGGGCGGTGGCCTTCTCGGTCGAGGGTGGCCGATGGCTCGTCACCGTCGGTGGCTATGACAAGGACCGGCCGAGCTCGGATCCCGCCGATTTCGCGTCCCGTCTCGAGGGGGACCCCTGCATCGCTCTGCGGCAGTTCGCCCACCGCGACGACATGCTCAGCGACGTCTCCACCTACCGCTATCCCGTGAGCGTGCGCCGCGATTTCCACCGCTGCCGGCGGCTTCCAGGAGGCCTGGTCGGGACGGGAGACTCGGTCGCCTCGTTCAACCCCATCTACGGCCAGGGAATGACTTCGGCCGCGCTCCACGCCGCGACCCTCGGCTCCTATCTGGCTTCGGGAGCGTCTCCGCACGAACCGGCCGAGCGCTACTTCCGCCGGCTGCGCCCGGTCGTCAACTCGGTGTGGACCCTGTCCACCGCGGCCGATTTCCGACTGTCCCATGTGACCGGCGACAGGCCGCGCGGACTGTGGGTCATGCACCGGATCAACAACCTGTACACCAAGGCGACGCTGCGCGACGCCGACCTGCACGGCCTCTTCCTGCGGGTCCTGAACCTGCAGGAGCGCCCGGAGACCATGGCCCGGCCCGACAGGCTCATCCGGGCGTACCTGGCGTCGCGCCGGCCGGCGCCGGCCAACTCCTAGGACAGGTCGGAGAACTGGTCCGGCAACCCTCGGCCGGTTGCGCCGGACCGATGTCACCGTGATGGCCGGGACCTCGCCGGCGGGCCGCGACGATGCCTTCGTCGGCCAGTCGAAGCCAGGTGGGTGAGTGACGGGCTACAGGGTGTGACGAACGATCAGCTCCGCCATAGCATCTCGAAGAACAGCAGTGTCGATAAGAAAGTCGAATCGCGCTTCGGGTGCCGGAGTAAGTCGTTCGTGTTTTCCGTCGTACCAGGAGACGAGACCCTTGACGGTAATAAACACGTACCACTCTTGGTCGTCGCTGTGCTCTCGTGTGTGCACTTTCAACGACCATCCCCGCGGCGCTGCGCTCAGAAGCTTTCTCGCTCCTACAGTCGTTGTGCCCGGGAACCCGAGGGCCTGCATTCGCGGAATGAAGTCGTCGATGAGAGGCTGCATTGCCGCCGACGAAGCCGCGCGCGCCGCGCTCGCCGCTCGTACTTTTGTGTCAAGCTCGTTGGCCTGCTGCTGCGTCCGACGTCGCTCGGCCTCGATCGCGTCGCCCAGAGAGTCGCTCATCCTGAATGACCGTAGACGAGGAGCGCTCGGCTCGACGGCCCTACGAGTCGCACCGACCCGGGACGCAAGGAGTGGTCCCGATGGAGCCGCGGCCGGTTACCATCGGGCCGTGGTGACTATCGAGCTCGAACGAGTCGAAGCACTGGAACTGCTCGGGATGACGCTGGCCCACCTCAACGACGCCGAGGCGAGGCGCGAGATCTCGGCCAGAGTTCCCCTGCTCCTGGCGGTTCGGGACAAGCTCGCCAACGCCCTTCGGGAGGCAACATGAGCTACTCGGATGCCCAGGTATCGGCCGCGGCGGCGGCGATGGACAAGTACCGAGGCGATGATGACGGCGAGGTCGGCGCGGCACTCGTCGTTGTAGGACTCAGCGCGGAACGGGCCGCCCGGGAGGCCGAGATCCGCGACGACATGATCCGCGTCGCGCATCACGCCGGCGCGTCTCTGCGTCAGCTCGCCGAGGTGTCGGGCCTAGGACGCAAGACGGTGACGGCGATCGTCGAGAAGGGCGTCCACATCTGACTACAGCCCCCTGACGCGGCAGGAGGTCGGGCAGTGACAGACGCCTGGTCGAGCTCGATCCCGACAACCCGGGCAATTCTCGAGATGTCAGTTCCGTCAGCCGGTCAACGGCAGCGTCCGGCGATGAGTTCGTCGGGTTCGTGTCGTCTGACCGGAGAGGTAGCGTCCGCCGTCGACTTTGGGAGAGGGACCATGAGGAAGATCACCGCAGGCCTGTTCATCTCCGTCGACGGCGTCGTCGAGGACCCGCAGCTTTGGCACTTCCCGTACTTCAACGACGAGATGGGTGCGGCCGTCACCGCAACCCTCGCCACGGCCGACACGGTCCTCCTCGGCCGCAAGACCTACGACAGCTTCGCCGGGGCATGGCCCGCTCGGGAGTTGGCGGGTGAGGAGGACGCGGGCATGGCCAAGGCGCTCGGCGACGCCCGCAAGATCGTCGTGTCGAACCAAACCCTGGAGTTCACCTGGCGGAACTCCGAGCATCTGTCGGGCGACCTGGTGGAAGCCGTCACCGCCCTGAAGAACGAGCCGGGGGCCACGAATATCGCCATGAGCGGGTCCGTCTCCATCGTCCGCCAGCTGCTGGCCGCGGGGCTGCTCGACGAGCTCCACCTGCTGGTGCACCCGATCGCCGTGCGGAAGGGCATGCGGCTGTTCGACGAGGACGAGACGCCGGTCCCCCTGAGGCTGATTTCGTCGCAGGCGTTCACCACGGGCGTGCTCAATCTGGTCTACGGGCCCGCGGCATCGGCGGGCGACGCCACCTACGAGGACGCCAAAGTCCATCTGCCCCAGTCCGAGGCGTAGGAACGCGGGCGAGGAGAGGGACGCCCGGCACCCCCGGCGCCAGCCGGTAGCTTTTTGAGCCGTGGATGGTGTGGAGGACACGTCGGGTGGCTGAGGTGCCCACGCCGTTCAGCATGCTCCTGGCCGGCTACGGCACCACCACCCTCGGTGAGGGGATCCGGGTCGAGTCCGTGTTCGCGCTCCTCAAGCTTCGCGCCGAGAACGGGAGCGCGGCCTGGTCGATACGCAACGGCGGCCAGCCCCTGACGGGCGAGGAACTGCTGGGGGTGCTCGACGGCCTCACCACCTCGATGCGCCAGCGGCTGACGATGGCGTGGAAGAGCCAGACGCCACCGCGGACTCCCGGCGCGCCGATGGCTCCCGTCCAGTTCAGCGAGCTGCTGGCGGGATTGGACACGGTCGGCGTCGGTGAGCAGTACGTGATCGAGTCGGTGTTCGCCGTCATCAAGGCCCGACGGGTCGACGGGGTGCCGGCGTGGTTCGTCCGCTCCTCGGAGATGAAGCTGAACCCGGAGGAGCGGCTCGGCGCGCTCGAGGGCTATGCGGCCACCGTCCGCGAGCGACTGGCCGAGACCTGGAAGTGGTGACCCGCTCCCGCCGCGGGTGACGCAACCGGCGGCCGGCTCGACCGCGCATCTCAAGCCCCCTCCGATCGGCGGCCGGGCCGGACGGCCACGGCGTAGCGGCTGCGGGTGACGACCTCGTTCACCCCGTGATCCCGGATGTACGCGTCGCAGCGGGCCCGGACCTCGGCGGCGCGGTCCGGCCCGAGGTCGACGACCGCCCGCCGCAGGGCGGACCCCATGACGATCCGCCACCAGTCGTCGCCCGACGCCAGGGGGAAGGTGTCGTCGTCCGTCTCGATCGTCACCCCTCGCCCGCCGGCGTCGTCGAAGATCCCTCGGAGGACGGACTCCTTCGCCGTCCGGCGCCACGGCTGCACGACCTCCAGGGCGGGCGCCACCTCCCGCACCGCTTCGACGAACACGTCCCGCAGCGGATCCACGAACCGTTCGCCGAAGACGGCCACCGCCACCCGACCGGTGCCCGGACGCACCACGTCGAGGAAGGAGCGGACCAGGCCCGGCATGTCGTCGACAAAGAAGACGCCGAGCACGCAGACGACCGCGTCGTACGGCTCCTCGGGCGGGCTGATGGCCGTCATGTCGCCCACGTGCACCTCGACGTGGCCGAGGCCCCGCCGGGACACCTTGTCGCGGGCGATGGCCACCATCTGCCCGGCGTAGTCGAGACCGATCACCCGACCGGAGGGTCCGACCCGCTCGGCGGCGGCGATCAGGGAGGGGCCGGTGCCGCAGGGGACGTCGAGGACCCGGTCCCCGGGCCGCAGGTCCAGCCGCTCGACGGTACGAATCGACAGGTGCTGCCAGTAGTCGCGGGAGGCGTCCTCGTAGTCGCGGGACGCGTCGTCGTACGTCGCCCTCGGATCGAAACCGCCCAGCGCGTCGACCACCTCCGCCCCTCCTACGTCGACGTCCGGGACTTCAACCACGCCTCGCCCCTGCGGGACGACGCTCGGGACAGCCACGCCTCCTCGATGATCTCGGCCAGCTCCTGAAGGCTGAGCTGGTTGATCCGGCTGGCCCGCACCAGCACGGACAGGTGGCCGTCGAAGTGGGGCGTGGTGAAGAAGGGCGACGCCGGGTCCTGCACCAGGGCCTGCTTCTCGGCCTCGGACGGGACCCAGATCACGATCACGTCGTCGTAGCGCTCGCCGGTGACCGGGTCGACAGCGTCGGGACGTCGGTTGCGGAAGAACACGAACGACTTGCCACCGACCTGGTAGACGGGGTTGTCGTTGGGTCCCGGGTAGACCGTCACATGGGGCATGCCCCGGGCCAGCTGGTGGACGTCGTCGACCCGGGCCGGCCGGGGGCGGGGCGACATGCTCCGAGACTACGAGTCCCTGAGCGGCCGGGGAGTCAGAGGCCGAATTGGACCTTGTAGGCCGGTCGTCGGCGTCGCCGAGCAGCTCCATGGTGGTCATCGGCCCGGGCTTTCGTGCCGCGGGCCTCAAGTCCCGGCCTCCGGAGGCCGACGATGGGGACGAGCACCATCTTCGCAGCCACCTCCATCGGCGGCTCTACAGCAACTGGAGGGCGGCCATGGCGCGTCGGAGACTCGAATCGGTGGTCCTGTCCCACAACGGCTGGGCGACCCGCTGGCGGTGCCAGTGCGGCTACGACAACACCGGCCGCAACAGCTGCCTCATGTGCAACGCACCCGCCCCGATGGAGTTCCTGACCGACCCCACGGTGTACGAGGAGCCCTACGTGGCCCCGCCCGTGTACGGGCCGCCGGTGAAGACGGGCACCAAGGCCAACCGCACGGTGATGGGGATCATCCTCGCCAACCTGGCCATCCAGCTGGTGCAGCTCGCCTACTTCGCCGGCGCCGACGTGCCCCGGGCGACGGCGGTGAAGGCATCCCTGTTCACCGGCCTCGCCTTCTACGCCGTCACCGCCTTCTGGGTGTTGGGCCGGTCGGCGTCGCTCAAGATCCGTCCCTTCACCGGGCTTGGGCCGAACTGGGCGGTGGGCGCGGCCGAGGGGGCGGTGGTGGGGGGCGTGGCCGCCGTCCTGCTGGTGGCCGCCCTCCGGCTCATCACCGGCCATCCCGTCCTCGACCCGTCCACCGCCTTCCTCGCCTCCCAGGGCTCGGGGCTGGCCCTCCTGCTCGGCTTCGTCGTCATCGTGGTGGCGGCGCCGTTGGTGGAGGAGCTCGTCTTCCGGGGCTTCATGGCCGAGTCCTACCGCCGGTCGGGGAAGCGGCTGGCGATCATCCTCAGCGCGGCCGCATTTAGCCTGGCCCACCTGTCGCTGCCCCAGCTCCGCTACTACCTGCTCATGGGCATCGCCCTGGGCGCCGTCTACTGGCGGCGGGGCCTGGTCGGTTCGATCGCCACCCACGCCGCCTTCAACGGCGTGCTCCTGGCCGTCGCCCTGGCCGCGGCCCACGGTCCCGCGGTCGAGCACCACGTCGCCGGCGCCACCGTCGCCATCCCGGGGACGTATCAGGTCGTCACCTCGCCCTTCGGCAACGACGACCTGGTCGCCAACGGCCCGTTGGGAGCGACGGTCGAGGTCGCCCACGTGGTGCTGCCGGGGAGGTTGGCCTCGGCCGACGCGCTGGCCCGCGGCTTCGCCCAGGGGGCGTTCCCCCTGCCCGACGAGGTCGTGGTCGACGGCCAGTCGGTGGTCGTCTTCGACCTCCCCGCCGGTCAGGCGGTGTCGATGGAGGCTCAGATCGCCGGTCGGGACGGACGGGTGGTCATCCTGCCCCGGGGATCCGAGGCGTGGCTGGCGTCCTACCGTTCCGACGGGAGCACCCAGTCGTCCGAGGACTTCGACGACATGCTGCGCAGCCTGACCCTTCCCGAGGGAGCGCAGACCGCCGCATGAGCCGTGGGAGGGCGGCCGGCGGCGGGAGGGGCGCTACGGGCTGACCGTCTCCAGGCCCTTGGGATAGGAGCCGGTGGTCTTCTTCCAGACCTCGGCTGCCCCCCGTTGGGCGACCAGGCGGGCGACGGCGATGGCCACCCCGCAGGCCGCGGCCCAGGCCAGGGCTTCCGACCACTTGGTCGAGGGCGAGGCGGGGTTGGTGGGCGGGTCGGTGCCCTTCCATTTCAGCCAGCCCTTTTTCATGGCGGTCCGGGTGAGGCCGCCGGACGCGGCGCCGCTCAGGGCGCCGGCCCCCTTCCACAGCATTGTCTGGTTGCTCACGCATCATGTCTGCCCCCTTCCGCCGGGCGCCATGCCCGGGCCCGCCTACGTTGGGACCTTCGACGGGCAACCCAGGAGGAGGGCTCCGTGGCGCAGCGCAAGGCGAGTGCGAAGTGGGAAGGCGACCTGTTCGAGGGCAACGGGACCGTGTCGGCCGTCAGCACCGGGCTCTTCACCGACGTGCCGGTGAGCTGGCCGGCCCGGACCGACGACCAGCCCGGCGGCAAGACCAGCCCCGAGGAGCTGCTGGCGGCGGCCCACGCCGCCTGCTTCAGCATGGCCCTCTCCAACGAGCTCAGCTCCCGGGGTAACCCGCCCGCCCTGCTCGAGGTGGAGGCGACGTGCACCTTCGAGCCGCCGACGATCACCACCGTCGACCTGGTCGTCGTCGCCACCGTCCCCGGTGCCGACGAGGCCGCCTTCCGCGAGGCCCTGGCCGCGGCCGAGGGATCCTGCCCCGTGTCCAACGCCCTCCGGGGCTCGGTCACCATCAACGTGGTCGCCAGTCTTTCGGACGGACGGCTTTCCTGACCCCCCGGCTATCATGGCCGGCGGAGATGTCGTCGCCGACCTGCGATGACGCCCAGTAGCTCGAAAACCTTGCCGAGGCTGCGCCGATGAGAGAAGACGAAGAAGAAGCGCGGGCCGAAGCCGAGTGGCTGAAGATCGTGGTGCGGATCCGGGCCATGCTGGCCCAGGCCCAGTCGAGCACGTATCCGCAGGAGATCCAGGTCTACGAGAAGAAGGCGAGCCAGCTGGCCAAGCGCCACGAGGTCGACGAGTGGCTGCTGGAGGCGCCCGGCGCCGACCTCGACATCGTCATCATCGGGGCCCAGCTGCGCCGGCTCAACACGATCATGGCCGGCTACTCCAAGTTCACCCGGATCGAGTACGAGGACCAGACGCGGGAGTGGACCGACTACATCCGCCAGTACGACGCCACCCTGGAGGTGGCGTGCGGGATGCTCAACATCCCCCTGCCGATGCTGCCGGGCGGCGTGGTCCGGCGCTTCCGGCCCGAGGCCCAGCTCCACATCGAGAAGCTGCTGCTGGAGGCGGGCTACGACGTGAGCGCCCGTCCCGGTTGGGACCCCTTGGTCGACTCTCAGACGCCGAACCTCGACCAGGTCGTCGAGGGCGAGATCTGCAAGCAGGCCAACGTGGCCGGCGGCCAGGACATCCCGATGCCGAAACCGCAGGTCGTGTGAAGAAGTCGCCCAAGAAGAGATTTGGATGAAAAAGTCGCCATGAAAAAGTCGATCGACTACGGGATGGACGACCACCCGGCCGGGGGCGAGCGCCCGCCGTGCTCGTGGGCCGTCGCCATCACCGACGACTGCGACGAGTGCGAGGACATCCGGGTCGAGATCACGGTGGAGGAGCAGGACCGGAAGGGCGCAGGGATCATCACCCACCTGACGCCCCAGTCCGCCCGCCGGCTGCGAGCAGCACTGGCGGAGGGCTTGCGCCAGCTGGGTGAAGACGTCGAGGGAGAATCGTGAGTGTTCTGAAGGGTTGGACTGAAGTAACCCCGGAGCTGCTGGCCGGCGCGGGCGAGCCGCTGGGGTCCGACGACCTCGTCCGCTACTACGACGGCGGCCCCGCCGACTGGCGTATCGCCCAGGCGCCGGAGACCCAGGTCCTGCGCCGCCAGGCGGTGGCGCCGGCGGTGGCGGCCTTCGAGAAGACCATCGAATCGGCCATGGTGCTGCTGGTCGGGCCGCGGGGCTCGGGCAAGACCACGACCGTCCGCCAGATCGCGGTCGATCTGGTCCGGGCCGGTACCAAGGTGCTGTTCCGCGATCCCGGTACCCGCCTCGACGGCGACGACGTGGCCGCCCTGCCCGAGGGCCCGTGGGTGCTGGTCAGCGACGACGCCGAGGAGCTGGGGGCCGACCTGGAAGCCACGGTCACCCCCCTGGCCAAGGTGCGCAAGGACATCCACTGGGTTCTAGTCGGGCGCAGTCCCGACTGGGAGTCGAAGTTCAAGACCCAGGGCCGCAGCGCGGAGCCGCCGTGGGAGAAGTTCGTCAGCCTGTGGCCGACGCTCGGGATGCGGACGAAGCTGATCGAGCTGGCCCCGGCCGATGCCGACCGGCTGGTGGAGGTGTGGGCCGCCAACGGTTCGCTGCGGGCCCTCGAGTCCGACCCCGCCGACGAGCGGGGCCAGTACCTGCTCGACGCCGTCGGCTCCCGCCAGGGGATGTGTGACGCCACCCTCCTCGGCGGCATCCTCGACCAGCGCTTCGGCCCCGACGCCCTGCCCGACCACGTGGCCACCCTCCTGGCCGGGGTCGGCTCGGCCGACCTCGCCGCCTTCCTGGCCGTCGCCGTGGCCGAGGCGTGTGACTTCGACGGTGTCGACCTGGCCGTCGTCGCCGACCTGGCCGGCATCGATCGGGCGCACGCACCGGCGATCCGGGCCCGGCTCATCGCCGCCGGCGTGGGCGCGGGGAGCGGGACCTCGCTGCGCACCCGGCACCCGGCCATCGCCAAGGCCGCGGTGCGGCTGGTCGACGCCGGCCGGGCCGGCGACCGCGACCTCGACGAAATCTGGCGCCGGCTGGTGCAGTCCACCGGGCGGATGGGGCGCAAGCTGGGCCCCCTGGTGTCCGACGGCCCGATCATGACCTGTGGCCCGGTGCTGGCCGGGCGCTACGAGCGCTTCGGCATTCCCCGGGAGCGGGCCGATGCCATCGCACGGGTGGTGGCCGACGAGGCCGCCGCCGCCATGGGCGAGAAGTTCTCCCTGTTCACCGTGCTCCAGGCCCGCACCTACCGCCTGAGCGGGCTGCCGGCGGAGGCGTCGGCCATCCTCCGCAAGTCGTTCACCGACGACGTCACGAAGCAGGACTGGGACCGGATGGGACGGTCGTACCTCTACGAGCTGGCCCTGGCCGAGGCCTCCCTGGGCCACCTGCTGGAGACGATCGCGATGGCCGGCCTGTCGATGGCCGACATCCGGCGTATGGGCCCGGTGACGTACACCGACGCCAAGATCGCCCTGGTCGAGATCGGCGACGCCTGCCTCAAGATGGACGAGGCCCAGCTCGTGCCCCGCTACGCCAACCTCCTCCGGTCGGCGGTGGTGATGAGTCCCACCGTCACCCCCAAGTGGGACCAGATCACCCGGGCCCGGTTCAAGACCTTCACCGAGCGGGCCGACGAGCTGGGTCTGCCCGAGTGCAAGCTGGCCCAGGGCTTCGACTGGTTCGCCGAGGCCCTGGCCACCGCCGCCGGCGAGCTCCACGACCCTGAGCTGGAGCTCATCTGGAAGCGCCTCGTCCCCGACGGTGGCCAGCCCAGCCTGACCCTGCTCAAGCGCACGGTCGACGTCCGGGGCCCCTTCCCCGGCAGCCAGTCCCAGACCTAGGCTGGCGGGGCTCCGCGCCACGACGTTTTGGCGGCACGAAACATTCCGTGCGCTGGAATCGTCGTGATCGGGCCCGAAAACAGCCGGATCACGACGATTTCATTGATCGAAAAGGGCGAGGACGCTGACCCGGGTGTTCAGGGCGCCCTCAGACCTTGGTGACCCACTTCTCGAGCAGCTCGTGGTCGCCGACGGTGCGGCGGCTGCGGAGGTGACGGCGGTCGACGAGGGCGCCGGGGATGAGGCGGGTGAAGGCGGCGAGGGAGTGCAGCCGGCGACGGACCGTCTCCACCGTCGGGCGGCGGCCCTGGATGAGCGGGCTGAGGATGTCGCGCCGGGCGTAGGAGCCGGTGATGAGCAGGTGGCGGCCGGCCTCCTTGGCCGCCAGGGACAGGGGCGCGTTGCGGGTGAGCGTGAGCAGCCGGTTGCGCTCCACGTAGTGGGCGAACAGGCGCGAGCCCTCCACCGACGACGCCGAGTGCTCGTGGCGCACGACCGACTCGGGCACGTACACGTACCGCCAGCCCTGGGCCCGACCCCGCCACGACAGATCGGTGTCCTCGTAGTAGAGGAAGTAGCGCTCGTCGAACAGGCCCACCGACTGGAGGTAGGACCGGGACAGCAGCACCGCCGCCCCGCACCAGGCGAAGACCTCGTCGGACGTGTCGAACTGGCCGCCGTCGCGCTGCTGGTAGCCCCGGTCGACGCCGTAGCCGTCGGCCAGGAGCAGGTTGCCGGCGTTGTTGAGCACGGGGAACGGGAGGCCGGCGATGGGCACGTCGTACCAGGCGGCGGTGGGCGTGACCGGGATCTCGAACTCCTCCGGGTCGGACCTCACCACCACCGTGCGGTGGCTGCCGGCGGCCAGGCGCAGCTGCAACCGGGGCAGGCTGCCGTCGGGGCGGGCCGGCACCCGGACGTGGGCCGCGCCGTTGCTCCACTGGAAGGCGCCCTCGCCGTCGTGGCCGTGCTCCAACCCCCAGAAACCGTCGACCATCTGGACCTTGTCGGACGCGTCCTTCCCGTCGAGGCGGGCACCGCTGAGCCGCACGCCCAGGGGCCGCCGGTCGCCCAGTCCCCGGACGGCGGTGGACGACTCGAGGACCACGTCGACGAAGGACCCGGTGAAGAGGATCTTGGGGCAGGCCGCGCCCACCGCCGGATCGCGCTCCACCGCCGCCACCAGGGGCTGGAGCCACGACGGCTCCACGGTGGCGTCGTTGTTGAGCAGGGCGACGTAGTCGACCCCGGACAGGCCGTGCAGGGCCAGGTTGCACCCGCCGGCGAAGCCCCGGTTGGAGCCGGACTCGATCACCGTCACCCGGGGCATGCCCGCCTTGACCGCGGCCACCACCCCGTCGGTGGAGGCGTTGTCGACCAGAACGACCTCCAGCTCGTCCTCCGGCCACTCGGTGGCGAGGACGCTCTCCAGGCAGGCCAGGGTGGTACCGCCGCCGTTGTAGTTCACCACCACGACGCGGACGCGCCGGCGGATCACCTCGGTCCGGAGTCGGGCACCGGCTGGTGCGCCGTCGTCCGCCGTGGTGAGGAGGTGCCGATCATGCTCACGAGAACCCGCACGTAGTGGTAGGCCAGCTTGACCCGGCCGTTGGACGGGGTGCCGCCGGCCCGGGGCCGCATCCGCACCGGCACCTCGACCACGTCGAAGCCGGCCCGGCAGGCGAGGAGGAGGGCCTCGGCCGTGTCGCCCAGGAACTCGTTGGGGTAGCGCTGGGCGAAGAAGTCAAGGAGGGGGGCAGAGAAGGCCCGGAAGCCGGACGAGGCGTCGGTGAAAGGACGCCCGCCCAGGATGCGCACCGCCAGCTGCAGTCCCCGCATGGCCCCGCCCCGGATCCGTCCGACGGCGTACCCGTCGCCCGGCCCCGTCGGGGCGGCGGTGGCGGTGGCGGGGGCGAAGCGGCTGCCGATGACCAGGTCGGCGCCGGCGTCGAGGCCGGCCAGGAGGGCGGGGATCTCGGAGGCGTCGTGCTGGCCGTCGCCGTCGAACTGGATCGCCCGGGTGAACCCGTGGCGCACCGCGTACCGGAACCCCGTCTGGAGAGCGCCGCCCACGCCCAGGTTGAACACGAGGGGGGCGACGTCGACGCCGGCGGCCCGGGCCACGGCGATGGTGGAGTCGGTGGACCCGTCGTCGACCACCAGGATGTGGACGGCGGGCGACCACTCCCGCAGCTCCCGGATCACTCCTCCGAGGGCCGCCTCCTCGTTCAGGGCGGGGATGATGACGAGGAGAGATCTGGCCTCAGCCCCGCCCCTGCGGGTGTCCGGCCCCACGACCTCCGGCCGGGGGCTCACGGCCACGGAGTCTATGTCCGTCCGGCCCGGCTCGGCCCGGTCTAGGTCGGCCCGGTCTAGGTCGGACGGTCCCTGGGTCAGCTCCAGGGCACGGGACGGTCGGTCGGGTCGCCGTAGTGGAAGTTGTCGTCGGCGACGCCCGAGCCCAGCGTGTCGGTGGTGTACCACTGGCCGTCGCGGAAGATGCCGGCGGTGGCGTCGCCGTCGTCGTCCCAGTCGCCCACGACGGGCGCGTCCTCCGGGTTGCCGTAGGCGAAGGTCTTCTCCGCCCGGCCGGCGTCGAAGTAATCGGCGATGTACCAGACGCCCCGGCGCACGACGCCGAACGTGTCGGTGCCGTTGCCGTTCCAGTCGCCCACCACGGGGGTGTCGCCGTAGTCGCCGAAGGGCCACACCGCGTCGGCCACCCCGGTGGAATTGGAGTTGCGGAAGTACCAGTTGCCGGCCCGGAAGACGCCGATGGTGTCGCGGCCGTCGCCGTTCCAGTCTCCGACCACGGGATAGTCGCCCGGGTCGCCGTAGCCGAACGCCACGTCGGCCACCCCGCTGCTGTTCGAGTTGCGCAGGTACCAGGTGCCGGCCCGGAAGACGCCGGGCGTCTTGGTGCCGTTGCCGTCCCAGTCCCCCATGAGGGGGAAGTCGCCGGCATCGCCGTACATGTAGCTGAAGTCGGCCGGCCCGCTGGTGCGGGTCTGGCGCAGGTAGCGGACGTTGCCCCTGACCAGGGCGGGCTGGGTGCCGGCGGCCACCGGCTCCCACAGGAAGGTCACGTTGACGAAGGCGTTCTCGTCGGAGCGGAGACCGAGCTTCTTGGCCGCCTCCAGCGACAGGTCGATGCCGGCCGGGTTGAGCACGCACCGGCCGAACTGGTCGGCGCCGGCGGTGCGGTCGGTGGGCTTCTGGTCGAGGTCCTTGCAGTTGGCCTGGACGTTGTAGCCGTCGCTGAAGGCGGCGGTGGACTCGGGCTTGCCCGTGGCCAGGTCGCCGAACAGGCGGCGGGGACGGGGCGAGCCGGCCGCGCTCGGGTCCCAGTAGTTGTCGTCGACGTTCCACGGCCCGACGTCCTTCACCGGGATGACCTGGCTGGTGCCGTTGGCCAGGGTGACGATGACCCGGTAGTCGAGGCCGGTGCCGTAGCCGGCGGGGCAGCCCTGGCCGCTCAGGGCCCCCGTGTTCTTGAGGGCGGCGAACTTGGCGCACTTGTCGGGCACCGCGACCTCGACGCTGGCCGGGTCGTGGGACGCGTACTGGGTGGCGAAGACCCGGTAGGTGACGAACGACCCGGTCGGCACCGGGATGTCGACCGGCGCCTGGGCCGCGGCCTGGGCCCCGGCCTCGGCCGCATCGGCGTCGCTGTGGGGCGTGGGCTCGGACTGGCTGCCGCTCGCCGCCGGCGGAGCCAGCACGGCCAGGACGGTGGCGAGGACGAGGGTCAGGATGAGACGGGGCGGTGCGGCCCACAGGCGGTTCACCATCGTGCGGTTTCGTCCTCCCGATCGGGGTTGGGGGGGGCGGGCGGCGCCTCCGCCCGCAGGATGGCCAGCTCCTCGGCCAGCAGCCGGGTGCGTTCCTCCAGCCGGGACAGCTCCCAGGAGAAGTGGACGACGACCAGCAGGAGCAGGGTGATGGCGCCCAGGAAGAAGGTGGTGGGGCCGTAGCTGATGCCCATCCAGTCGGACGTGGCGTCGAGCACGCCGGGGAAGGCGGCCAGGAAGATCAGCACCGCGCCGACCGAGAGCCACAGCAGCGCGTAGCGCGCCGGCAGGTGGTGGCGTCGGAGGAGCCGGACGATGAACAGGACGCTGGACAGCGTCACCAGCAGGACGAGCAGGTGGCCGCGGGAACTCAAGGCCCCCGAAGCCTAGGCGAGGGAGCGGCTCCGGCGGAGCATCTTCCGAGCGAGCCACCAGTAGGCCGCCAGCCCGGCGTCGAGGGGAGCGATCCATCCGGGGACGCCCATGTTGGCCGCGTCGAACCGGGTGGCCAGGCGGGGAGCCAGGGCCCGGTCGCCCACCACCCGCTCCGCTTGCAGCCGCCGCCGGCGCTCCCCGACCCATCGCCGGTTGCGGACGAGCCACACCCAGCCCTTCAGCTTGGGCCGCAGCCACCCGGCCCGGGCCGCCACCAGGAGCATGCCCACTTCCACCGCCAGGGCGGCCGGCGCCAGGAGGACGAGGGTGCGGCGCTCGTAGGTGGTGAGCACGAACACCAGCCGGTTGCGTTCGAGCAGGTACCACTTGGCCGGGTTCCGGGAGAAGTGGTAGCGGTGGGTCACGACCGCGGTCGGGACGTAGACCACCCGCAGGCCCCGCTGCCAGCAGCGCACGCTGAGCTCGGTGTCCTCGTGGTAGGCGAAGTACTCCTCGGCGAAGCCGCCGACGGCGTCCCAGACGGTGCGACGCATGGCCATGGCCGCGCCCGCGGCGGAAGCCACATCCGCCTCCACCTGGTAGT
>JAXDMK010000058.1:0-4746 GCA_034666105.1 Actinomycetota bacterium | reverse complement strand
GCTGGGCCAGGGCCCAGGTGGCGAAGACGTGGCGCAGGGAGTGGAAGGTCCACAGCCGCCGGCCGTCGTTGCCCTTGGGCCAGCCCGCGGCGGTGGCGGCGGGCTCGAAGGTGTTGCGCCGGTAGTTGGAGCGCCGGGGCCAGTGGCCCTTGGGCGAGGGGAACAGCAGCCCCGTGGGGCCGACCTCGGCCACCCGGCGGGCCACCAGGGCGGCCAGGTCCACCCCGCCGGGGGTGGCGGCGGGGTACATGGTGGTGCGCCGGCGGCGGTTCTTGGGCAAGCTGAGGGCGAGATCGTGGCGGGTCTCGACGACCTGGCGATCGACGGTGATGCGCCGCCGGGTCGGGTCGACCCGGTCCCCGGTGAGAGCGGCCATCTCCCCCCAGCGCAGGCCCGAGTAGGCCACCACCAGCGGCTGCAGCTCCCTCCACCACAGCCCCGAGCGCTCCCCCGCGGCGGCGGCCAGGGCGTGCACCGCGGCCGAGGTGGGGATCTCGGCCTCCTCCACGTAGTGGCCGTCACCCGCCTCGTCGTCGCTCCCCTCCCCCGCCGGCGGCGCCCAGCGCACCCCCCGCAGCACGTCCTGGCGGGCCAGCAGCAGGCCCTCCTCCAGGCCCGCGCCGACCATGGCCGACAGGCAGCGGCGCAGGTGGGCGGCGACCGACGCGGAGCCGGCCTGGGCCAGGATGGCGTTGAAGTGCAGGCGCGAGAGCTGGCCCAGCTCGGCGGCGGCGACGACGGGGCTCACGAAGCGGCGGCAGTAGGCCTCCTGCTCCTCCCGGTGCCGTGCCGACCAGGCCCGGCCCCGCACCGGGCGGCGGGCCGGGTCGAGGTAATGCGTCACCAGCAGCTCGGCGGGGGCCTGGGCCAGGTCGGTGGGCCGCCCCTGGGACAGCCGGGCCACCACATCGGCGGCCTTGGACATGGCATTACGCCGGGACGGCGCCGTCGTCTCCCGCCGCCGCCCCTCCTCCAGCCACCGCAGCCGCCAGTGGCCGCCGGGGGTCACCGGGGGGTAGGCCTTGACCCCGCAGTCGAAGTCGAGAGCGTGGCGCGTCCCGTCTGATCGTGACTCGCCGACCAGGGTCATGCGTCTTGTCGGCGCTGCTGGCGTGGCCGAAGCGGGCGCGGAACGCCGACCACCTCTCGCTCATGGTCCGGCAGCTCGATTCCAGTGGGAGCCTTGCTTCGCGCTGAATAGTGGCTTGGCTGCCGGCGAGCCTCGAAGAACGCCACGACCTCCATCCGAGGCCAAATGAGGTTTCGGCTCCCAAGAACGACCGGGTTCGGGAATTGATCATCGTTGCGGGCCAGACGCCAGGCGGTCGTTCGTCCGATCCGACAGTGGAACTGAATGTCCTCAATGTCCCAGTAGGTGGCCTCGCCGGTATTTCGGCACCGGTCGGCGATCGCATCCCGCTGGGCGTCCTTGGAAGCCGTCATGGGAGAATGGGGCGAGAGCCCGGCGCCCACCGCTCTGATTCGAGCATCGCCGGAACGTGGTCCGCTTCCTCCGTCTGACCAGCCCTTCTCGCTGCGATAGTGCGCTGTGCGGTCCGCGGCACTTGTTCTCCGGCCGAGAGGCCGCTGCGGATTGTGCGATTCGCCTCGACTTCGCCAAGACCGATGGACAGAGCGGCAGTCAGCAGTACCGCGTGTACGGCATCTTCCGGCAATTCACCACCGCCGACGAGCTGGCCGAGGCAGAAGGCGGCCCTGTTGAGGCCGTCGTTGCGTACGCCGGCCACGAGGCGGCGCACGGCGAAGACCTCTTCAGCGAGCGCTGCCGCGCCGTAGGGGGTAGCGGCACGAACACGATCGACGGTCGACGCCGCGGCAGCGATCGGTCGTTGCCGTAGAAGCCACAGCGGAAGTGGAGCGAGCTCGGCGGCTGGCGCCGACCAGCGGTAGTGGTGTCCGCTGCGGTGGAGGCTGGGCGCAACTACGACATAGCCTCCATCGCCGCGGAGGTCGATTCCGGGAAGGACGAGGCTGGCACCGGGCAGGCGCCCTACCGTGTTTCCGATTCTCGCGTCCGCCGGAAGCCCGTAGAAGAGGTGGAAGCCCCCTCCCCCGCTGAAGGCCATCAGCGTTGGGGGAAGATCCCACCCCGCAGTCCGGAGTGCGTCAAGCGCCCGGCGGCCGCCTGAGTGGACATCTACGTCGACGACCGCGACACCCGAAGCTGTCCCGGTCGCAACACCGACGTTGGCACCGGGCCAGTGTCCCCACCACTGTCGAATGCGGCGAGAGTCTGTGGTGGAGTCGTGCACGCCGTGGCGGGTAAGAGGGTGTTTGGCCGGGCTCTCGCAGTCCCGCCGGCAGCTGCATCTCTCCCCCGCCATCCCTGCCACCGGCAGCACCGGCCAGCCGTTTGCTGCGTAGTGAAGTGCCGCTGCTCGCCCTGACGAGGACTCGGCTGGCGGGTACATGCGGGACGGTCGCTCGGGGTCCGACTCTGGCCGGTTCATGCTGCCCATCCGACGTGGACATGATCCTGGTGGTCGGCGTCACTGAAGACGTTCCAGCCGCCTGACCCGACCATGTCCCCCCACGGGACGCCCATCTCGGTGGGTCGACCCTCATCCAACCCCACCACCTCCTCGGCAAAGCTGCGGCACGGGCCACACGACGGCGTGACGTCCTCACCGTCGATGGCGTACAGGTCCGCCGCCCGGCCTTCCCAGTGGTTGCTGATCCGGTCCGTACCGTGGACGAACTGGCTGTGGCCGGTCTTGAGCACCGAGACCGCCACCCGATGTCGTTGCCCCGCCCAGGCGAGGAAGTCGATGACCCGCTGGTCGATGACGCCGTCGACGAGGTCCTGGCGGCACTCGGGGCAGAGGGTGACGTTCGGGTTGTTGAGCACGGCGGCAGCGCCGCCGGAGCCGACACCGCGGGACGGAGCGCTGGCGTAGTCGTCGGCGAGGCGGAGGACGTCCTCGACGTAGCCCCAGTCATGGTTGTAGGCCCAGATGGCGTCCCGGAGACGAGCGGGATCGGCCGCGCCGGAGGCGCACAGGTAGTTCGCCGCCCCCCAGATGGCGTCGACCGGGTCGTAGACGTTGGTCACACCGTCGTGGTTGCCGTCGACGCCGTAGGCGGCCCACGTCGGTGGCATGAACTGCATCGGCCCCTGGGCACCGGCGAAGTTCGATCCGGAGTGCACGCCCGCAAGCTCCGAACGGCCGTGGTCTGACTCGATCGACCCGACGGCGGCGAGAACACCCCAGGGCATGCCGCAGGTGTCCCGGGCCGCCTGCTGGTAGACGGCCAACAACTCGGGCGGTATGTCGGCGATGGCCACTGGGGTGGGCGAGGCGCTCTTGTCGCCGGCCTCACCAACAGCGGCCGACATCCCCAGCAGCATCATGGTCAGGAAACCACCGACGGCGACGACCATGAAGCCGCATACAACGAGCAGCAGAATCATCGCCCCACCGGCCTCGTCACCCATGGTGCGCCGCTCGCCCTCACTGGGGTTCATGACTGCTCGACCCAGGCCACGAGCCAGTGCTGGTCAGTCGGCTGCCAGCCGAGCGTCATCCGGTAGAAGCGGACCTGCTGCTCGGGTCCCTGGTCCGCGCTGGTGGTGGTGAGCTGCGCCGCGACCTCGACCACCGTGACATCAGCGCTTCGCGCCGCGGTGGCAACGCTCAGCACCTCGCCCACGAAGACGACCTCGCGCTGGCGGAGCAGCTCGAGCCGGGCTCCGCCAGACGAGGACAGGCCGAGGTCGTCGGCCAGTCGAGTCGTGGTGTAGGTCGCCCGACGGATGGCAACGTCCGCCGGATCTTCGGCGGCGCCATAGCTGCTGTCCACAACGACGAAACGCGCGGCCACGGCCTCCGGGTCAGCCCATTGACCTGCGGACAGGGCAGGAAGGTCGCCAGTCGCCTGCCCCAGAGGTAACAGCCCGAGCTCGGCCCTGCGTGCGGGTGGCAGTCCTATTGGCTCCCCGGCGTGGTCTTCCGAGACCCTCGCCGGGGTGGGGGGTGCGAACTGCGTGGCCGTGGGCGCGGGTACTGCAGGGTCAGAGCGTGCGGAGCAACCCGTGAGCACGACGGCGGCAGCAATGGCAGAGAAACGGAACATGCACCACTACGGGTGCGCCGTATAGCCGATCCGGACAGCAATCCTTGGGTGGCGAGGAAACCCGCGATATGGGGGGTCACTAACCATCCGAGCTGACACCTAGAGCCCCGATACATGCAGTAGGAGGAGGCGCGTTTTGGGGGGTCACTAGTCATGATCTCTTTACATCTCCGATGATTCGTCCTATCGTCCGCTCTATGACTACGCTTCAGCCGTGGGGCGGAGGGTGGATGTGGAGCACCTCGTCGGTGCCCGAGAGGCCGCGCTGCGTCTTGGGCTGGTTCGGGTTCAGGCGCTTCATCATTTCCGCTTACGCGATGGCGCGTTTCCGACGGCCGTCTACTGGACCACACGAGGCCAAGGCGGCACCGGTGTCTGGTATTGGCCCGATGTTTGGCGATGGGCCAAGGCGTCAGGCCACAGGTCGTTTGCCAATCTCGGTCCGCTCCGAAAGCCCTCAACGAGTCGGCCACCAGCACGGCGCATCGACATCGACGACCTGGTTGGCAGTAAGCAGATCGCTGATCGACTCGGCGTCCATTTCATCCAGCGGGTACACGTTCTGCGAGAGGAGGACCCCCTGTTCCCAGCGCCGGTCTTCTCAAGCACAGGTGGCCGGGGGGGTACATCCCTCTGGGTTTGGACGGACGT